>DATAFP010000214.1:0-18339 GCA_036257415.1 Gemmatimonadales bacterium
GCGCCGGCTTGTCGCCGGTCGCGGGGATCGGACAGTACGCGTTGTACTGCGCGACGAGGTGCGCCGTCGCGGCCTTGAACTTGTCGCCGTCTTCCTTCGTCCACCAATTTTTGAGCGCGCCCTTGTCGTCGTACTGCGAGCCCTGATCGTCGAAGCCGTGACTGATCTCGTGGCCGATTACCGCGCCGATGCCACCATAGTTAACCGCGTCGTCGGCATTCGGATCGAAGAACGGCGGCTGCAGGATCGCGGCCGGAAACACGATCTCGTTCGCCGGCGGGTTGTAGTACGCGTTGACCGTGGGCGGCGACATCAGCCACTCGTTCCGGTCTACCGGCTTCCCGATCTTGGCCATGTCGCGTCGGAACTCGAATGCGTCGGCGCGGCTTACATTGGTGGCGAACGCGACGGGCTCTATCCGCAGCGAGGAGTAGTCCCGCCAGCGGTCGGGATAGCCGATCTTGTTGACGATGGCGTCGAGCTTGGCGAAGGCCTTCGCCTTGGTGGCATCGGTCATCCAGGTGAGCTTGCCCAACCGGTCGCGCAGTTCGGCCCGAATGTTCCCGACCATTTCGAGGGCGCGAGCCTTCGCTTCCGGCATAAAGTGCTTCGCGACGTATGCCCTGCCCAGGATCTCGCCCATCGCCGCGTCGGTTCGGGTCAGGCAGCGCTTCCAGCGGGGCCGCATTTCCTTGACCCCACGAAGCACGGTCGAGTTGAACCGGAAGCTCTCGTTCACCAACGGCGCGCTCAACGTGGGAGCCCGGACCGCCAGCAGCTGCCACGCCAGATAGCTCTTCCAGACTTCCAGCGAAGCGTTGGCGGCCAGCGAGTCGACCGCGGCGACGAACTTGGGCTGCCCCACGTTGAGGTCGTCGATATCACCGAGGCCGACGGCGCGGAAGTAGCGATTCCACCCGAACCGCGAATGTTGCACGTCGAGGTCGGCGAGCCGAGTCAGGTGATAGATCGCCTCTGGGTCACGCTGCTCCACTGGCGTCATGGAAGCGCGGGCCAGCGCGGTTTCGATCGTCAACGCGTCGGCGGCGGCCTTCGCCGCATCGCTCTCGCTTCGACCCGCGAGCACGAATATGCGCTTCACGTAAGCCTGGTACTGCTGGCGCAATGCCCGGGCACTCGAATCTTCCTTGGTGTAGTAGTCGCGGTCGGGAAGACCCAGGCCACCTTGGTACGCCTCCGCTATCACGCGCGTGCTGTTCTTGGCATCTTGCGTGGACCGGAACACGAACCCTGCCGGGACCCCGATGCCGTGGAGATAGGCGATGGTGGCCGGCAGCTCGCTCCGGCTCTTCACCGACTGGATCCGGGCAAGATCGGGCGCGATCGGCTTGACACCGGCCTTCTCGACTGCGGTCGAGTCCATGCAGGTGCCGTAGAACGTGCCCAGCTTGCGGAGATCCGGATCGGTGGTGGTGCGGGCGTCGGCCGCGGCGGCGGAAAGCACCTCGTGCAGCGCGGTGAAGTTCTGCTCCTGCAGCTCGTTGAACGCCCCCCAGCCGGGTTGGTCGCCGGGGATTTTCACCCGATCGAGCCAGCCGCCGTTCGCGTAGCGGAAGAAGTCGCTGCAGGGCGCGCAGGTCGTGTCGAAGTTGGCGGGGTCGATCGGCTTGGACTGTTGGGCGGCAAGCGGGGCTGCGAGCAGAATCAGCAGGGTATGGAGCCAGCGCATGTTACCTCGGTGGATCGTCGGATGCGCCTCGCTTCCGGCGCACATAGTCTCTCGCCCACTCCAGCAGCTCCGGGCTTCTGAGCCCGACGCGTCGCGCCTGGACGACGGCGTCTTCCTCGTCCATCCCCTGATCCAGTATCAGATACGGAACGAGCGCGGCGCCGACCCGGTTGCCGCTGGCGCAGTGGAAGAGAACGTTCCTGGTACCGGCTGTACGGAGCACGCCCCGGATTCGTTCCAGGGTTTCATCGGTGAGCGTCCCGGCGGCGATCGGCACTACCTCGTACCCAACCCCAAGTCGTTGCAGGGTGGCCGTTTCGTCGAGCGGACGCGGCTCCCTTGGGTCCCGGGTGTCCAGGACGATCGCGCCGCCCGCGGCGGCGAACCGCTCCAGGTCGGCGGCGGAGGGCTGGCCGCCCGTTACGACAGTCGGAAGGGCCTGGCAGGCGTTGGGAATGGCCGCGAGGGCCTCGAACGCGGTGGACATGGGGGAAAAAGTAACCAGTGAGCCGCTCACTTATGTTTCGGTCTCCATGCTCACCCTCGCGATTGCGCAGTTTCGGCCCCGCAAAGGCGCCTACGAAGAGAACCTCTGCCGCTTCGGGGCCCTCTTCCGGGAGGCGGCAGCGTGGCCCACCCCGCCAGGTCTGATCCTCGGCCCGGAGGCCGCCCTTACCGGCTACTTCCTCGAGGGTGGCGTCCGCGACCTCGCGGTGCCGGCAGAGAAGCTGTTCGAGGACCTGGCACGGGTACACCGCGATGCCGCCGCGCCGGCGCTGGACATCGGGCTCGGCTTCTACGAGGTCCATCGCAACCGACTCTACAACTCGGCGACCTACGCGACCCTGGGTGGAACCGATGCCGGCATCCGCCACGTGCATCGCAAGATCTTCCTGCCGACCTACGGTGTGTTCGACGAGGAACGCTTCGTCGAGGCGGGTCGCGCTATCGAGGCATTCGACACCTCCTGGGGCCGTGCGGCGCTCATCGTCTGCGAGGACGCCTGGCATTCCATCGTCCCCACGATCGGCGCGCTCGACGGCGCGCAGGTGATCCTGATTCCGAGCGCGAGCCCGGCGCGGGGTATCCAGCCGGCCGACGGCGGCCGCCCTGCCAGCGCGCTTCGGTGGGAGCGCCTGGTGCAAGCTATCGCGGAAGAACACGGGGTCTACGTCGCGCTGGCGCAGCTGGTGGGCTTCGAGGGCGGCAAGGGATTCATCGGCGGGTCGCTGGTCGGGTCGCCGCGGGGCGAGCTGATCACCCGCGCGCCGCTGTTCGAGGAAGCGCTGATCCCCACGCAGCTCGACTTCGCCGAGATCACCCGCGCGCGGGCCGACACGCCCCTTCTGGGCGACCTCGAGATCAAGCTCCCGCACTTGATGGGATCGCTGCACCGCGCGCGACGCGGCGACGGGCGGGAACAGGCGGGAACAGACGGGAACAGACGGGAACAGACGAGCAAGGTGCACAAGGCATCGGCAGCCAGGCCTGCTCCCCGCCGTCCCCGCCCGTTCCCGGCCGTTCCCGACAATTCGCTGGACATCGACCCCGTGCTCACGCGCCAATGGCTGGTCGAGTTCATCCGCGACGAGGTGCAGCGGCGGCGCGGATTCGAGCGGGTCGTGGTCGGCCTCTCGGGCGGAGTGGACAGCGCGCTCGTCGCATACCTCGCCGCGGAAGCGCTCGGGCCCACCAACGTGCTCGGCGTCCGCATGCCCTATCGGACCTCGAACCCGGAGAGCCTGGAGCACGCCGCATTAGTGGGAACGTCGCTGGGCATCTCGCTTCGCACCGTGGACATCAGCGGCGCGGTGGACGGACTGGTGAGCGCGATCGGTGAGGAGGTGAGCCCGACCCGCAGGGGAAACATGATGGCGCGGGCGCGCATGATCGTGCTGTTCGATCTTTCCGCCGGCCACGCAGCGCTTCCGATCGGTACCGGCAACAAGAGCGAGCGACTGCTGGGCTACTTCACCTGGCACGCCGACGATTCCCCGCCGGTGAATCCAATCGGCGACCTGTTCAAGACCCAGGTGTGGGCGCTCGCGCGGCACATGGGCGTGCCCGAGGCGATCGTCGCCAAGCCCGCCACGGCCGATCTGGTGCATGGCCAGACCGACGAGGGCGACTTCGGCATCTCGTATCACAAAGCTGACGGCATCCTCCACTGGCTGCTGCTCGGCTATCAGCCACAAGACATCGAGGCGTTCGGGTACACCGCCGAGGAAGTGGAGCTGGTCCGGAAGCGTCTGGGGGGCACTCACTGGAAGCGGCGGCTGCCAACGGTCGCGATGGTGAGCCCGACGGCGATCGGCGAGTTCTATCTGAGGCCGGTGGACTACTAGATGGGAGGATGTCAGATGGTCGGAAGCAAGACCACCCGATGACCTCCGACGCGCGCCCCATGTCGTACAGCAGGGGCGAGATTTCCACCTTCGTCATGCCCCATATGCAGAACGTGCTCGGCGATCTCTTCGGCGGGCACCTCATGGCACTGGTCGATCAGGCCGCCGCGGTGGCGGCGATCCGCCATGCAGGCGGGCCGGCAGTGACGGCGAGCATCGACCGGGTGGACTTCCGTGAGCGCATACCGGTGGGCGCGCTGGTCACCTGCGTGGGGACCGTGGACTACGTCGGGAACTCGTCGATGGACATCACCGTCGAGGTCTACGCCGAGAAAGTGAGCACCGGCGAGCGGCGGCATACCCATACGGCGCACGCGGTGTTCGTCGCCATCGACCCGGAGGGCAAGCCCAAGCGGGTGCCGCGGCTCGTGCCCGACACCGACGAGGAGAGGGCGCGGTTCGAGCGCGCACGGGTGCATCGGGAGCAGATGAAGCGCGGATGACGCCCGGCGCCGGCGTGGTGCTCCTCCTGAGTGGCGGCGGCGCTAAAGCTGCCGCGCACACGGGTGCGATCCGGGCGCTCGCGGAAGCGGGGATCGTACCCACCCGGATCGTCGGCACCTCGATGGGTGCCGTGATCGGCGCGTGCATCGGGGCGGGACTCACGCCGGAGGAGACGGTGCGCCGGCTGCTGCTCGTCGGCTCCAAGGGTATCGTGCGCTCGCTCCTGGCTCCATGGGGCGGGCTTTGGCTCGACGGCCTGCTCCGGAGTGACGCCCTCCACGCCGCGCTCTCCGAGCTGGTGCCCGCCCGCAAGTTCGACGAGCTGCGAATTCCCCTCACCGTCACAACCACCGATCTCGACACCGGCGCGTTGGTACCGCTCGGCGATGGCGGCGACATAGTACCGCTGATCGATGCGCTGCATGCTTCCTGCGCGCTGCCGGTGTTTTATCCCCCAGTGACGCTGGTGGGGCGGCGGCTGGGCGACGGTGGCCTCCGAGGCGTAGTGCCGTTCGCGGCCGCGGCGGAGGTCGATGCCGAGCTGGTCGTTGCGGTGGACATCGGACCGGGGTTCGACACCCCACCCGACCGGACGCAGGGCCGCTATCCGGCACTGGTGGCCCGGCACAACGACGCGACCGGGATTCTCATGGCGGCCAACACCGCCGCGTCACTCGCGCTCTGGCGGGCGGACTCGTCGCGGCCGCCGCTGCTCTACGTGCGGCCGCGCACCGAGCGCGACGCGACGTTCCGGGTCGAGCAAGTCGCGCTCTATGCCGAAGAAGGCTATCGGGCGACCCGCACGGCGCTCACTGAAAGGGCGCGGCCTTGATTCCATCTCCCTCCGTGGCAAATTGCGACCCTCACCCCGTGCCCCCGGAGCGGCATTGCTAGCGCGTGACGTCATGGTTCCCGATCCCCACGTGGCCGTCGCCGGCGCCATGGCGAGCGAGGTGGCCATCATGTTCCGGACCCGCAACATCTCGGTGGTGCCGGTTGTCGACGACCACCGGACCCGGCGCTACCTCGGCGTACTGAGCGATCGCGACCTCGTCACCCGGTGTCTCGCCGAGGGCAAGCATCCCTGGCACACCCGCGCCGATTCGCTGATGCGCACCAACTCGCCGGTGGCGCGCCCCGACCAGGAGCTGGACGGCTTCGAGGTCCGGATGGATCTCGAGCCGAACGAGTCCCACCTCCGGCCCACGATCACGGTGGTGAACGACGCCGGCAACGTGGTCGGATTCATCAGCCACCCGGAGCAGGTGCCGGGGGTGAGGATCGTTTGGGAATGAGACACGAGAGACAGAGACAAGAGACGAGAGACAAGAGACGAGAGACAAGAGACGAGAGACAAGAGACAGGTGACGGTGCTCAAGCTCTTCACGCTTAGCGAAGCGGAGCGTACGCTGCCGCTGGTGCGGCGCATCGTGGCCGACCTGATGGCCGAGTATCCCCGCTGGCGCGCGGCGGTGGGGCGGTTCGAGCTGCTCACCGGCGGCGCGCGCGCCGACTGGGGCGAGACCGGCGAGCTGGTCGCGGCCCGCGACGCGGTGACCGCCGCAGCCGACCGTATCAACGGCTATCTCAAGGAGCTGGAGACCATCGGTTGCGTGTTCAAGGGGTTCGACGCCGGCCTGGTGGATTTCTACTCGCTGCGAGAGGACCATCCGGTTTTCCTGTGCTGGCGGATGGGCGAGGACCGCATCGCCCATTGGCACGAGCTCGACGCCGGGTTCGGCGGGCGCCAGCCGATCGACGCCGCGGTGCTCACCGAGGTGCGGCGGTGATCCGTCTCTGGCTGTTCCTTCATCTGCTCGGGTTCACCATGTGGCTGGGTGGCGGAATCGGCGCGATGTTCGCCGCCATCGCCGCGAGGAGGGAGTCCGGCCAGGCCCTTTCCGGCGTCGTGCGGGGGCAGGCCGCCGTGCAGCGGCTGATCATCGGCCCAGGTGCATTGATCACCGTCCTATCGGGCCTCATGCTCACGCTCAACGTCGAGCGCTCCGGCGCCCCCGGCACCGCGGGGCCTTGGCTCATGGTGATGCAGGTCTGTGGCCTCGCCGCCGGCCTGCTCACGCTGTTCGTCACCGTTCCCACGTCGGCGCGCCTCGCGCGGCTGGATCCGGAAGTCCACGGCGCCGTGTTCGAGCGGCTCAGGTCTCGGATGCGGATCGTGGGCGCTGTTTCCGGGTCTCTCGGCCTGGTGGCGCTGCTCGCGGGATCGCTGCTCTAACCCGTCCGGTCTTGCAGGCGGTGCGCACCGGGCACGCCCCGCAGCGTGGCTCGCGCGCAGTGCAGACCAGGGCGCCCAGTTCCATGATTGCCTGATTGAACGCCCACGCGGCGCCGCCACGCCGCGGCACCAGCCGCGCCGCCGTCTTCCAAAACAGCCGCTGTTTGTCGGTGCGAGGATGAAAGGCGCGGCGCAACACCCGCGCCACGTTGGTGTCGACGGCCGCCACGCCCCTCTCGTACGCGAAGCAGGCCACGGCACCGGCGGTGTAGCGTCCCACCCCGGGCAGCTCGACCAACTGCTCCGGCTCGCGCGGAATCACCCCCGACCGCTCCTTGACGACCGCTTGAGCCAGCCGGTGGAGGTTCTCCGCGCGCCGGTAGTAGCCGAGGCCGTCCCAGCTCTCCCGCACCGCCGCCGCCGGTGCATCGGCGAGCGCGTGAATGGTGGGATAGCACTTCAGAAAGCGGTGGTAATACGCCTCCACCCGCGACACCTGCGTCTGTTGCAGCATGAATTCCGACACCAGCACGCGATACGGGTCGCGGGTCCGGCGCCATGGCAGGTCGCGGCCGTGGCGTCGAAACCACCGCAGTAGCGCCCGTCGGAAGGCGGTGTGTGCGGGGGTGGACTTGGCGGGCATGTGGGGTGAAGATAAGCCGCATGACAGCGCCGGCTCTCGAGCTTCCCCGGTCCATCGGCCGCTGGACGATGAACGCCGCGTCCCACGTTGGGCGCATCACCATGCTGGTAGTCGACGCGGTCCGGAGCCTCACCGAGTGGCGCATCTGGCTGCCCCGCGCCTTCACCGAGTCGTGGAATATCGGCATCGGCAGCCTGTTCATCGTGTTGCTCATCTCGGGCTTCGCCGGCGCCGTCACCGCGCTGCAAGCCCGATATCAGTTCACCGGTACGATCCCGATTTACTATCTGGCGGGCGTGATCGTCGAGTCCATCGTGCTCGAGCTCGGGCCCGTGCTCACCGGGCTCGTGCTGGCGGGCCGGATCGGGGCGCGCTATGCCGCCGAGCTTGGCACGATGCGGGTCACCGAGCAGATCGACGCGCTGGAGAGTCTGGGCCGCTCGCCGTCGTCACACCTGATCGTGCCGCGGGTGGTGGCGGGCTTGCTCATGATTCCGGTGCTCACGATCATCGCGGACGTCATGGGGATCGCGGCGGGCTGGGCCTCCATGCGTCTGGTGCTGCCGATCAGCGATGCCGACTTCACTTACGGCGCCCGCGTCTTCTGGCGTCCGTTCGACGCCACCTATTCCGTCATCAAGGCGTTCTTCTTCGCCGGATCGATCACGATCATCTCCTGCTACATGGGGTTCAACACCCAGCAGGGAGCCGAGGGCGTCGGCCGCTCGACGACCGCCGCCGTCGTGAGCAGCTCGGTGCTGATCCTGCTGCTCGACGTGCTCCTCGCACAGCTGCTGCTCAAGCAATGATCCAGCTCCGGGACGTGTACAAACGGTTCGGCAAGCAGACCGTGCTGAACGGGGTGAACTTCGACGTGCAGGAGGGCGAGACCGTCGCGCTGCTCGGCCCGTCCGGCTGCGGCAAGAGCGTCCTGCTCAAGCACATCATCGGCCTGATCAAGCCGGATTCCGGAAGCGTGATAGTGGACGACCGGGACATGGTGCGGCTCAAGCGGCGCGAGCTGTCCGAGCTGCGCTCGCGCATCGGCTACGTCTTCCAGAACGGAGCGCTGTTCGACTCGATGAACGTGTTCGAGAACGTACGGCTCGGCATCACCGACGAAGACCGATACCTCGACCTGGACTACTGTCGCCAGCGGGTGACCGAGTGTCTCCGACTAGTCAACCTGGCGCCCGAGGTGATGGAAAAGTTCCCCGCCGAGCTGTCGGGCGGGATGCGCAAGCGGGTGGGCATCGCGCGCGCGATCGCCGGCAGCCCGAAGTACCTGCTGTACGACGAGCCCACATCGGGGCTCGACCCGGTGAACGCGGACGTGATCGACGGCCTGGTCAAGCGACTCGACAACGAGCTCGGCGTCACCAGCGTGATGGTGACCCACGACGTCCGGGGAGCCTTCCGCACGGCCGACCGGCTCGCGCTCCTCACCGGAGGCCGGATCGTCCAGCAGGGTACGCCGCCGGAATTCCTTGCCTCGGATAATCCGCAGGTGCGGGAGTTCCTCGAACGCGATTTCCCCGACGCTACCATCGCCGCCTGAGGCCCATCCATGGACGTAGGCTACAAGCAGGAAGTGACCGTCGGGCTGCTCGTCATCGCGGGGGTCGTCCTGTTCCTGGCGGGGACAACGTGGCTGGGCGGCCGCTCGGTGCTGGGCGACGAGGACGAGTTCTGGCGGATCCAGTTCCCCGATGCCGGGAACCTCAAGCTCAGCTCGCTGGTCCGGGTGTCGGGCGTGCCGGTCGGGAAGGTGGAGAAGATCCGGCTGGAGGCGCCGGGCAAGGTGATTATATCCGCCAGTCTGGACGAGGCGATCCGGCCGCGGGTGGACGCCAAGGCCGAAATCGTTGCGGTCGGCTTCGTGGGCGACGCGGCGATAGAGTTCGACCCCGGCCGGGCGCCCCAGCCGCTCCCGCGAGGGCGCATAATCATCGGGACCCAGTCGCATGGACTCGCGACCCGCGCGGAACAGCTTGGCGACCGGGCCGACAGCGTGCTGCTCGGGCTGCAGGAGTTCGCCAACAAGGAGACGGCGAAGCAGCTCCGCGAAACGATGACCGCGCTCCAGGCAACGCTGGTGGCGGCAGAGCGGACCATGAAGCTCTACGGGGATGCCAACCGCGGCCCGAGCGCCGAGCTGACCCGGACCATGACGGCATTTCGAACGCTGAGTAGCCGTCTCGACAGCACTCTCGCGAATCCAGGGCTCCAGACCGCGCTCGGCCGCACCGATTCGCTCACCCAAAGCCTCAACCGGATGACGGCGCAGCTCGCCTCGACCAGTGCCCGGCTCGACACGGTGCTGCTGGGGGTGAATCAGGGGCGGGGAACCATCGGGAAGTTCGCCACCGACAGCGGGCTCTACTACGATCTCCGCGACGTGTCGGCGGGCCTCAAAGCCCTCTTGGCGGACCTGCAGAAGAATCCCGGCAAGCTCGGCGTGACAGTCAAGCTGTTCTAGGCCGTCGTGTTGGTCCTCGACGAGGCCGCGGTCCGGTCAGTCCTCCACTATGAGGACCTGATCCCCGCGGTTTCGCGCGCGCTCGCGGCGCTTTCGGCGGGAGAGGTCGTCCAGCCGGTGCGGATGGTCGTTCCGGTGGCGGAACACGGCGGATTCCTCGGTGTGATGCCGGCCTATACCGGCGCACTGGGCGCCAAGCTGGTCACATTCTTCCCCCGAAACGAGCGTGTTGCCACCCACCACGCACTCGTAATGCTCTTCGCTCCCGAAACGGGAGAGCCCCTCGCGTTGATGGACGGGCGACTCATCACCGAGATGCGGACGGCCGCCGCGTCGGCCGTCGCCACCGACCTGCTGGCGCGCCGGGATGCGCGGTGTCTTGCAATTCTCGGTGCGGGGGTTCAGGCGGGCAGCCACCTGGAGGCGCTGCGCCGAGTGCGCGACCTGCCTGAGGTGCGGGTGTGGAGCCCTCGGCGGGCCCGCGCGTTCGCCGATGCGCACGCCATCGACGCAGCCGATAGCGCTGAAGCGGCGGTCCGGGGCGCCGACATCGTGGTCGTGGCCACCACCGCGACGACACCGGTGCTCCGCGGCGCGTGGCTCGCACCGGGCGTGCACGTGAATGCGGTCGGGGCATGCCGCCCCGAGTGGCGGGAGTTGGACGACGAGACGTTGCGGCGCGCGCGGTTGTTCGTGGATTCGCGGGATGCGGCCCAGACCGAGGCGGGCGATGTCATTGCCGCCGGCGCCGTCGATGCCGAGTTGGGCGACGTCGTGCAGGGGGTCGCACCGGGTCGGCAAAGCGCAAGCGAAATCACGGTGTTCAAATCGGTGGGCGTTGCGGTCGAGGATGTCGCCGCTGCCGAGCTGGTGTATCGCATACGACAGGGCCCCGGTCTCCCGGGGCCCACACCGACCTCCATTCCGTGATGCTTATGGCGAGGTGCTGTCGGGTACGGTAGTACCGGTGTCCTCGCGCTTGGGCACCGTCACATCACTTGGGACCGCGGCGCCGCTGTCGGGCGGGAGATCGGTCCGCAGCGTGTCACGGGCACTGTCGGCGATGGTCGAGTCGGGCACCAGGCCAGGGGCCGGCGCGGACGTGTCCGCCGGCGTGGTATCGCTGGAGATGGTGGAGGTATCCACCGGCAGGGGTGTCCGGGTGTAGCTCGTATCCTGGGCCATCGCGGTACCGGCGCTGCCGAGCACCAGTGCCGCGGCCACGAGTCCAGCGTTGGTCAGCTTCGCCATCATCGACTCCGCAGATTCAGTTCAGGGTTGGCATGCGGCCGTCCACCGCCACATCCCGTCGGGAGGAAAGAGGATACCGTGGCTGCCCGATCCCGACTGTGAGCCGCCGCACCAAGCGGCTGCCTCCTTCTCCCGTCCTCCCCGGCGCTGTATAGTCGTCCCCATGCCGAACATCGCCCCGCGCCCGCTCTTGTCGGCGCGCTTCCAGCAGGCGTTCACCTACGCCAGCAACCTGCACGCCACCCAGTTCAGGAAGGGCAGCCCCACGCCGTACATCGCCCACCTGATGTCGGTAGCAGCCCTCGTTCTCGAGGACGGCGGAAGCGAGGATGAGACCATCGCGGCGTTGCTGCACGACTCGGTCGAGGATCACCCGCGCGACGGGAACACCGCGGAGGAGATCCGCACCCTGTTCGGCGACCGGGTGCTCCGCATCGTGCTGGGCTGCACCGATGCCGACGAGCACCCCAAGCCGCCGTGGCGCAAGCGAAAGATCGCCTACCTCAAGCATCTCGAGACCGCCCCCGCGGACGTGCGCCGGGTGGCCGCGGCCGACAAGCTCCACAACGCGCGGGCCGTGCTGCACGACTACCGCCACCTCGGCGAGCGTCTCTGGCGCCGCTTCAACACCGGTAAGAAGGACCAGCTCTGGTACTACGGCGAGCTCGTAAGAGTGCTGAAGGGCCGCGGCCGCCACGGCCCTCTGGTGCGCGAGCTCGGCCGGGTGGTGCACGAGCTGGAAGAAGCGGTGGAGGAAGGCGAGCCGTAGTCCATCATGCTCACCGTCACCCTGCTGGGCACCAGTGCCGCGGTGCCGAGCGTGGAGCGAAACGTCGCGGCCCTGGCGATCCAGCGCGAGGGCGAGACGATTCTCTTCGATTGCGGCGAAGGCACCCAGCGCCAGATGATGCGCTATGGGGTGAGCTTCGCGTTCCGCGAGATCTTCTTCACCCACTACCACGCCGACCACATGCTCGGTGTGACGGGGCTGCTGCGCACCATGGGGCTGCAGGACCGGACCGCCCCGGTGACCCTGTACGGCCCGCGGGGGGCACAGCGGCTGCTCGGCGCCGCGGTGAGCCTCGGGATCGAGCGGAACCGTTTCGACGTGGAGATCCTCGAGGTGGCACCCGGTCAGACGCTCGGCCGGGGCGACTACGAAATCGTGGTGTTCCAGACCGATCACCGGGCCGACACCATCGGCTACGCCCTGGTCGAGCACACCAGGCTCGGCCGCTTCAACCCGGCGCGCGCGCGGGAGCTCGGCATCCCCGAGGGCCCCCTCTGGGGCCGATTGCACAAGGGTGAGGCGATCGAGCTGCCCGACGGCCGGCGGGTAGAGCCCGCGGAGCTGGTGGGCGAACCCAGGCCAGGACGGAAGGTGGTGTACACGGGGGACACCCGGCCCTGCGCCTCGGTGGTGACGGCGGCGTCCGGCGCGGATCTGCTGGTGCACGAGGCCACGTTCGGCGAGGACGAGCGGGACCGGGCCATCGAGACGGGACATTCAACGGCGGCGCAGGCTGCGGAGGTCGCGCGGCAGGCCGGGGTCCGCCGGCTGGTGCTCACTCACGTCAGTCCGCGCTACAGTCGCGAGGCCCCCGAGCTAGTGGCCGAGGCAAGGGCGGTGTTTCCCGAGACGATCGTAGCGCGAGACGGTTTGACGCTGGACGTGCCGTACCCCGACTGAACCGGGAGGCAGCGATGGGTGAACGGAGCTCGTCGGGCGCGTACGCGTGCGTCCAGCTCGCAATCGTGCTCGCAGTCCTGGTATGGTCGGGCATCCGGCCGCACGACCGGTTCACCTGGTTTCTCGAGGTGGCGCCGGTGTTGATCGGGCTGCCGATCGTCCTTGCCACCTACGGGCGCTTTCCGCTCACGCCGCTCCTCGCCACCCTGCTCACGATCCACGCGGTGATCCTGATGGTGGGCGGGAAGTACACCTATGCCCAGGTGCCGGCCGGATTCTGGGTACAGGAATGGCTCGGCCTCGCCCGCAACCATTACGACCGGCTGGGACACTTCGCGCAGGGCTTCGTGCCGGCGATTCTTGCGCGCGAGATCCTCTGGCGTCGCTCGCCGCTCCGGGGCAGCCGCTGGCTCGGCTTCGTGGTGGTGTCGATCTGCCTGGCCTTCAGCGCGTTCTACGAGCTGATCGAGTGGTGGACCGCGATGGCCAGCGGCGAGGCGGCCGAGGCATTCCTCGGCACCCAGGGGGATCCGTGGGATACCCAGTGGGACATGTTTCTGGCACTCGTGGGAGCGATCTCGTCGGTCGCGCTGCTGCACCGGCTGCACGACCGCCAGCTGGCGGGTCGCCGATCCCTGGCTCGCGGTGCGTGATGGTGGTACAAGTTCGTCACATATGAACCGAAATCGCACCCGGAAAGGACTCATGCAGACTTCGCAACTCGTGCGCTGCCTTGGCCTCGCGTTGGGCGCCGTCGGCTTCGCCGCCGGCTGCAGCGACGACGACCCTGCCCCCTTCGATCCGACCCGCGAGGCAAAGTTCCGGATCGTGAACGCAAGCCCGGCAGCCCAGGGCGAGGCCGATTTTCTGCTCGACGGCGGGCGCGTTGCCCGACTGGGCTACGCGCAAACGACGACGTACATCGATGTCACCGCGGGCACCCGCACCCTGGAAATGCGCGACCTGCCCGATCAGGACGGTAACCCCGGGCCGACGTTCATCTCCACGCCCATCGACATCACCGCCGGCCGGTTCGAGAGCGCCATCGTCACCGGGTCGGGCGCCGACATCGCCGCGATCGTCACCATCGACGGAGCCACGCCGCCGGGCGGGAGCTGGAGTCTTCGCGTCATCCACGCAGGCCAGTCCACGACATCGCTCGATCTGTACGTGACCGCCCCCGACGCCGACCTCAACGCGGCGACCCCGCTCGTCGCTGGGATCGACTGGAAGGAAACGACCGACTATCAGGTAATAGGCGTCGGCACGCTGCAGATCCGGCTCACGCCCACCGGCACCAAAACTCCGGTGATCTCATCCAATTCGATTCCCTTCCAGGACGGCCAAGTCTCCTCCCTCTTCGTGTTCGACAACGCGACGCCCGGAAACCTGCCGGTCGGACTGCTGTTGGCCGACGGCGGCGTGCTCGAGTAGAGCACGCCCCCAATCGGGTCGGCTCAACGATTCACCGCCGCCATGCCGCCCGCGGGATACCGCTCGCCCGCAGCCACGCCGCGCGGCGCGATCTCCTCCAGCCGCTCGAGCTCGTCGGACGAAAGCCGGATGTCTGCGGCCTTGGCATTCTGTTCCAACCGCTCGATCCGACGAGTTCCCGGAATAGCGGTCAGATTCGGCCCGCGAGCGAGCACCCATGCCAGCGCGAGCTGCGCAGTGGTGGCCTTCTTCTCCTCGGCCAGCTCCTCGATCGCGCGGACCAGCTCCAGGTTCTGATCGAAGTTCTCGCCCTGGAACCGTGGATTGGTTCGGCGCCAGTCGTCGCCGGCCAGGTCGTTGGGGTTCTTGATAGCGCCGGCCAGGAACCCACGGCCCAGCGGGCTGTACGCCACGAAGGTGATCCCCAGCTTGTCGGTGAGGGCGAGTAGCTCGTCCTCCGGCTCCCGGGACCAGAGCGAGTACTCGGTCTGGAGCGCCGAGATCGGGTGCACCGCGTGCGCTCGGCGAATGGTGTCGGGGGCTGCCTCCGAGAGGCCGAGGTAGCGCACTTTGCCCTGTTTCACGAGGTCGGCCATCGCTCCGACGGTCTCCTCGATCGGCGTGTTGGGATCGACGCGGTGCTGGTAGTAGAGGTCGATGGTCTCGATGCCAAGTCGCTTGAGGCTCCCCTCGACCGCCTGCCGCACGTACTCGGGCCTGCCGTTGATGCCCTGCCAGCTTCCATCCGCCCTGCGGACGTTGCCGAACTTGGTGGCCACGATGGCCTGGTCGCGCTTCCCCTTGAGAGCCTTCCCCAGCAGGTCCTCGTTGCTGCCCATGCCGTAGACATCCGCTGTATCGAGAAAGTTGACGCCGATCTCCAAGGCGCGGTGGATCACCGCGATCGAGCGCGCATCCTCCGCCGGCCCGTAGAACTCGCTCATTCCCATGCACCCGAGCCCGATGGCGGAGATCTCGGGACCCTTCCTGCCCAGTCTGCGTGCTTTCACTCGTCACTCCGTATCACTGGTTGTACACGCCAACACATATCGCGCGGCGCGGGTTGCAGTCTCCCGACGCGGGAATATAGGATTGACCGGAACAGGGGATAAGGGATGTCTTATCCTGGTATTGCGAGTCCCCCGATAGGAGCCCAAGCTGAGTACTGAGCGTAGGAACGAGATGGCAGCATTTCTCCGGGTCCGCCGCACCCGTCGCCAGCCGGAAGATGTGGGGCTGCCGCGCGGCCGCCGCCGGCGCACTCCCGGCCTCCGCCGGGAAGAAGTCGCAGCGCTCGCGGGGGTGAGCGCCGAGTGGTACACCTGGCTGGAACAGGCCCGCGAGGTGCGCCCGTCGGCCGGGACGCTGCGGCGGATCGCGGGCGCGCTCCGGCTGGAGACAGGCGAAGAGCAGCATCTCCTCACCCTCGCCGGTTACGGCATACGGGAGACCGGGCACGCGGCCGACGCGAGCATCAGTCCGCGGATCCAGCGGCTGCTCGATGAATTGGAGTTCTGCCCTGCCTGGGTGTACGGCGAGCGGTGGGACATCCTGGGCTGGAACCGCGCCGCGACCGTGATCTACGGTGACCTCGCGGCCACCACCGGGGTGGAGCGCAACAGCCTTTACTATCTCTTCGTGACACCGCGATTCCGCGAGATGCTGGAGGATTGGTCGCTCCACGCGCGCGGTGCGGTGGCCAAGTTCCGCGCGGTATACGCCCGCAACGTGGACGACCCGTGGTTCAATCAACTGGTGCAGCTGCTCCGGGCGCGAAGCCCGGAGTTCGCGGAGTGGTGGAACGATCACGACATCGAGCTGGTTCAGGAGGGCGTGAAGTGCTATCGCCATCCCGAGGCCGGGCGACTGGTGTTCGACTACACCGCGCTCGATATCGGCGGGGAAGGCGCCCCGTCGGCCCGGATGATCACCTATGTGCCCGCGCCGGACACTGATACCCGCGAGAAGCTCGAAGCATTCCTCGGCCGCCACACGGCGCTTTCCATGGGGTTGGTCTCATGACGACGATTCGAACGATAGCGACGCTCGCGCTGGCCGGAGCGCTCTCCGGCTGTGCCCCGTCACCCGCGACGGGTCAGGATGGCGGCGCGCCGCGGTCGCCCACGCCCAAGTCGATCGATGGAGCACTCAAGGTCGAGACGGTAGCGAGCGGACTCGAGCACCCTTGGGCACTCGCGTTCATGCCCGACGGTCGCATCCTCGTCACTGAGCGGGCGGGACGGCTCCGCATCGTCGAGAAGGACGGCAAGCTTTCGGCCCCGCTCTCGGGCATACCCGAGGTGTTCGCCGAAGAGCAGGGTGGCCTGCTCGACGTGGCGATCGATCCTCAGTTCGCCCAGAACGGGCTGGTGTACCTCGCGTTCGCCGAGCCGGGTGACGGGGGTGCGGGCACCGCGGTGGCCCGCGGGCGCCTGGGCGAGCGCGGGCTCGAGGGCACCGAAGTGATCTACCGCCAGCAGCCGAAGACCGGCCACGGCAATCATTTCGGCTCGCGATTGGTGTTCGACCGAGCCGGAAAGCTTTTCGTCACCCAAGGTGACCGGTTCGACCAGCGGCCAAAGGTCCAGGATCTCTCGACCACGATCGGCAAAGTGGTGCGGATCAACCCCGACGGCTCCATTCCGAACGACAATCCGTTCGTCGGCAAGGAAGGCGCGCTGCCGGAGATCTGGTCCATCGGGCACAGGAGCGTGCAGGCGGCGGCGCTCGATCCCGCTACGGGACAACTCTGGACCGTCGAGCATGGCGCGCGCGGCGGGGACGAGCTCAACCACCCGGAGGCGGGGAAGAACTATGGCTGGCCGGTGATCACCTACGGCGTGGACTACTCTGGGGCGAAGATCGGTGAGGGCACGGCAAAGGCAGGGATGGAGCAACCGGTCTACTACTGGGATCCGGTGATCGCCCCATCGGGCCTCCTGTTCTACACCGGCGATGCATTCCCCGGTTGGAAGGGAAGCCTGCTGATCGGCTCGATGCAGCCCGGCGCGCTGGTCCGGCTGGAGCTCAGAGACGGCAAGGTCGCCAAGGAGGAGCGTTACCGCGGCGAGCTCGGCGCCCGCATCCGTGACGTGCAGCAGGGCCCTGACGGTCTGGTGTACGTCGTCACCGACGAGGGCGCCGGGCGACTGCTTCGGATAAGCCCGCTCAAGTAACGCTCCGCCGAGCCGCATCGCATTCGGCGCAGCCGCGATCGGGCGGGTGGAGAAAGAGCAGCGGATCCTCCCGCAGCCGCGCGAGCGCGGCGGCCACGATGTCTTTCGCCCGAGCCAGGCGCGCGTGCGCGTGGCCCACCTGACCCTCTCGCTGGAGGCCGGCACCGCGCAGCCAGTCGTCCGCCAGCGCGAACCGCTCGCAGCAGTGGTCGTTCTCTCCGTAATCGATCCGGATCAGCGCGCCATCCCGCAGCACGGTGCAGTGTCTCGGCACGCGGTACGGGACGCCCGCGAGGAGCTCCGCGAGGTGAAGCGTGGTGTCGGCATCGTGTCCGACGCCGAGCAGCAGCACCTGGCCGTCGAGCTGATGCACTCGACCCACCGGACTCTCCCCAATGTGGGGCGGGAGCGGGAGGGCATCGGCGAGCAGGTGCTCCGCCGCCGGCCCCGCCGCGGCGAAGGCATGCAGATGGTCGCTCCGCCGCACCCCGGGCAGGCGCCAGAATCGGTCAGCCACCACGCCGAGATCGGCCGACGCGGGTGAGGTGCGGGGCTCGAACGGCCGCTCGTCGTCGTCTCCCCACGACGGCATCACCAGGGTTCCTTCGGCACCCAGCGAAGCAGAGAGCGCGGCAATCAGCCCGGCGGGCCCGCCCTCGACCGGTCGCACAGCGCGGAACGAGGTGTGGACCAGGAGCACGCTACCCGGTTCGACGCCCAGGCCGTGCAACTGGTCGATCAGCTCCGTCTGCCGGAACTCGCGTCTCATGCGCTGGTTACGTGGTATCGGCTGGACTCATCCAGCCCTTCGGTTGCGAGATCAGTGATCACGAGGTAAGTAATCACAGCGGGGCGACTACCGCGGGCCGATATTCGGCGTCTGCGTGCCGG
>DATAFP010000161.1:0-18926 GCA_036257415.1 Gemmatimonadales bacterium
TCACGAAAGTAGCCTGCACCAGGTCCGACTCGGCCTGGGTGAGACTTATCTGGGCGTCGAGCAGCTCGATGATCGTGCTGGCGCCACCCCGATACCGCGCATCCTGCACCCTGAAGTTCTCCGTCGCGGCGGCGAGCGCCACCCCCGAAAGATCCACGTTGGTCCGCGCGGTTCGGTACGCCTCGTAGGCCTCGGTCACGTCTCGCGCCGCACCCCGCTCGAGGTCGGCTCGAATGGCCCGCGCCACGTCGCGGTCGACCCGGGCCTGGGTGATGGCGATCTCGCGGCTTCCCAGGTCCCAGATGGGCAGCGACACGGTGAGGGTGATCGACTGCACGGCACGGGCGGACGGGAAGAACCTGGAATCGAAGGTGATATTCCCGCCCGACAGCGCGACTGTAGGCAGGTAGTCACCACGCCTCCCCCGGAGCAGCGCGTCGGCCTGACGCTCGTTCGCCCTCACCACCCGATATTGAGGGCCCTGCTGGAGCGCTTCGCTGATAGCGGCGGGCAGCTCCAGCGGCAGTTCGGCGGGAGGTATGCTGTCGGTCCGCGCGGCCCTGACCGCCCCCTCGGCGCCGATTCGGCGGCCGAGCTGCAGCTGCGCCACCAAGAGCGCCGCGCGCTGCCGGGCCAGATCGATTCGCGCTCGGGTCGCCTCGAGCACGAGCTGCAGCGAATCCGACTGGACTGCAGCGCCCGAGACCACCCGCGCCCGACCCACGGCAAGCTGCTCCTCGGCGCGCTTGAGTCGCTGCTCAGACACCCGGGTGAGATCCTGCACGGCGAGCACGCTGTTAAAGTCCGATTCCACCAAAAACGCGGTGCGGAACCGCTGCTCCAGCTCGCCGGCCTCGGCACTCTCCAGCTCGGCGTTAGATGCGCTCAGGTCGGTGAACTTGGCCCAGCGAAACACTTCGTAGGATCCCACCAACCGCGAGTTCACCGTGGTGCTCTGCGGCTGCCCGGTGCCGACGTTGAAGAACTCGGTCGAGTACTTCGTGGCATCCAGCCCGACAGTGATCGAGGGGACGATGAACGCGAGGCGCGCCGCCCGGCGCGACCACTCGGCGTTGTCGATCTGGCCAAGTGCACGGACGTAGTCCGGGTCCAGCCGCGTCGCCCGCGCCAGTGCGTCAGCCAACGTGACCGTGGGCACCGTATCCTGGCCGATCGCGGGCGCCACCGAACCCAGCGCGAGCGCGGACACCAGCATGGCGCCCCCCCTCACTCCGCCTCCGCCGTGGCGGGGGTCGGCGTGAGAGCCGTACGGTGTGCGCGCACCCGCCCGCGCGCGCGATCGAAGAGCGCATAGACGACCGGAACCAGGAACAGGGTCAGGATGGTCGATACCATGACCCCGCCTACGATGGCGTACCCCAGCGGGCGCCGGCTCGTCGCTCCGGCGCCAAGCCCGAGTGCGATCGGCGTCGCCCCCATGATGGTCGCGACCGATGTCATCAGAATCGGCCGGAGCCGGATGCGGCCCGCCTCGCGCACCGCGGCGATCGTGTCGAGTCCCTTCTCCTTCAGCTGATTGGCGTATTCCACCAGCAGGATCGAGTTCTTGGTCGCCAGTCCGATCAACAGGATCATCCCGATCTGGCTGTACAAGTTGATCGTCGAGCCCGCGAGCCGGAGCGTGACCAGGGCGCCGGTGACTGCAAGGGGCACGGCGAGCAGCACCGTGAACGGGTGCACCAGGGATTCGAATTGCGAGGCGAGCACCATGAACACCACGATCAGCGCGAGCACGAACGCGAAGTAGAGCGCCCCGCCGCTTTCCTCCAGTTCCCGCGATTCGCCAGCCAACGCCGTCGTGCTCCCTCGCGGCAGCACTTCGGCCGCAACCCGGTTGAGCGAATCCAGCGCCTCGCCCAGCGTGAACCCGGGCGCGAGGCTCGCGGTGAGCGTGAAGCTTCGCACTCGCTGGAAGTGGTTGAGCGCCCGGGGACCGACTCCCTCACTGATGTTCGCCACCGCGTCGAGCTTGATCAGCTCGTCGCTCCGGCCTCGCACGTAGAGACCGGTCATGTCGCTGGGGGTAGCCCGCGCCTCCGGCGAGAGCTGCACGATCACGTCGTACAGCTTGTTCGCCCGAGTGAACGTGCTCACCTCCCGGCCGCCCAGCATCGTCTGGAGAGTGGCCGCCACGTCACGCACCGGTACGCCGAGGTCTTCCGCGCGGTCCCGATCAAAGCTCACGGTGAGTTCGGGCTTGTTGACCCGAAGGTCGGTGTCCACGTTCACCAGTCCCTTGATCGCCCGTGCGCGGGTCGTGAGTGTGTCGGCCGCCCTGGCCAGTTGGGCGAAATCGGAGTGCTGGACCACGAACTGAACCGGATTACCCCAGCCGAACGCTGGCGGGTTGTTGGCGAACGCGAACACGCCGGGGATGCCGAAGAACCGGGCCTGAACCTCGCTGACGATTTCGCCGACCTTCCGGGTGCGCGTCGACCAGTCCTCCAGGTTGACGAAGATGATCCCGCGGCTCACCCCGTCGCCGATGTTGACGACGCTGAAGAAGCTCCGGACGCCTTGGGTACTCGCGATCACCGCCTCCGCCTGCTGCTGGTAGCCGTCGGTGTAGCGAAGCGAGGATCCCTCCGGGGCAATCAGGAACCCGATGAACCAGCCGCGATCCTCGGGCGGGATGAACTCGCGCTTGAGCGCTTTGAAGATCAGACCCGCACCCACGAGGAGCGCGAGTGCCCCCAGAACCACCGCCCAGCGGACCCGCAGCGCGCGCTCGAGCAGCCACCCGTAGCCCGACGCCATCGCCTCGAAGCCGCGCTCCAGCGACCGGTAGACCCGGCCGTGCGATTGGGGCACACGGAGGATCTGGGCGCACAGCATGGGCGTCAATGTGAGCGCCACCAGTCCGGACACGACCACGGAGCCGGCCACCGCGATGCCGAACTCGTTGAACAGCCGGCCGGTCGACCCCTTGAGAAACGCCAACGGGGTGAACACCGCGACCAGGCAGATAGTGGTCGCGACCACCGCAAAGCCGATCTCCCGGGTTCCCTCCCGGGCGGCGGTGTGTGGGTCCTCTCCCAGCTCCTCCTGATGGCGATAGGCATTTTCGAGCACGATGATCGCGTCGTCCACCACGATGCCGATCGCCAGGGTCAGCGCGAGCAGGGTGAGGTTGTTGATCGAGAACCCCAGGAAGTACATCACCGCGAAGGTGGCGATGATGGACGCCGGGATCGCGAGCCCGGGAATGATGGTAGCCCGGAGGTTCCGGAGGAACAGGAAGATGATGATCACCACGAGGCCGCCCGCGAGCAGCAGCGTTTCCTGCGCCTCGAGAATCGAGCGCTTCACGTACACCGACTGGTCGAACGCCGGGTCGATGCTGACCCCGGCCGGCAACGAGCGCTGGATCGCGGGCAGCTCGCGATGGATCGCGTCCGCCACTTGGATGATGTTCGCCTTCGACTGCCGGATGACGCCGATTGCGACGGCCGGCCGCCGCTTGAAGCGGAGAACGCTTCGCTCATTCTCGGGTCCCAGCTCGACCCGGGAGATGTCCTTCAGCTTGACCAGCTGGCCGCCCTTGCTGGACACCACCAGCTCGGCAAATTCGGCCGGGGTCTTGAGCTCACCAAGCGAGCGAACGGTGAACTCGCGCCGGTCGGACTCGATTCGGCCGCCGGGAATCTCGACGTTTCGGCTGCGGATGGCGTTCTCCACGTCTTGGACGGTGAGCCCCCGAGCGGCCAGCTCCGACGCGCTGAGCCACACCCGCATCGAGAAGCGGCGCTCGCCGAAGATGCGGGCCTGGCCCACACCGGGAAGGCTCTGCAGCCGCGACTTGACCATCCGGTCGCCGATGTCGGAGAGCTGAAGCAGATCGTAGTTCTCGCCCGACAGGGCCAGCCAGAAGAACGGATTGGCGTCAGCTTCCTGCTTGGCCACCACCGGCTCTTCGACGTCCTCCGGCAGCCGGGCACGAACTCGCGACACCTTGTCCCGCACGTCCTGCGCGGCCGCCTCGACGTCGCGGTCGAGGTTGAACTCGAGCGTGATGTTGCTGATCTGCTCCTGACTTCCGCTGGTGAGCGTCCGAAGCCCCTCGACCGTGCTCAGCTCCTCCTCGAGGATATCGGTGACCGCGGACTCCACGACTTGCGGGTTGGCCCCCGGCAGTACCGTGCTGACCGAGACGATCGGGGGATCGACATCGGGGTATTCCCGAACCGAGAGCCGGGTGTAGCCGATCGCGCCAAACAGCACCAGGGCCAAGCTCACCATGCTGGCGAAGACCGGGCGCCGGATCGAGATGTCGGAGATTTTCATGGGGACGGAGGCTCTTGGAGACTCGGCATACTACGGCCGGCCGGGTAGGGAGATTCAGTCCCAACCACCGACCAGGTAGATTGCAAAGCGTTCTCGCCACCCCCGACATGGCCGCCCCGAAACTGAGTTCGCGACAGCAGGCGCAACTCGCGTTCCTGCAAACGCTTCCGCCAAAGTTCCAGCGGCTTCACGCCGTGGTGGAACAGATGGCCGCCTTGCACGCGGATGAGCGGGTCGTGCGCGGCCTCATTCGCGCGCTCGAGGAGATCAAGGCCAATGCCTCCGCCCTTAGCCTGACCTCGATCGCCGACACCGCTGGCCTGATGGCCACAATGGCTCGGCGCGGCGGGGGACTGCAAATGAAAGTGCGGGGACTGCGTGAGCTGCTGGGGAGTCTCAAGTTCAACTACGAGGGCGCGCTCCGTCAGGCCACCACGCCGGAACCCGCCGGAGGCCCGGAGGCGACCGGCGGCTAACGCCGCCGACCCAGCAGACGGTCGACCAGCGGGCCGGCGATGAGAAGACCCATCGCGTTCACCAGAACGCCAATGAGCAGCGAAACGAAGGTGAGCGCGAAGAGAATTGCGCCCGCTCCAATGGCTGCGAAGAGTACGCCGAACCAGTACACGCTCGACCCCCGATGAAGGCCTGGATGACTGCGGACGGTAGATTAGCCGTCCACGAGAGTGGCCGCAACCGTCGGTGTCATCACTACGAGGTGATCTCATGCGTATGCATTCCCCGCTGCTCGCGCTCGCCGTCGCGCTCACTGCGGCCTCGCCACTCACCGGCCACGCGCAAGCCAAGCCGGCCAAGCCCGCGGCCGATCCGGACCGCGCGGTTGGAGGTGGGGGGTCGTTCCCCCGCGGCTGGACTGTGCGGACCGACACCAAGGGCAAAGAGCCGGACATCAAGTTCGCCGTAATGGACCCGGGCTGGCACATCACATTGGGCCCGGCAGCGCTGTTCTATCGGCCCACGGACAAGGTGGATGGCCCGTTCACCGCGACGGTGTTGTTTACCCAGACCACCGCTCCCAAACATCCCGAAGGCTACGGGATTTTCGTTGGCGGGCAGAGCATCGAGGCCGACCCACAGCAGAAGTACACCTATTTCCTCATCCGTGGCGACGGGAAATATCTGATCAAGAAGCGCGACGGCGCCAACGTCATGAACCTGATCTCGGCGTGGACCGCGCATCCTGCGATCGTGAAGCAGGGGCCCACCGGCGAGGCGACCAACCGCCTCGAGGTGACGCTGGACAAGGCGCGGCTCGTCTTCCGGGTGAATGGCAAGGAGGTCTATTCCGCGGACCCCCGCCTGGTCGACTCGAAAGGCATAGCGGGGCTCAGGGTGAACCACAATCTCGATGTCCACGTGCAGAGCTTCCAGGTGAAAAAGCTCTAGCCGTGCACGACCTACCCGGCGCTGGCGTTCACGGCGGCCAGCGCCTCCGCCGCGGCGGCTCGGACGGGTCCGTCGGCCTCGCGCGCCACCCGTTCGAGCCCGCTCACCGCATGGCGCGAATTTGCATGGGCCAGCGACCGGATCGCTTCCAGGCGCTGGCCCTTGGAGTATCCGCGACCGGTGAGGGTCCGCGGCGTGAGCGCAACGGCGGCGAGCGCGGCGCACGATTCGGCAGTCCCCATGGCAGCGAGCGCGCCGGCCATTGCGCGCCACGCCGTACCGTCCCGCTCGATCTCCAATGCCGCGACGATCGGCATCGCAAAGGGCCCCAGGCGCTGAGCGCCGATGGCGTCCGCCGCCGCGGCGCGGGTCGCGGCGCTCTCGTGCCCGAGCGCCGCGTACAGCGCGTCGCCTGACTCCGCGACCGGGAATGCCGCGAGGGCGTGCACGACGGCCGATCGGACCCGAGGATCGCTGTGATCAAGCAGCGGGCGCAGCAGCGCGATCGCATCCGGCTTCCCCAAGAGCCTCAGGATGCCGGCCGCGTGGTGCACCTCGTGCCATGCATGGCTCGCGAGCAGCGGGGTCACGGACGGGTACGCTTCGGGCAGACTTCCGAGCGCCTCGTGGAGAAATCGGCGTGCGCCGATCACTTCGCTCCGGCAGACTGCATCGAGCATGACTTCGATGCCGTCGGTGCCGGCCCAACGCAGCACTTCGACCGCGGAGGCCCGATCGGCCGGTTCGCGGATGGCGTGGTCCACAAAAGCCGCGAGCACCGTGCGCGAGAGCTGACGCCGGGTGACGATGCCGAACGTCCGCCGTTCCACCGCCGGCACGCTGGGTGACAAATCGATCAGCGCTCGAGCGTGTTCGATCGCTTCACCCCACGCGCTGGCCCCGATGGCGCGTGCGAGGAGCCCGCCAACAAGGCCTATATTCGCCTCTTGCTGCTTGAGCAATCGAAGCCGCCGCTCACCCGTCTGACGTCGCTCCCGTCCCCGCCGCTCCCGGCCCGTGAACCGCGCACCCGGCCATTGACGGCGGTCTCGCTGGCTACGCCGTTCGCCATCGGCCCGGGCCGGGGAGTACGCCGGGGGGTCCGGATCGGGGGTTCGCTCGAGGACCGGGAATCGCTCGAGCTCGATGCCGGGCGCGGGAGCGAGCGGTGTGGTATCGTGCGAGAAGCCCCGCGCCAACGCGAGTAGATCGCCCGGGTCGGCGGCGGGGGCCACCCGGAGCACATCCACGTACCGGGCGCGCATCCGGCCCTGGAGGGTGAGGTCTTCCCCCGCCTCGCCCCGGTCGAAGCCGGCCTCGACCGTGACTGGCTCCCTGGCGATTGCGTTGAGCGCAGCCGAGAGGGCGAGCTCCTGGGCGGCATCGTTGCCGGGGTCCACTCGGAGGAGGGCGACCAGGTCGCCGAAGCGCGCGATGAAGGTGTCGGTTGCGTTCACCGGGGTGGCGGAAAAGGACAAACGCAAAGGTGCACCGTTCGTACCAATGGACGCTCACTGCTGAAGCGGCGCAAATCCCTGCCCAATCGTACCCTACGGGCGCTCTGCGGCCAAGTGTGGGGCGTAGTTGTGTGTGGTACCTCGTTGCGCTTCCGCCCCGCTTCGATATCCTACGCCCCATGAACGCCGCGGCTGCCCCTGCTGACCCTTCCGAACTCGCGGCGGCACTCCTCCAAGGTGTCGTTACTGCAGCGCTGGCGGGGCTTTGCTGGTTCCTCTACCGCCGGTATCGAAAGCCTTACCTCGCCTGGTGGAGCGCGGCGTGGGCGCTCTACGTCCTGCGGCTCGTGGCCATTGCCAGCTTTCTGCTTACCCGAGACTGGACCTGGCTCTACTGGCATCAGGTGGTCACCGGATGGACCGCTCTTGCGCTTCTCGGATCGGCGCTGGTCTTCTCTCGCGGCTTTCACTGGCGCTGGCATTATCTCCCAGTGGCACTCTTCCCGCCGCTCTGGTCCTATGTGGCGATCTATCGAATCGATGACTTCGGCTGGGCAGCCGGGCCGGCGGTGGGATTTCTCAGCCTGGCGACGCTTTGGACCGGCTGGGTCTTTTTCTCGTACCACCGCCGAGTGGGTTCGAGCGGCGCGGCCGTGCTCGCCGTCGCGTTCGGACTGTGGGGGCTCCACCACCTCGACTACCCGTTTCTCCGCGCTCGCGGCGCCTGGACACCCTGGGGCTATTACCTCGACCTGCTGTTCGCGCTTGCCGTGGGCGCCGGCATTCTGTTGCTGGTGCTGGACGACCTTCGCCGCGGGCTCGGCGCGCTTTCGGCGCTCTCGGCCGACCTGCAGCGCCGCGGTCGGGACCGCGCGGTCCTCGACGCGTTGCTCGAGCGACCGCTCACCCTCCCGGCGGTCACAGGCAGCGCCCTTTACCTGCTGGAGGAACGCGGCGGGAGGTTCGTGGGCGGGTCCGGCGTCTGCGCCGGTTGGCCGGCGGCCGCACCGAGCGGACCTGCGGCGCAGGTAGTGGCCGAGGCGATCGCCACCGGGCGTCCCCGGCTGGCGGCAGACTGGCCCGGCCCGGTATCGGAAGACGCCGCCCCCCATCCGTACGCCGCTGTGCTTCCGGTGCTGAGCGGCGAGGCGGTAACCGGCGCGCTGGTAATTGTAGGCGAGGCGCGCGATCCGTTTGCCGCCCTCGATGAAGACTTCCTGGTCGCGCTGGGTCGCCAGGTCGGCGCCGCGCTCGAGAACGCTGGCCTCTACGAACGGCTCGAAGCCCGCACTCGCGACCTGGAACGGCTCTCCATGCGCATGGTGAAGCAGCACGAAGACGAGCGCCGTCGGCTGTCGCGCGAGCTGCACGACGAGACGGCGCAGCTTTTCTCGGCGGTCAAGATGGAGCTCGCGCTGCTGCGCGACGGCACGGCACGGCCGGACGCCGCGGCGCGGCTGGAGCGATCCCTCGCCCTCGTGGACGCCGGCATTCGGAGCATCCGGCGGGTCACCCATGATCTTCGTCCGACGCTGCTGGACGACCTCGGTCTCCTGCCGGCCTTGCGGTCCCTGGTGACCGAGTTTGCCGAGCGGAGCGGCGCATCGGTGGAGCTGATCGCCCCCGCCGTACCCCCGCGGCTCGCGCCGGATGGGGAGCTTGCGGTGTTCCGTGCGCTGCAGGAGGCGCTCGCCAATGTCGCGCGGCATGCGGGCGCCCGCTCCGTACGCGTAACCATCGGAACCGACGATGCTGGCGGCGTCAGTTTGGAGGTTCGTGACGACGGCAAGGGCCTCGGGAGCGAGCCGGGCGCGTTCGAGGGGACCGGCCGCATGGGCCTGGCCGGCATGCGCGAGCGCATCGCCGCGCTTGGTGGGCGGGTGAACCTGGACAGCCGACCGGGGAACGGTTTGACCCTGTGCGTGTATCTGCCTTCATCCGCGGAGCCGGGCAGGTGAACCAGAGCGTAATTCGGGTGCTCGTGGCCGACGATCACGGCGTCGTGCGGGAGGGCATCCGCCACGTGCTCGAGGGTGAGCCCGGCTTCGAGGTCGTCGCCGAAGCCGGCAACGGCACCGACGCAATGGCGCTAGCGGAGTCGCTGCGGCCGGACGTGGTGGTGTTAGATATCTCGATGCCGGGTGAGTCTGGGCTCAAGCTTGCCGGTCGGCTTCGGGAGCGGGTCCCGGAAAGCCGAGTGCTCATGCTCAGCATGCACGACCATTCCGAGTACGTGCTCGAGGCCGTCCGCGCCGGGGCGCACGGCTATCTGCTCAAGGACACCGCGGCGGCCGAGCTGCGCCGCGCCATCCGCGCGGTGGATGACGGAGAGGCGTTCTTCAGTCCGCCCGTCGCACGGCAGCTCAGCGACGCCGTGCGGGGCGAGCTGGCTCGAGAGCGCCGCACCAGCGACCTGGGCACGCTGACCCACCGTGAGCGCGACGTGCTGGAAGGCGTCGCTCGCGGCCGGACCAACAAGGAGATCGCGACGGCGCTTGGGATCAGTCACCGCACAGTCGAGACCCATCGCGAGAGCCTCATGCGGAAGCTCCGGATCCGCACGGTCGCGGGGTTGACCCGATTCGCCCTCGAGCTCGGCCTCCTCGGTGATGACTAGCCGATCTCCATCTGCCCGTCTGTCCATCTGCCCATCCGCCCATCTACTATTGGCTCCATGTCTCGCGTAAAAACCGGAATAGTGATGATGAACCTCGGCGGGCCGGCGACGCTGGACCAGGTCGAGCCGTTCCTGCTGGAGCTGTTTGCCGACCGCGAGATCATCCAGCTCCCGTTCCAGAACTGGCTGGGTCCCTTCATCGCGCGTCGACGCGCCCCGAAGGTGCGCGACCTGTACACCAGGATCGGTGGCGGCTCGCCCATCCTGCGGCTCACCGAGGCGCAGGGGCGCGGCATGGTGGAGCGGCTCGACCGGCTGTCGCCCGAGACCGCCCCGCACGGGTTCTACGTCGCCTTCCGCTACGTTCAACCGCGAAGCGAGGACGCGTTGCGCGCGATGGACGCCGACGGGGTGGCCCGCGCGGTAGCGTTCACCCAGTATCCCCAGTTCTCGTGCTGCACCACCGGGTCGAGCCTGAACGAGCTGTGGCGCGCGGCCGGCCGCCTCGGCCTCACGAACCGCTTCGAGTGGAGCATCATCGACCGCTGGCCGGTGCATGAGGGCTTCGTCGCCGCGATGACCGACACGGTTCGCGAGGGGCTGGCCCAGTTTCCGCCCTCGGAGCGCGACGAGGTCCTGGTGTTGTTCAGCGCCCACTCTCTGCCGCTCAACGTCATCGATCGCGGCGACCCCTACCCGCAGGAGGTTGGGGCGACGGTCCATCGCGTGATGGAGCGCCTGGCCTTCTCCCACGCCTACTTGCTCGCGTATCAGTCGGAGGTGGGACCGCTTCGCTGGCTCGGCCCCAGCACCGAACGCGTGATCCGGCGGCTCGGCGAACGGGGACACAAGCATCTGCTCGTCGTCCCGATCGCATTCACGACCGATCACATCGAGACCCTATCGGAGCTCGACCTCGAATACGGCCACGTTGCGAAGGAAGTGGGAATCGCCTGGTATAAGCGGGCGCCCGCGCTGAATCAACGGGCGGTTTTCCTCGACGCCCTGGCGGACATCGTGCACGAGCATCTCACGAGCGGTGTCCCGCACGGCCCGCAGTATCTGCTTCGGTGTGCGGGATGCGTCAATCCGGAATGCCGGACGCTCCCCAGCCCGGTGGGTGCCGGGGCGCCGGTGGTTCGCTAGTCGTCCAGCAGCGTGCGGCTCGCAGGGTAGAGCAGTCGTCGCGCGAGCCGTTCCGCCATCCGCCGCACCACGGCGCCCTCCTCGTCGGATATCACGCCCAGCTCCGCGATCGCCCGCTCCGCCTCTTCCCTCGCCAACACGGCGCCGAGTCGGTGTAGCTCGGCCAGCTCCGGAGCGGCGTTCCGGCGCCGGAGCGTCCGATCGTAGCGCTCGAACTCGCGGTCCAGGATGCGTCCGACCTCGTCGAGCTCCGGCGCGGCCGGCCCCACCGCGGGACAATGCTGCAAACGCAGATCGTCCAGATCGAAGAGCCGGACACCGGGCACGTCTCGCACCGCCGCGTCCACGTTGCGCGGAACCCCAAGATCCAGGACGATCGGCCCGCACCCGCCGGGTCGACGCGCCACCGCGCGAGTCAGAGTGGCCGCATCGATGATCGGTCGCCGGGACCCCGTAGCGGTGATCACCACATCCGCGCCGTCCAGCTCGGTAGCCAGGCCGCTCCAGTCGGCACAGCTCACGTTCGCGCCCGGGACTGAGGCGGCGAGCGCGCTGCACCGCTCGCCTCGCCGGCTCATCAGGGTAATTCGGGCGGCGCCGCCTTGTGATTCGAGTATGCGGAGGACGCTCGCGGCGACTTCACCGGCGCCGAGCACGAGGACGGTGGCGCGCGCGAGCGAGCCACCGAGGCACCGAGCCGCGTGCTGCACCGCGCTGTCGCTCACCGACGCCGGGTGGCGACCGAGCACCGTGTCGCGGCGGGCGCGACGTCCGGCGGCGGCGGCGGCGGCAAACGTCAGATCGATTTCCCATCTGCTGGCGCCGGCCGCCGCGGCGAGGTGATGCGCACGCCGTACCTGGCCAAGGATCTCGAGCTCGCCCATCACCTGCGAATCGAGACCCGAGGCAACCGAAAACAGGTGCCGAACCGCAGCCTCGCCGTCACGACGGTAGACCAGCGCGGGGTCGATAGCGACGCGTCGCTCCGTGGCGAAGTCACGAAACTCCGTCTCCTGGTCGGAGTCGCCCCACCAGTAGAACTCGAGACGATTACAGGTGGAGAGTATCACCAGGGAGCGGCCCGCGGCCGCCGCCACCAGGAGCCGACCGGAGACGTCTTCGGGCGAGAGGGCCAGTCGCTCCCGAAGGCTCACCTCGGCCGTGTGATGGCTGACGCCAACGACATGAAGTAGTGGACCCCGGGACATGCTCTACGCTACGGCCTGGCCCGCACGCGGGCAATCCGCGCAGCCACGGAGTTGGGTCCGTAATGCTACGGATCAAGTCGACCGAAAACGACAACGCCCCCAGCGTTTCGCCCCGGGGGCGTGTCATGGGACGCTTGCGGGAGTCTCAGCTCACCTTGACTTGAATCTCACGCGGACGAGCGCGCTCGACCTTTGGCAGCTGAATCGTCAGTAGCCCGGTGTCGTAGCGAGCCTCGGCCCGCTCCGCGTCCACCGTGTTCGGCAGAGCGAATGACCGCTCGAATGTGCCGTACGCCCGCTCGTAGCGATGGACCCGCTCGGTCTTCTCCTCTGCCACCTGCTTCTTCTCTCCCCGCAGGGTGAGCACGTTGCCCTCGATCGACAGCTTTACGTCCTCGGGCTTCACGCCGGGCAGTTCGGCGATGATCTTGACGGAGTCCTTGTCCTCGAACACATCCACCGCAGGCGTCCATGCCGCGGTGAGCGTGCCGCTCTCATCCCGCTGGAAGGGCCAGCTCGTGAAAGCGTCGTCCAACAGCGAGTTGAGGCGCCGCAGCCCCTGAAACGGATCGGCCGAACGGCGACTGGTCAGATAAAGCGACATGGGTAATGCCTCCTGATCGTTACAAGGTTGCCTGGCTCAGCGATCGGATAACCCGAACGGCTGACCACCGGCGTATATGCAGTGCCCATGCCCACTTACGACGGTCATTCTGACCGACCACCGGCCGAGATTGCAGACCTGCCTGCAATTTTGGCCGCGCCCGCCGAGTGAACCGCCTAATCCTGGTTGGAGGCGGGCATGCGCACCTGTTCGTGTTGGAAGCGCTGGCGTGCGGTAGGTTCCCGGCAATTGAACCGTCCCTTGTATCACTGGACGCACGCCAGGCCTATTCAGGCATGGTCCCGGGCCTGATCGGGGGGCGATACGGGCTTCCCGAGCTGTGCTTCGACCTTGCCGCCATGTGCCGGCGCGCGGGCGTGAGCTTTATCGAGCGCGAGGTGGTGCGGCTCGAGCCGAGTCACCGCCGTATCCTTCTTGCCGGCGGTGCGTCGCTGGAGTACGACCTGCTGTCCGTCGCTACCGGATCGACGGCGGAGGGAGGTGACCTCCCGGGGGTAGCCGAGCATGCGCTCAGGGTGAAGCCGATCGGGCGAGCGGTGGAGCTCGTCCCAGCGCTCGAGCGCGCTGCTCGGTTGAGGGACGATCCGAGCATCGTGGTCGTGGGTGGCGGTGCCGCCGGCGTCGAGGTTGCGCTCGCCGCGCGCGCCCGGCTGCGGGCGCTGGGCCGACACCGGAGCGGCGTCACTCTGGTGGAGGCGCGCGCCCATCTGCTCGGCGGACACCCGCCGGCCGCGGAACGAGTGGTCGGCCGCGCGCTGGCGGCCAACGCCGTGACCGTGCGGCTTGGCCGGCGGGTTTCGTCAGTCGCGAGCGAGGCAGTGCGGTTGGAGTCGGGGGAAGAGCTGCGGGCCGACATGGTCGTCTGGGCCACCGGAGCCGCCGCGCCGGCGTTGCTTCGCGATAGCGGGCTCCCGGTGGATTCACGCGGCTTCCTCCTGGTCACCGATCGGCTCGAGTCGACCGCGGACCCAGCGGTCTTCGCAGCGGGCGATGCGGCGTCGCTCGCACCCTACCCCGCCACACCCAAGGCGGGCGTGTACGCGGTGCGGGAGGGGCCGGTCCTCGCGCGAAACCTGGCGGCCGCAGCGATCGGTGGGGGCACTGCGATCGCCTATCGTCCGCAGCCCAGGTTCCTGGCGCTGCTCAACACCGGCGACGGACGTGCGGTTCTTTCGTATGGCCGCGTGGCCGTGTGGGCGTCATGGGCCATGCAACTCAAGGATTGGATCGACCGCGGCTTCATGCACCGATTCCAGCGCCTCGAAGGGCATCCGGGCCCGCCCTGATCGCGAAACCATCACATTCGACGGAGGCGCCATGGACCCCGACAACTGGGTTATGCTCGTCCCACTCATGCCACTCCTCGGCGCACTTCCGCTGGCGGTCGCGGCGGTGGCCGTGGCCTTCATTTGGCGCCGCCGGCGCGACCGGCCCGTGGAGATGCTCGAGGCGCAGAACGCCGAGCTGCGGGAGGAGTTGGAAGCGGTTCGGCGGGAGCTCAACGATGCACACGAGCGCCTTGACTTCACCGAACGATTGCTCACGGAACGCGGCCGCCCGCCTGAAGGCCGCGCCCCCATGGAGCCGTGAGTCACGCGTTCCGACTGGCTGCTGCGCAAGGCAGACGCCCGCGGCACGAACCTGCGTGGGGCCGTCGGCAATACCCATCCGATAGAGATCGGCTTCCATCGAGCTCACCAAATCCGCGAGCGCGAACTTGTAGGCCGTGAAGTTCTCCGGCGTGGAATTCGGGTCATCCCGCAAACGCGCGATCTGCACCTTGATACCGGGGATCTTTGGCGGCGAGTGGGTCGTATCATGGAACGCTCCTGAGCAACGTCAACGGCGTGGTTTCATTGAGTACGAGCATGGCGTCGGCTGCGGTGCGAAGCGCGAACCGCGACGGTCGGAAGCTCAGCCGGAAGCTGGCCTCGTCGATCTCGCGCAGCGGTTCATCGATCGCGTCGCTCCGCGGGTCGAGAGTGACGATGTAGTTGCCGGTTGCACGCTCATGCGAGAGCGTGTCGAAGAGCCCGGTTGCCCCGTGCCCGCCGGTCTGGCGAGCGTCGGTCAGCACGGTATAGACCGGATAGCCTGCTTCGGTCAGGTGTCCCGCGAACCAGCGGTCGAATTCCTCGTGGGCATGACCCACAGTGACTTCGCCGCCCACGGTTTTCGGGCCGTGGTACCCGCCCATGAACACCAGCGTGCGCCATTCGGGATGCTCGATCAGGGTCCGCTCGAACAAGTCCGCCATCCAGGCGTCGCGGTTGGCGAATCCTCCGGACGCCATGCCGTCGGTAAGGGGCGGGATCGGCCAGCGCCGGAGATCGGCGGCCAGCACGTGCACCGGTCGATCGGGGTGCCGTGCGTTCCATCGCCACGCGGCACGGTAGATCCCCAGGTAGTCGGAGCTGGCACCCCAATGCGCCCTCAGGGTGCGCGGATTGTCGAGCAGAATCGTGGTGTCCTCGGGGCTCGACGCGAGATAACGATCGATGACCGGTTGCTGGTCGGCCCCCACCTCGAGCGCGAGCAGGTCGATACCGCTTCCGGGTGTTTGCCGGGCGATCAATTCGGCGACGATGTGCTTGGGCTCGGCGATCGGGTGGACGTCGCCCAGGAACACGATGCGATGGTTGGTCAGGGCGGACTGAAGAAACGCCACCGGCTCCTGCGCTCCGAGGCGAGGCGGACCGGCGGCGGTGGCGAGAAAGGCGGCTAGCCCGAGCGGGCGGATGACACCCATGCCGACAGATACCTGGAGCGCCGACGAATGACCATGGCCTAGGTCACCCTGGCCACGAGGGCTCAGCGGCCGAACAGCCTCGCCAGCACCCCGCTGCCACCCACGGACTCGAAGGCGGCGGCCAGGTCCATCATCGACTGGTATCGGTCCTCGGGTAGCACCGACAGCGCCTTGGTGATGACGGACTCCAGTCTCGGCGGGAGGTCCTCCCGCACCGCGCGCAACCGCAACGGCTGCGACTTGAGCCGGGCGAGCATGGCCTCCTGCGGGTTCTTTCCTTCGAACGGGAGCTTGCCGGTGAACATCTCGAAAGCCAGCACGCCCACGGCGTAGACGTCGCTCCGCCCGTCGAGCGGCTTGCCGCGGATCTGCTCCGGGCTCATGAACTCAGGGGTGCCAAGCACGATGCCGGTCTGGGTGAGCTTGGCGACCTCTGGATCGGCCCGGCGCTCCTTCGCCAGGCCGAAATCCATGACGACCGCCCGCCGCCCGAACGGGCCGCTCTCGTCCGGCACCAGCATGACGTTCTCGGGCTTGAGATCACGATGGACGATCTGCAGCGCGTGCGCGTGCTGGAGCCCGCGGCACATCTGCACCAGAATCGCGATGCCCTCAGCGACCGGAAACGGCCCCCGGCGATTCTCTGCCTCGCTCAACGGCTCGCCGGGCAGGTACGGCATCACGAGGTACATCAGCTTGTCGGCGGTCTCGCCCACCCGCAGAATGGGACAGACATTTGGATGGTTGAGCCGCATCGCGATGGCCGCCTCGCGCCGAAGCCGCTCGACCGATCCGGGATCGCGGCTCAGCCGCGGAGTAAGGATCTTGACCGCGACCTGGGTTCCGGATTCCTCATCGTGGGCAAGGTAGACGTATGCCATGCCGCCTTCGCCCAGCCTTCGGGAGACGCGATAGCGCCCATCGACCAGTTGGCCGGTGAGCCCCACTGCCGACGACACCCGTGCTCCGCCGCTTGCCCCCGTCTGGTCCCGTCCACCTCCGTCCACCTCCGCCTGCTCCACCGGCGACACCTCCACCAGCGGCGTCCCGTCGCTCGGGCAGAAGCGGGCGGGCGCCGCGAAGTGGCTGTGACAGCGCGGGCAGCGGCGGTTTTTCAATCCCGAAACCGATTCCGCCCGTCGGTCTTGGCGCGATACAGGTGGGTGTCGGCAAGCTGCAGCAGCGTCTGCCCGTCGCTCACGCGCTCGTCGGGGTAGGAGGCCATCCCGATGCTGATCGTCACCCGGACCCGACTGTTCTCCTCGCCGAACTCGTGGGTCGCCACCCGGCGGAGCAGACGCTCGGCGAAGTTGCGGGACTCGGGAGTGGTGGTTTCCGGCAGCAGGACGACGAATTCCTCGCCGCCGTACCGCGCGACGATGTCCACCGACCGGAGCTCGCGCCGGAGCAGGCTGGCAAGCTGCTTGAGGACGACATCACCCACCAGGTGGCCGTGGGTGTCATTGATCTGCTTGAAGTTGTCGATGTCGATCATGAGCGCGGTGAGCCGCGCCGCGTAGCGCGCGGCGCGGTCCATCTCCTGCTCCAGCTTCTCCATCAGCGCCCGCCGGTTGTAGACACCGGTGAGAGGATCGGTCTCGGCAAGCTGGCGCATCTCCTCCGCGCCCAGCACCGCGTGCTCGAGATCGTAGGCCTTCTCCAAGGCCGCCACCGCCGAGCGGATCACCTGAACCGAAAAATCGAGATCGTTCTCGTTGAGCGCACTGCTCTCGCCGGTGGTGCGCAGAAAGAACACGCCGGCGGGCCGATCTTTGAGATTGAATCGGACACAGATGGCGGAGCGGGTAGGCACCGGCCGCCCTTCGGCCAACCAGGCGTCGCGAACCTCATGGTACAGTGGGTCGGTGCGCACGTCGCGCACCAGCACTGTCTCGCCGGTCTCCAGACACTGGCGGATTTCCGGGTAACGCCGGAGGTCCACCGGAAGGTTCTGGAGCATCGGGTTTTCGTACGCCGCGACGACCGTCGCCTTATGGTCGTCCGGCCCGGCGAGCAGAATGGAGCAGCGTGAGATGTTCAGCGCGTGGGCCACACGCCGGACGAGGATCTGGTAGATCTCGGCCGCCTGGAGCGCAGAGGTGACCTCGTGCAGGATGTCCACCATCGCCGAGCGGTCTCGTGCGACGGAGCGGGCGGAGTTGAGCTCGCGGCCCATCCGGAGATGCGCCTTCACCCGGGCGAGCAGCTCCCGCTGTTTGAACGGCTTGGGAATGAAGTCGCTGGCACCCAGCCCGAGCGACCGCACGGTGGCGTCCTCCGGCGGCATGGACGAGATCATGAGCACGGGAAGATCGCGGAAGCGGTCGTCGGCCTTCACCCGCTGGAGCAGCTGGAGCCCGTCCACTCGAGGCATCATGATGTCGAGCAGCAGCAGGTCGTAGGTGTCGTCCTGCAGCTGCTCGAGCAGCCGGTCGCCGCCGGGCACGGTGGTCACGTCGTACCCGTTCTCGCGCAGGATGAACGCGAGTGTGAACGAGACGGCGGGATCGTCGTCGGCGATCAGGATCTTGCCCGAATGGCTCATGCGTCGCGTCCTACGCGTCGGCTCCGGGTGCGACCTCCTCGGCTTCCTCCGCGCCCGTCTCGTCCTCCTTCACGACCCGTGCCACATCCTGTACCGCGTCTCCGGGCTCGAGGTTCATCACCTTGACGCCCTGGGTGTTGCGGCCGATGACCCGGATGCCCTCGACCGGAACCCGGATGATCACGCCGTGCTTGGTGATCATCATGAGCTCGTCGTCGGGGAGCACTTCCTTGAGCGCTACCAGCGGCCCCGTCTTGTCGGTCACCTTGAAGGTGATGATCCCCTTGCCGCCCCGCCTTTGCACCCGGTACTCCGACAGCTCCGAGCGCTTGCCGTAGCCGTGTTCGCTCACCACCAGGATCGTGGAGTCGCGCCGCACGACGACCATGCCGATCACGGCATCGCCTTTGTCCAGCTCGATCCCCTTCACGCCCGTGGTGGCGCGCCCCATGTCGCGCACATCGCCCTGGTGGAACCGGATGCTCATCCCCTGAGTGGTGGCGAGGATGATGTCGCTGTTCGCGTCGCAGACCTGCACGTCGATCAGCTCGTCGCCGGGTTCGATGTTGATCGCCCGGATGCCGCTGGCGCGCACGTTTCCATACTCCGACAGCACGGTCTTCTTCACCGTGCCCTGGCGGGTGGCGAAGATCAGGCACTCGGTCTCCGCGAACTCCTTCACCCGCACCAGCGCGGCGATCGCCTCGTTGGGCTTCATCCCGATGCAATGCACGATCGGCTTGCCCCGCGCCGCCCGGCTCGCCTGCGGGATCTCGTGCACCTTGAGCCAGTAGAGCTGCCCGGTGTTGGTGAAGAAGAGCAGGTAGTCGTGGGTGCTGGCGATGAAGAGGTGCTCGACCCAGTCGT
>DATAFP010000184.1:0-4502 GCA_036257415.1 Gemmatimonadales bacterium
CCACCGGCGACTCGACCGTAGTCTTTGCCCGAAGTGCGTCGCGTGTGGGGCAGTACGATTTCGGGCAGAATCGCCGGAACCTGGGCGAGCTGTGGGCAGCACTCGATAAGCGGATTGGAGTGGTCGGGAGGGGGCGCGAGCAGACCTTGCTGCGCGAGGTCGAACCCGGCGGCGCTCCACGCGCCGCCGGGGAGACGCACCGTACTGTTCTCGCCCGTTCTCGCCTATTCCCGGGCGGAACAAGCTGACACGCTGGAAACAGTGCGGGTGTCGTTGTGGCGAGGACGGAGTAAGCGAGCAGTGAGTAACGGCACCGCTCACCGCTCACCGCTTACCTTACGCCGATGCCCGCGTACTTCTGTGTCACCTGCGGCACGCAGCACGCCGAGTCGCATCAGCCCCCTCCCGAATGTCCGATTTGCCTCGATGAGCGCCAGTACATCGGATGGAACGGTCAGCAGTGGGTTACGCTCGACCAGCTCCGGGAAGGTCACCGCAATCGCATCGAGGCGGAGCCGCCCGGCCTGATCGGCATTGGTACGGAGCCCAAGTTCGCGATCGGGCAGCGTGCGCTCCTGGTGGGCCACCCGACGCATCCCGTCCTGTGGGACTGCGTGTCGTTGGTCGACGACGCATCGGTGGCGGCGGTGCGCGCTGGCGGAGGCGCCAAGGCCATCGCGATCTCGCATCCGCACTACTACGCCGGCATGATCGAGTGGAGCGCCGCCCTCGGCGGGATTCCGATTTACCTGCACGAGGCCGATCGTCGCTGGGTGATGCGGCCCGACCCGGCGATCCGGTTCTGGACCGGTGACGCGCACGCCCTGGCCGATGGACTGACCTTGATCCGCGTCGGCGGGCACTTCGATGGTGGCACCATCCTGCATGTCACCCGGCACCCGCCCCACGGCGCCATGCTCACCGGTGACGTCATCCAGGTTTGCGAGGATCGCCGCTGGGTGAGCTTTATGTACAGCTACCCTAACCTGATTCCGCTCTCGGCCGGCGCGGTCCGGCAGATTGCGGACGCGGTTCAGCCGTACGCGTTTGACGCCTTGTATGGCGCGTGGTGGCAACGGGTGATCCGGTCCGACGCCCATGCAGCGGTGCAGCGCTCGGCGGAGCGGTATATCGCGAAGGTAGCCGCGGGGCGGGAGAGACTTTGATGTCGGATCTCCTTGCCGCCCGCTCCCAGATGGCGGTCTCGCTCGCGTTCCATATCGTCTTCGCCGTCATCGGTATCGCCATGCCGGTGCTCATGGTGGTCGCCGAGCGCCGGTGGCAGACCACCGGCGATCCGGCGTATTTCGAGCTCGCCAAGCGCTGGGCCAAGGGCACGGCGATCCTCTTCGCGGTGGGTGCCGTCTCCGGCACGATCCTGTCGTTCGAGCTCGGCCTGCTGTGGCCCCACTTCATGCGGTTCGCCGGCCCCGTCATCGGAATGCCGTTCTCGCTGGAGGGGTTTGCCTTTTTCCTCGAGGCGATCTTCCTCGGCATCTACCTCTACGGCTGGGACCGGATCTCCCCGCGAGCCCATCTGCTGGCCGGCGTGATCGTGGCGCTGAGCGGAGCGCTCTCCGGCATCTTCGTGGTCATCGCCAACGCCTGGATGAACACCCCAACCGGATTCAAGCTGGTGAACGGCCAGGCGCTCGACATCGATCCCCTCGCCGCGATGGCGAACCCGGCCGCGTTCACCCAGACGCTGCACATGACGCTCGCTGCCTACGCAGCCACCGGGCTCGCGGTGGCGGGCATTCACGCGGCGATCCTGCTCAAGCAACCACACAATCGCTTTCACCGCGCCGCACTCCTCGTCGCGCTCCTGGTGGGAGCCCCGGCGGCGATCCTGCAACCGATCTCCGGCGACCTGAGCGCCAAGCATGTCGCCCGCCACCAGCCGGCCAAACTGGCCGCCATGGAGAGTCGATTCGAGACGGCGCGCGGCGCCCCGCTCGTCATCGGCGGCTGGCCGGACGTCGAGGCCCGTACGACCCGGCTCGCCATCGAAATCCCCTCTGCGCTCTCGTTCCTCGCGTTTGGTGATCCGATGGCTGAGGTCCGCGGGCTGGATGCGGTTCCCCGGGCGGATTGGCCCAACGTCCCCCTCGTGCACTTGTCGTTTCAGGTGATGGTGGCGCTCGGGACCTACATGGCTTTGGTATCGGCGTGGGCGGGGTGGCTCGCGTTCCGCAAGCGCGATCTCGCCGGGCGCCGAAAGCTGCTCGTGCTCCTCGCGATCGGAACCCCCTTCGGGTTTATCGCGGTCGAAGCCGGATGGATGGTCACCGAGGTGGGTCGGCAGCCCTGGGTGATCCAAGGAATACTCCGCACGGCCGACGCGGTGACCCCGATGCCCGGCCTGATCGTTCCGTTCTCGCTCTTTACCCTGCTCTACCTCGCGCTCGCCGCCGCGGTGGTGTGGCTTCTCCGCCGTCAGATCATCGAGAGTCCGAATCTGCCGGAGCCTCAGCAGGCCAACCTGCTGGAGACGGGTCGGCGTGCCTGACGCGCTCCTCGCGCTCCTCGTCGCCGGCGCCGTGATGGTGTCGCTCAATGCCTACGTCGTGCTGGGTGGAGCCGACTTCGGCGGCGGCGTGTGGGATCTCCTCGCCGCGGGGCCACGGCGCCGGCGGCAACGCGCCCTGATCGCGGATGCCATCGGTCCGATCTGGGAGGCGAACCACGTCTGGCTCATCCTGGTCGTGGTGCTGCTGTTCACCTGCTTCCCGGCTGTGTTCTCCCGGGTCTCGGTGACGCTCCACATCCCCCTCACGCTGATGCTCATCGGCATCGTGCTCCGTGGATCGGCGTTCACGTTTCGGACCTATGACTCACAGCGGGATGACGTCCAGCGGCGCTGGGGTGCGATCTTCGCCGGTGCGAGCATCATTACGCCGGTGCTGCTGGGTGTGAGCATCGGCGCCATCGCCGCGGGGCGCGTGCCGCCGGTGCCCACCGGCTCGTTCGTGGCCGCATACGTAGCACCCTGGCTCACGCCTTTCCCCTTCAGCGTCGGAGTGCTCACGCTGGTGCTGTTCGCGTTTCTCGCGGCGGTGTATCTCACGCTCGAGAGCAACGATCGGGACCTGCAGGAGGACTTTCGGAGGCGTGGTCTCGCGGCGGGGGTCATCGCATTTGGCGCGGCGGCACTGGTGCTCGCCCTGGCGCAGGGTGAAGCACCGCAAGTGTGGCAGCAGTTGTTGGGTGCACCCTGGGCCATCGTGCTCCACCTCGCCACGGCCATCGCCGCGGTGAGCGCCCTGTGGGCACTCTGGACCCGTCAGTGGCGGTTGGCGCGGGCGGCGGCGGCGGCGCAGGTCTCCTGCATCGTGTGGGGCTGGGGTCTGGCGCAGTACCCGTATCTGCTGCCACCTGACCTATCCTACCGAGACGCGGCCGCCGCCGCGGTCACGCTCAAGCTCGTGCTTCTGGTGCTCGCAGCGGGCACGTTCGTGCTGATCCCGTCGCTCTATTATCTCTTTCGCATCTTCAAAGCGCGGCCGACCTGATGCTTCAGCTGGAGACCGACCGACTGCGGCTGCTGCCGCTCTCATCCGCGGCGATCGATGCTCTGCTCGCGGGCGACGGCCGGCAACTACGCGAGCTGACCGGCGCCACCTTCCCCACCCCGGTGCGGCCCCCGCCGCTGACGGAGCAGCTGCTTCCGATGGTGCGTGACCGGCTCTCGGCCGATGCTGCGCAGGAGGGCTGGTGGACCTGGGTGGTGATCCGAAAGGACACCCGGGAGGCGGTCGGGTCGGTCGGCTTCGGTGGCGGACCCGACGCCGAGGGCGCGGTGATGGTGGGCTACGCGACCTATCCCAACGTGGAGCGTCGCGGGTACGCCACCGAGGCCGCTGCCGCCTTGGTCGATTGGGCGCTCGAGCACCACGACGTGCTCCGGGTGTGCGCCAGCATGCCTCCGGACAACGCCGCCGCCATCCGGGTCGCGCAGAAGGTCGGCATGCGACTGCTCGGGACCGTCTGGGAAGAGGATCTCGACGACGTTTTGCTCTACGGCATCGAGCGCCCCTGAGCCGGTCAGTCCGCCCGCGCCAGCATTCTCGAGATGGGTTTTACCAGCAGCGCCAGGACCACTCCGGCCAGGATCGCGAACCCGCCGATGCCGCCGAAGAGCGCCGGCAGCGAGATGGCCTCGTACTGCGCGGCGGCGAGCCCGCCCAGGTAGTTGCCGACCGCGAGCGACAGGAACCACGCCCCCATCATCAGGCCCACGACGCGGGCCGGCGCCAGCTTCGTGGTGGCACTCAGTCCCACCGGGCTCAGGCATACCTCGCCGATGACATGCAGCAGATAGGTGAGCATCAGCCACAGGGGGCTCGCCTTCACGCCACTCGCGGTCAGGCCCGCTGCCGGGACCAATATCACGAACCCGAGTCCCACGAACACCAGCCCGAGCACGAACTTCGCCGGACTCGAAGGCTCCCGGTCTCCCAGGCGCACCCACAGCCACGCGAACAAGGGTGCCAGCAGGATGA
>DATAFP010000240.1:0-3398 GCA_036257415.1 Gemmatimonadales bacterium
GCGGCGTCCGCTGCAGTCCGGATCAGGTGATCGTGGTGGAAGGCGCGCAGCAGGCGCTCGACTTCGCGATGCGGCTCCTCACCGATCCGGGCGACGTCGTCGCGGCGGAGGATCCCGGTTATCTGGGTGCCCGCGCCGCGATGCAGGCCGCGGGCGCCCGGATCGTGCCGGTCGGCGTGGACGAGGATGGGCTCGATTCTGGATCAGCTCGCGGCGGTCCCGGAGCCGGTGCGGCTCGTGTACACCTCGCCATCGAACCAGTTTCCGCTCGGCGCCACCATGCCGCGGCAGCACCGCGAGCGGTTGCTCGCCTGGGCGGAGCAAGCCGGCGCCTGGGTCGTGGAGGACGATTACGACAGCGAGTTCCGCTACGCGGCGCTGCCGATCCCGTCGCTCCACAGCCTGGACGCGGGTGGCCGCGTGGTGTACGTCGGCAGCTTCAGCAAGGTGTTGTTCCCCGCGCTCCGGATCGGCTACCTCGTCGTGCCCGATCGGGTGGTGGAGATCGGGGGCGCGGCGACCGGGATGAAGCTGACGGCCTGGCTTCCCCCGGGCGTGAACGACGTGGCGATGGCGGAGGCGGCAGCACGGGCGGGGGTGGACGTGTACCCGCTCTCGCGTTACTGGTTGCGGTTCCCGCCGACGGAACGCGGCGGCTTCCTGCTGGGTTATGCGGGGTACACCCCGAAAGCGCTGCAGGCGGCAGCCGCGGTCCTCGGGCCGGTGCTGCGCCAGGAGTCGAACCCGTCTGGAGGTCGCTAATGCCCGAACGCAGGACCATCGCCGTCGTCGGCGCCACTGGAGCCCAGGGAGGCGGGCTGGTCCGCGCCATCCTGTCCGATCCCGCTCGCGAGTTCACCCCCCGCGCCATCACGCGCAAACCCGAGTCCGATAACGCCAAAGCGCTCAAGGCCGCCGGGGCCGAGGTCGTGGCCGGCGATCTGGATGATCCGGCAAGCCTCCAGCGCGCGTTCGCCGGGGCGTGGGGTGTCTTCGCGCTGACGAACTTCTGGGAGCACTTCTCCCCTGAGCGGGAGCTGCGGCAAGCGGGAAATCAGGCGGCGGCGGCGAAGCAGGCGGGCGTGCCGTACGTGATCTGGTCGACCCTGGAGGACACCCGGAAGCTGGTGCCACTGAGCGATCAGCGGATGCCGACGTTGATGGGCAACTACAAGGTGCCGCACTTCGATGCGAAGGGCGAAGCCGACGCCCTCTTCATGCAGACAGGCGTGCCAACCACGCTGCTCCTGACGTCGTTCTACTGGGAGAACTTCATCAGCTTCGGCGCGGGGCCCAAGCGGGGACCGGATGGCAGGCTCCTGCTGACGTTTCCCCTGGGCAATGCCAAGTTGCCCGGCATCGCGGTCGAGGACATCGGGAAATGCGCGCTGGGCCTTTTTCGCCGGGCGGGTGAGTTCGCCGGCAAGACGGTGGGCATCGCGGGCGAGCACCTCACTGGCGCGGAGATGGCGGCCGGCCTCACCAAGGCGTTGGGTGAGGAGGTGAGGTACAACGACGTGCCGCCGGAGGTCTACCGGAACTTCGAGTTCCCCGGCGCCGACGACCTGGGCAACATGTTCCAGTACAAGCGGGACTTCAACGCGGAGTTCCGCCGTCCGCGCGATCCCGCGTTCGCGCGGAAGCTCAACCCGGAACTGCAGACGTACGAGCAGTGGCTGGCCCGGAACAAGTCGCGGATTCCGCTGGACTGAGGCGTGTTCGTGAAAAGCCTGGCGGCGCGAGCGTGCGGAGTGGGGCGCCGAAGGGGCGCCTCGGAGCGCTCGTCGGAAACCGGCGCGATGCCGGCGGGAAGCAACGAAGGTGGGCGACTGTGGCGCCGGGTTCCGGCGGTAGCGCTCCGCAGCGCCCGGAGACGCTCCCACTCCGTCGCGAGCGCCTGGCACAGGCTTTTCTGATAGGGCCGGAATGCCGTCTCGTCCGCTTGTGAAGCTTCGCAAGCTGTGCCTCGCGCTCCCCGAGGCGCACGAGGTGGAAGCGTGGGGCGAGCCCACGTTCCGGGTCAAGAACAAGCTGTTCGCGATGTACGCCGACGCCGGGAATCACCACGGCGGCGGGCGGCCGGCGGTATGGTGCAAGGCGGCGCCCGGCAACCAGGCGCTCATGGTGCAGGCGGCGCCGGAGCGCTACTTCGTTCCGCCGTACGTCGGGCCGAGCGGGTGGGTGGGCGTGTGGCTCGACCAGGGCGTGGATTGGGACGACGTCGCCGATCTGCTACGCGACTCCTGGCGGCTCACGGCCCCGAAGCGCCTGCTTCGCCTGGTCGAACCCGACTAGTCGATGCGACTCAGCGATCCCGATTCGCCTTAGCGCAGCGAATCCGGCGGCGCGCCGCCCAGGCGGTCGCTCGCGCGGCGGATCATGGCGGCCAACTCTGCCTTCGGCATCCATCTGCCGCCGAGCGACACCGCCTCGATGCGCTCGGTATTCGTGATCCGCTCGAGCGGGTTTGCCGCCAGGAGCACGAGGTCGGCCCGCTTCCCCTTCTCGATCGTGCCCCACTGGTCCAGTGCACCGAGAAACTCCGCCGGGTTCCGGGTGGCGGCTTCGAGAGCCTGATACGGTGTGAGCCCCGCGGTCGCGTAGCTCGCGAGCTCGCGGTGGAGCGCCCAGCCGTATACGTGGAACCACTCCGGCGTGTCGGAGCCGGCGAGGATCTTGCCGCCGGAGTCGGCGATGGCTTTCACCAGGTGGTTCCGCACCTGGACGTAGCGTTTGCGCCGGCTCTCCTCCGCGGGCGTGGCCCAGTACTTGGTCCGGGCGCCCAGATATAGCGATCGCCACTCCGCCGGCATCATGTACCAGTCGGGACGGGCGCGGATCTCCGCATCCGTCATCCCGATCGCGAAGGCCTGGTTGAAGACGTTGAGCGTGGGGCTGGACCAGATGCCCGCCCGGGCCGTAGCCCCGGCCAGCGCATCGAGCTTCCGGTCGTCGATGTAGTCGAGACTCTTCCAGTTCTCCGGCTTGAACACGCCGTACTGCGTCACCGATGCCTTCATCGGCGCGGAATCGGCCAGCGCGCTCTCGAAGTAGTTGTCGAGGTGCTCGATCTGCTGGTGCGCCTCGATGGCACGCGCGAGTCCCACGCTGTCGTCCACGTGGCCCACGACCCGGATGCCTGCTCGCTCGGCTTCGTCCGTGATCGCGTCGTACACCGGACGGGTGATGAACAGCGTGAGCTTGACGAAGTCGTAGCCCTCGCCCTTCACCTTCCGCACCGCAGCGCGGGCCTGGTCCGGAGTGGTGATCACGACGCCGTTGTCGTACTGCTTTCCCGCGAACTGCGGGCTCGCCACCCAGAGCTGCGGCCCGAGCACGCGGCCGGCCTCGATCTCGTGCCGGAGCCGCAGGTGCTCGGGGGTGCCGATCATGAGCCG
>DATAFP010000001.1:0-2347 GCA_036257415.1 Gemmatimonadales bacterium
ACCTCGACCTTCGACGGCTCGCGTCACAAGATGCTGCTGGAGTGGACCATGGCGGAAGACGGCGAGGTCACCGGCCTGGTGCTCCGCCCCGCCCTCGACGGCGAGTCCGCGGGCGACTAGTACACCCGCCCGCCCAGCGGCACCTCCCGCTCGACCGCGAGCAGCACGACCTCTCCGGACGGGTCCGGCAGCCCCAGCACCAGCACCTCCGAGGTGAATCCGGCGATGTTGCGGCTGCCCAGGTTCACCGCGGCCACCACCAGTCTCCCCACCAGGTCTTCTGCCCGATAGAGCGCGCGCAGCTGGGCACTCGAGGCCTTCTCGCCCAGGGGGCCGAAGTCGATCCACAGCTTGTACGACGGCTTGCGGGCCCGCTCGTTGGGCTCGGCGCGCAGGACACGTCCCACGCGCATGTCGAGCGCCGTGAACGCTTCGACCGGATTCATGCGATCACCGCCTCGGCCTCGATCTCGATCAGCATCTCGGGTGCGATGAGCCTCCGCACCTCCACCATGGTGGTCGCCGGCCGGATGGTGCCGAAGACTTCCCCGTGCGCCCGGGCGAACTCCTGCCAGCGTCCGATGTCGGTCACGTACATCCGGGTTCGCACCACGTGCTCCAGCGAGGCCCCCGCCCGCTGAAGCGCAGCTTCGATGTTCCGGAGCGTCTGCGCCGCCTGCGCGTAGGCGTCCCCCACCCCCACGATCGTGCCGTCGGGTCCGGTCGCCGTCGTGCCGGAGACGTGCACGCTGTTGCCGACCCGCACGGCGCGTGAGTAGCCGACGACCGGCTCCCATGGCGCGCCGCTGGAGATGAGCTGTCGTTCCATGCCGGGCTCGCTGCTGAAGGACGGGTGGGATGGGGACGATTCCGGAGTTGGTAGTGGCAAGCCGAAGCGGTTGCACCGCTTGGAAGATAGGACCCGGGTGCTGACCCGGAAGACCGCCCTCGCCATGGGAACCCACGGATAACCAAGCTCGAAACTAGAGGCTATTATCTCCGGGCCCGTTGGTCCGCGGTCCTTCCCTCCAGCCTGAGCCGCCGAGGGCGTCGTGACGGCATCCATCCTATGCATCGACGACGAGCCCGCCGGCGGCGCGATCCTGGAGCACATCCTCAACCGTGCCGGCCACCGCACCGTCCTCGTCTCGACGGCCGAAGAGGCGTTGCAGGTGGTGGCGCGACTTCCAGTGGATCTGATCCTCGCTGAGTATCGGGCGCCCGGTTTCGCCGGTTTCGATCTGCTCGCCCGGCTGAAGGAGGAGGGCCACCGGATCCCGGTCATCCTCATGACGGACGACTCAAGGCTGGAGCATGTCGTCCGGTCCATCGAGTCGGGGGCCATTGACTATCTCACCAAGCCGATTCGGGCCGAGAGCCTGGAGATCGCGGTGAATCGGGCGCTGGAGCTGGTTCGGCTCCGGCGTGAGAATGGAGCCCTGCGCCGCGAGCTCGCGAGGGTTCGCAGTCGGGATGAGCTGGTGGGCGACAGCGAAGCTTTCCGTCGCACCATGGACCTCGTGGCCGCGGTCGCCGCCTCGCAGGCGCCGGTGCTTCTCCAGGGAGAGCCGGGTACCGGCAAGGAGCTCCTCGCCCGTGCCATCCACGAGCAGGGCCCGCGGGCGGAGGCGCCGTTCATCATCGTGAACTGCGCCGCCGTGCCCGACGGAGTCGGGGAGAGCGCCATGTTCGGCCAGGAAGCGCCGGGCGCCTTCGCGCAGGCGCACGGCGGCACGCTCCTGCTGGACGAGATCGCCGAGATGCCTGCCGGCCTTCAGGTCAGGCTGCTCGCGATGATTCAGGGGCGTCAGCTCGAGCGGATGGGGGAACCGGAGTCGGCTCCGGGAGACGTACGCGTGATCGCGACGACCAGCCGCGATCTCCGGGTTGAGGTGGAGGCCGGCCGTTTCCGCGGCGACCTCTACGAGCGATTGAACGTCCTTCCGGTCCGCGCTCCCACTCTGCGCGAGCGAATCGAGGACGTTCCACGGCTGGCCCGACACTTCGTTCGACGCGCGGCGGAGATGGAGGGAGCGCCGGTCCCGGCGATCGCTCCAGAAACCCTGGACCTGTTGCAGCGCTATGCCTGGCCGGGAAACGTGCGCGAGCTGGCCAACGCGGTCGAGCGCGCCGTTCTCCTCTGCCGCGGCAACGTGCTTCAGCCCGGTGATTTCGATCGGCCGATCCAGGACGCGGCGGCGCGGGCCTACAACCTCGATGCGCTCGAGCGGCAGGCAATCGAGCGCGCGCTGGCGGCCACCGGCGGCAACCGCGCCCGCGCCGCGCGGCTGCTCGGCATCAGCGAGCGCACCCTCCGCAACAAGCTCAACGTCCCACGCGCTGCGTC
>DATAFP010000027.1:0-4729 GCA_036257415.1 Gemmatimonadales bacterium
CACGCCCTCGTAGTCCATGCAGATGTGGTTCGCCGGCACGTAGAAGTGGCCGGTGATCGGCGAGTACGCCGCGGGCTGCTGGTCCTTGAAGCCGATCGCCGCGGGGCAGATGCCCTCGGTGTTCTTCTTGCTGGTGGTGCCGTACTTCGGATCGCGCACCGGCAGGCCCGTCGTCAGATCGACGCTCTTGGCCCAGTTGACCGGACCAAAGGGCTTGGCGACGATGAGCTTGCCGTTGGTACGATCGATCGTGTAGCCGAAGCCGTTACGATCGAAGTGGGCCAGCAACTTCTGGCCACCCTTCTCGAACAGAATGTTCTCGTTGACGCCGTCGTAGTCCCACTCGTCGTGCGGCGTCATCTGGTAGGCCCAGATGACCGAGCCGTCGGCCGGCTTGCGGGCGAAGATGGTCATCGACCACTTGTTGTCGCCGGGCCGCTGATCGGGGTTCCAGGTGCCGGGGTTCCCGACGCTGGAGTAGAAGATGTCGAGCTCGGGATCGTACGAATACCAGCCCCAGGTGGTGCCGCCGCCGCGCTTCCACTCGTCGCCCTGCCAGGTGCTGACGCCGAGGTCCTTGCCCTTGTGCGAGGCATAGTTCGCGTTGCCGACGCCGTTCTGGATGCCCACCTCATCGTCCGGACCGGTGGAGTACTTGGTCCAGAGATGCTTTCCGCTGTTCACGTCGAACGCCGACACCCGGCCGCGGACGCCGAACTCACCGCCCGAGATACCGGCGATGACTATGTCCTTGATCACGATCGGGGCGTTGGTCATCGTGGCGCCGGTCTTGTAGCCGTTCGCCTCTGGACCTGCGTTCGACTTGTCGGGGTGCTTGGCCTTCCAGAGTTCCTTGCCCGTCTTGGCATCGAGGGCGAGCAGTTCACCCTGGAGGAGCTGGATGAAGATCTTGCCGCTGGGATGGTAGGCTGTGCCGCGGTTCACCAGGTCGCAGCAGGCGATCGGAATCGCGTCGGGCGACTGGTTCGGCACGTGCTTCCAGATCTGCGGCGCGCCCGGCTTGGAGAGGTCGAGCGCATACACGATGTTCGGGAACGAGGTGTGGACGTACATCACGTTGCCGACGATGAGGGGATTCCCCTCGTGACCCCTGAGCGTGCCGGTCGAGAACGTCCAGGCCGCCTTGAGGTCTTTCACGTTGGCCGTCGTGATCTGCTTGAGCGGGCTGAACCGCTGCAAGCCGTAGTCGATACCTGTCATGTGCACCTCGCCCGCTGGCGCATTCAGGGTCCAAGCCCCTGACTTCGCCTGGGCGTTGGCGACGGTCGCGAACGCGCAACTCGCGGCGACGCCACCCACCACCATCCGGGTAATGCGGTTCATAACTGACCTCAGGATGAAGGGTGATACTACTGCACCTGCACCTTTGCGATGTCGCCTTTGGTGCCCCGGCCGGGATCCCGGCTATCCGTCGCTCCGGTCGCCCAGGCCCGCCGGGTAGAGCGCCTACGCGAACGCAGCCGGTGGGCCGCGCTCAACCGCGGGCGCAATCCAGAACCCCCCGACATAGGGGCTCCAAACCGGAATACGCGTCGCAGCGAACCATTGGATGTACGACAAAAACGGCCGGAGCGCCAGACTTTCGGGTGTCTGGGGGCCGGACGAGAGGAGACGCGGGGAAAGAGGAGCCGGAGTGGGGGCGAGGCGGGCATGGAGAGCCGCAGGGACGGAGGTGGCACCGCGCCACTCCACCCAGGGCCAGCCGGATACCCACTCGCGAACTCGGAACGGGACACACCCCATCACGGACTTCGCCAGACGCGCCGGCCCTCGCAGAATTGTCATATGGAAGAGGACACCGCGGCGAGACTTCGCCAGCCCGGTGTCGCCAGTAGCTGTCGACTTGTACATCGCCGGTTGCCGCCGGAGGGGCGGCCGCTGCGATTCAAGTTTCCGCCTCACACGTTGGCCTGCACGGCGTCAACGCTGTAGTTCCCTGCAAATCCGGGCATTCAGAGGCGGGCGGAAACTATACCGCTCGCATTTCCAACTGTCAATCACGCAACGCGTTCGTCGTGCTGCGCCAGCTGCGCGCGCCACGCTGGTCGAAGGCTCCATGGTACACCCTGCCGGTGCCGCCCAACCACTCGGCTGCCTGCGACGCGAGGGTGGCGGCTCGATCCACCCCCGCTACGATGGCGTAAGCCGTTGGGCCCCAGGAGCTTTGTCCGACGCCCGGCGCTCCGGCCTGGCGAAAGCGCTCCACCAGCATCTCGGTCGGACCCGGCGCGAAGACTCCCCCCTGACCAGGCGCGAACCACCCACCGGTGAGGCGCTGCACCTCGGTCAGTGCCGCGCCGAACCCTCCGAGATCGGCCTCCACCAGGGATGGCAGAAGTCGCATCAGGACCAGATGGGAAACCCGTTCGACCTCACGCAGCTCCGGTGGAGGCAACTGGCGGAAGGCATCGACCTCGGCATCGCCGCTCAGCCCGGGAGGTCCGTCGGGAATGGCCACGACGTATCGCCATGCGGGCGGCACGCGATAGCGGCCAAGCAGCGGCGCCACGCCCTCCCGCCCGGGAACTCGCCCGCCCTCGACGATGAACCCGCCTGCCTCAAACGCGTAGGTGCCGATGGCGGAGCGCCGCCCCCGGCCCGCCGCGGCCGCGAGCGCGGGGACGTCGGCGTCGATGCCATAAAGCTCGGCAAGCGCCTTCGCAACGGCGAGCGCGAGCTGGGTCCCGGACCCGAGGCCGGCGTGCGCGGGAATGGCTCGATGCACTCGAACCCGGGCACCGCCGGTGCCCAGCCGGTCGCGCGCCAGCTCACCCAAGGCCACCGCCCGTTCCGCATCGGGCCCGTGAGCCTCGATGCGCGCCGCCGGCTCGGCTTCGATCAACAAAGACGGCGTGGGAATCGCGGCTCCCAGCCCGCCGAAGCGGCGGCCCAGGCCGCCGTGCAGGTCCAGCACGCCGAAGTGGAGGCGGGCCGGCGCTTGCACGAACACCGCGTCCGCGCTCATGCCGGGGCCTTGGTGGCGGCCGGTGCTTCGGCCAACCGCGCGTCCACATAGGTGGTGATCACCGCCCACGCCTCCCGCTCCCGCGGGCCGGCGGTTTTTTCCATGGGGATGGCCAGCCGGGCGAGCTCCTCGCGGATGTGCTGTGCCGGCAGGAGGTGGGTGCGCGTTGCCAGGATCGCGGCCTCGAGCACCGCGTGGCGCGCGCGATTGAAGCCGATGAAATCACGCCGGGTTCCCCGATGCACCACGCGGGTCTCGATTCGAGAACGCGGCGGGGTGTCGTCGATGCTGGTCGCCTCCACTTCGCGCCAAGAGCACGCGGCGTCGAGCACCGCACCGCGCACGCTCACGGCAGGGGTCCAGGGGAATTGCGGGCTGGCGATGGCGCTCCGGGCGAACAGCAGGATGTCATCGGTCAGGTTGACGACGGCGACTCCGGTCGCGCGAAGGTTGCGGAACGTAGTGGTCTCGAGGAACGGCTTGAGCACGATCGATTCGTCGCCCCACTCCACGCCCATCGGAGCAAAGTTGACCGCGCCTGCGGGGTCCATGCTGGTAACGATAGATTCGATGATCATGCGCGATACCAGGGGGCCTCGTGGGCACGAGGGGCGCGGCGCCGGTCGAAATCCTCCGTCGCAGCCGGCTGGCGGGCCGGTGTCAGCCTCGAGCCGTCGGCGCCGGATGGCAGGGCCTCCGGCCGCGCGTGGCCGCCTCGCAGAAATCGCTCGAGGATCAGGTAACCGTGTTCGGTCAGCACCGACTCGGGATGGAACTGCACGCCGAACACCGGGTGCTCCACGTGTTCCACTGCCATGATCTCTCCATCCTCCGACATCGCGGTCGTCCGGAGCACTGAGGGCATGGAACCCGGCGCGATCACGAGCGAATGGTAGCGCGTGGCGACGAACGGGTTCGGGATGCCCTCGAAGAGGCCGGTACCCGAATGCCGGACCCGGGACACCTTCCCGTGCATCGGCCGGCCGGCGCGCACGATCTCGCCGCCGTAGGCCTCGCCGATGCACTGGTGCCCCAGGCAGACGCCGAGGATCGGTGTGGTCGCGCCGAGCCGTCGAACGACCTCGGTTGAGATCCCGGCCTCCTTGGGCGAGCACGGACCGGGGGAGATGATCACGTGCGATGGGGCCATGACCGCGATCTGGTCAACGCCGAGCGCGTCGTGCCGCCGAACGACCGGCTCCTCGCCCAGCTCGCGTACGTAGCGCGCGAGGTTGTAGACAAAGGAGTCGTAGTTGTCGATGAGCAGGATCATGGCCCCGCCGCCAACGTCCGGATAATGCCCCTCGCCTTGTCCAGTGTCTCGCGGTACTCCTGCTCGGGGTCGGAGTCCGCCACGATCCCGCCGCCGGCCTGGAAGTAAATCCGCCCGCCGGTGGTGACGCAGGTGCGGATGGCGATGCTGGTGTCCATCTCGCCGTTCGCGCCGAGGTAGCCCAGCGATCCGCAGTAGACCCCCCGCCGAGTGGGCTCCAGCTCCGCGATGATCTCCATCGCCCGGACTTTGGGGGCACCGGTGATCGACCCACCGGGAAACGTCGCGCGCACCAGAGCGACGGCGTCCGCGGGCGGCTCCAGCTCGCCCACCACGGTGGAGACAAGATGGTGCACCGTGGGATGGTGCTCCAATGAAAAGAGCTCCGGGACCCGAACGCTGCCGGGCCGGCAGACCCGGGAAAGATCGTTCCGGAGCAAGTCCACGATCATCACGTTCTCCGCCCGGTC
>DATAFP010000031.1:0-2008 GCA_036257415.1 Gemmatimonadales bacterium
CACTAGGGCCGCGACGATCCCTCCCAGAATCGGCCCCACCCAGTAGGCGGCATGCGCGACCCACTGGCCCGAGACCAGCGCCGGACCGAAGGCCCGGGCCGGGTTCACTGCCGCGCCGGTCAGCGGTCCCCCGACCAGGACGCAGAACAGCAAGGTCAAACCGATCCCGAATCCACCGATGCGGGGAGAATCGGGGTTGATGACGGTCCCGAACACCGCCGATACCAGGAAGAAGGCCATGATCGCCTCCATCAGGATCGCCTGCGGCAACTGGATGGTGGCGGCGATGGTCGGCGTGCCTAAGGAAATGGGCTTGATGACGCCCGGGGGATACACCTCTTTGAGCAGCAAGGCCGCGATAACGGCCCCGAGCAGCTGAGCCACGATGTATACGGCCGCGTCAGGGACGCGGATCCGCCGGGTCACGAGCAGTCCAATCGTGACGGCCGGGTTCAGGTGACCACCCGAGATCCCCATCAGCGCCGTGATCATGACTGCGAGCACGAGTCCGTGGGCGACCGCCACGCCGAAAATCCCGTAGCTCGCGTCGGGATAGTACTTGCTCGCGACGGCGCCGGCTCCGAAAAAGACCAGGGCGAACGTACCCAGTGCTTCCGCGAACGCGCGGCGAAACAACGATGGCATCAGTCTGTCTCCAGAAGGGGTGACGCGGGAAGCCGCGAATCTAGAAGGACGTCCGCCGAAAGACCAGCGCCGCGTTGATTCCGCCGAAGCCGAAGGAATTGCTGAGGATATAGGTGGGCGACTGGGTCAGCCCGTCCCCGGTGATGAGGCCGAGGTCGCACTCCGGATCGGGGACCTCGAGGTTGACCGTGGGAGGCAGCCAGCCATTCCGGCTGGCGAGGGCGCAGATGGCCGCCTCGATCGCCCCGCTCGCGCCGAGGGCGTGGCCGTAATAGCCCTTCGTGCCGCTGAGTGCGACCCGGTAGGCGTGATCGCCGAACACCTGCTTGATCGAGGAGGTCTCGGTCGGGTCGTTGAGTGGGGTGGATGAGCCGTGCGCGTTGATGTATCCGATCTCCTCCGGCGCGACCCCCGCTTCCGCCAGCGCAAGGCGCATGCAGCGCGCGGCCTGCCGGCCGTCCGGACGCGGGGCGGTCATGTGCCAGGCGTCGTTGGTGAGACCGTAGCCGCATACCTCCGCGTAAATCGGCGCCCCACGGGCGAGGGCGTGTCCGTGCTCCTCCAGAATCAGCACGGCCGAGCCTTCCGCCATCACGAACCCGTCCCGTCCGGCGTCGAACGGCCGGCTGGCCCGGGCGGGGTCGTCGTTCCGGGTGGACATCGCGCGGATGATGGCGAACGCGCCGAAGCAGAGCGGGGCCAGCGGCGCCTCCGCGCCGCCGGTGATCATCACATCCGCCTCGCCCCGCACGATGGCGCGGAACCCCTCGCCGATGGCGATGGCGCCGGATGCGCAGCTCATGCCGTTGGTCGAGTTGGGGCCGGTGCAGCCGAACTCGATCGCGATGTTGCAGCTGGCCGCACCGGCGAACACGGTGAGGGCGAGGGCCGGGTCCACCTCGCGGACACCGCCGCGCAGGAAATTGTGGTACTGCCGCTCGCCATGGGCCACGCCGCCGAGCGCGGTGCCCATCATCGCCCCGATGCTGTCCGGGTCTTCCCGCTCAAGGTCGAGGTGAGCATCGGCGAGGGCCATGCGCGTCGCCGCGATGGTGAACTGCGAGTAGCGGTCCAGTCGGCGCGCGCGGCGCTCCTCGATGTGGTCGGTGGGATGGAACCCGTCCACCTCGCCGGCGATCCGGGACTTGAACACGCTGGGGTCGAACCGGGTGATACAACGCACCGCCGACTCCCGCCGCTGCAGGCCCTCCCACAGGCCGGCCACGCCAAGACCGATGGGAGTAACGGCACCGATACCCGTGATGACGACTCTGCGCTGCTGCATGACTAGTTCCTGACTGGGCCGGCCTCGACATGCTTCGCGATGCCGGCCAGCGTCCGCGACGCAATACCATGAATGAAG
>DATAFP010000054.1:0-13888 GCA_036257415.1 Gemmatimonadales bacterium
ATCGAGCTGGGCCAGGTCCACCGGTTTGATGAGGTAATCCATCGCGCCGCGCTGCATGCAAAGCGCCGCGCTGGTGGCATCGTTGACGGCGGTGAGCATGAGGAGAGCGGCGTCGGGCTCGGCCGCGAGCACTCGGGGCACCAGGTCCACGCCGCTCACGCCCGGGAGCCTGACGTCGAGCAGCACGGCGGTAACGCGGCGGCGGCCGAGCACGTCGAGCGCCTCCTCGGCCGTGCCCGCGGCGAGCGCCTCGTAGCCGCGCTGGTCGAGGAAGCGGCTCACGGCGCTGCGTACCCTGTCGTCGTCGTCGACGACGAGAATCGTGACCGCGCCTTCGGCAGGTGGCACGGAGGGAGAATCTAGCTACCCGACGAACTCCACCGCCACGCGCGCGGGGATTACTCCGGCGCCGGTGCCGCGGTCGAGCAGGAGCTGCACCGCACGGCGTCCGCGCGGACCCCAGTCCACCGTCCATTGATTGACGTACATGCCCACGAAGCGGTCGGTGTGCTCCTCGCTCAGACCTCGGCTGAAGCGGCCGGCGTGGGCGAGCGCGGGCTCCCGGTGCTCCAGGGCGTAGCGGATGCTGTTTCGAAGGTCGCGCCCGATCTGGGCGATGACCGCGTCGCCCAGGTCGCGCCGGACCACGTTGCCGCCCAGCGGCAGGGGTAGACCGGTGTCCCCGAGCCACCAGGCCCCGAGATCGATCCACAGACTCAAGCCCGAATCGGCGAAAGTCAGCTGGCCCTCGTGAATCAGGAGCCCGGCGTCCACTTCGCCCGCGAGCACCGCCGCCTCGATCCGGTCGAACGGCATGACCACCGCCTCGAAGTCGGGCTGATACAACCGCAATGCGAGATAGGCGGTGGTGAGCATGCCGGGCACCGCGATGCGCCGGTTTCGGAGCGAGCCGCGCGGGTCCCGGGGCGCCGCTTCCCGGGCCACCACGCGGGGCCCATAGCCGTCGCCCATCGAAGCGCCGCAGCCGAGCAGCGCGTAGCGGTCGACCAGGTAGGCGTAGGCGTGAATCGATACGGCCGACACCTCCAGCTCGCCCGAGAGCGCGCGCCGGTTGAGGGTCTCGATGTCGGCGAGCTCGTGCACGTAGCGGAGGTCGCCGGTGTCGAACTTCTCCGCCGCGAGCGCCCAGAACATGAACGCGTCGTCGGAGTCGGGGCTGTGGGCCACGTGGATGGTTCTGCGCATCAGCGATTCCCTCCCGGGGCATTCCGAAACGCGTCCAGCGCCCCCTTGTGCTCCGCGTATTCCGGCTTTCGAGTGCCCAGCTCGGCCTGGTAACGCTGTCTGAACGCCTCGCGTGCCCTCGCCGCCGCGGCGGCGTCGCCCCGGCGCTCGGCCACTGTCGCGCGGAGCAGGAAGCCGAACAGGTGGTCCGGCGCGGCGGCCAGAATGGTATCGGCCTGCGCCGCCGCCTCGTCGAGTTGGCCGGTCTCGATCATCACCACCGCCGCGTGATAGCGGGCGTCGGCATCCTTGGCATCGAGCTGATCGAACGCGCCCAGCGCCATAGGGGCGAAACGAAGCACTTCGGTGGTATCGCCCCGCTCCGCCGCCGCGACGACCCGATTGAACAACCGGTCGAACCGCTCCTGCGGCGACATCGCGCTGATGTCGGGCGCGGGGCCGGCAGGCGGCGCGCTGCGCGCCCCCCCGGCCCCCGGATTCGCCATGTCGGGCACGACCGGGGCGGGAGTTCCGCGTTGTACTCGGGCGACGATGGCTCCGATCAGCGCCACGACCACCGCGGCGGCGATGAGCCAGGGAATCCGGTCCGACCGGCGGGCCACGGCGGCCCCAAGGGGTCGCCCGCAGCGGTGGCAGTAGCGGGCGCCCGCGACGACCGCCGCACCACAATGGTTGCAGCGGCGCTCGGCCAGGCTCGCGCCGCAGCCGCTGCAGAAGTTTCCGCTCGCCGGGGCGCCACAGGCGGGACAGACGGTGCTCGATGGTTGGGTCATGACCGGGTGAACGGTAGTAGCGTCCGGTCCGGGGCGTCCATAGCTTACCCCGTCGCCTTCTCCCAGAGTCCCCCATGGCAGCATCCCTACCCGCCCGGCCATCGCGTGAGAGCTTTCCGACCGACTTGAGCGGCGCCGACAAGGGCGACGTGCTCAAGCTCGCCGAGCGGTTCGGCGTGGACTTCATCCGGTTGCAGTTCACCGACATCCTCGGCGTCAACAAGAACGTGGAGGTACCGCGCAGCCAGTTCGACAAGGCGCTGGACGGGCAGATCATGTTCGATGGGTCCTCGATCGAAGGGTTCGTTCGGATCGAGGAGTCCGACATGCTGCTCCGGCCCGATCTCAGGACCTTCCGGATCCTGCCGTACGACGACGAAGGCGGGCGAGTGGCCCGCCTCATCTGCGACATCCTCACTCCCGACGAGCAACCCTTTGCCGGCTGTCCCCGCACCACGCTCAAGCGGCAGATCGACCGGGCGGCCAAGCTCGGATTCACGATGATGGCGGGCTGCGAGGCGGAGTTCTTCCTGTTCGAGATGGGGCCGGATGGCGCACCCACGACCGGTACCCACGACTCCGGCGCGTACTTCGACCTGAGTCCGGTGGACCGGGGCGAAGAGATTCGCCGGGTGATCGTGGAACACCTCGAGCTGATGGGTTTCGAGGTCGAGGCCGCGCATCACGAGGTGGCCCCGGGCCAGCACGAGATCGACTTCCGCTATGCCGACGCGCTCACCACCGCCGACAACATCGCCACCTTCCGCTTCGTCGTACGGGACGTCGCGCGGCGCCACGGTTTCCTCGCGTCCTTCATGCCCAAGCCGATCCAGGGCCAGAACGGCAGCGGGATGCACACCCACCAATCGCTGTTCCGAGGGAAGGAGAACGCCTTCTTCGACCCGAAGGCCGAGCATCAGCTGTCCAAGGTGGCACTGAGCTACATCGAGGGTCTGCTGCAGCATGCGCGCGGGTTCTGCGCCATCACCAATCCGCTGATCAATAGCTACAAGCGACTGGTCCCCGGCTACGAGGCGCCGGTGAACGTCGCGTGGTCGCAGCGCAACCGCTCACCATTGGTGCGGATTCCCGATCGCCGGGGGCTCGGAACGCGCTGCGAGCTCCGCATGCCGGATCCATCGGCGAATCCGTACCTGGCGCTCACGGTGCAGCTCGCGGCCGGACTCCACGGGGTGGAGGAAAAGCTCCCCGCACGCGAAGCGGTCAACCGCAACATCTTCCGGATGAGCTATCGGGACCGGCGGAAGTACCGGATCGACGAGCTGCCCCGCGACCTGCACGAGGCGCTGGAATACTTCGAAAAGGACGACGTGATCAAGGCCGCGCTGGGGGAGCACCTGACCGAGCGGTTTCTCGAAGCGAAGCGGGAGGAGGTACTGCAGTACAACCTGCAGGTGAGCCGGTGGGAGATCGACAACTATCTAGGGCGTTACTGAGCTCCCAGGACGTTACCGAGCTCCCGCGACCGCACTCAAACGCAGCGTAACCTCTCCGAACCCGAGCTGGCCGCGCAGCTGCACCGGCAACCGGCGTGCGTCATCGCTGAGCCACACCTCGGTGCTTGCGTTCCGCGCCGTGAGCCGGAGCGCCAGGCAAGGTACCTGTCGTCCGTCGGGAAGGCTGAGCGTCTCCCGTCCAACCACCTGCACCCGCACCGGGTTGTACCCGGTGTGAAAGTAGCGGGACCAGGCGTACGACCGGCCGACCTGGAGCGGGACGGTGCGCAGGAAATACAGGAAGGCCAGCTCATCGAGCGGCTCTGCCGTGGTTCCCCAGACTTCCGGCCGGCCTTCCAGTCGTACCCGGCCCGAATCGGGAATGATGATGAACCGCTGGTCGGTGGTGCGCCCGGCTTGGGTTATGCGGCGGTAAAAGCGACGCGACGTAAACTTGTCGGTGCCCACCCAGGAGGTCATCTGGTAGCTCACCCCGAGCCCGGGCGGGCCACCCTCGCCGCTGGCTGCGAATACGAACGTTTCGGCCCCCCGCTCGCGGGCGGTCCCGGTGACGGCCAGCGACGCTTCCCCGACCGGGAAGTAGCCGAGAGTGGCCGTGTAGCGCAGCGTTTCACCGACCTTGAACGGGTAGGTGGGTCGAAGCGATGGACGCCCCGACGCGATACTCCCGGCGAGGGCAACGAAGGTGAGCAGTCTGAGCATGGCAGCCTCCACTGAAAGAAAACCGCAGCGCACACGCCATGCCACCCGAGCCGAGCGGCTACCTGTTCGATCTCGACGGAACCCTCTACATCGGGGCCGAGCCCGTACCCGGAGCCGCCGCTGCGATCGAGCGGCTCCGGCGGCGAAGGGTGCCGTTCCGGTTCGTGAGCAATACCACGAGCCGGCCGCGCGGAGCGCTCGCGGAGCGGCTTCGCAGGTTGGGCATCGAGGCGGAGCCGCGGTGGATCCATACTCCGCTGGTCGCCGCCGCCGAACTGTTGGCCGAGCGGGGGCACCGCGTGATCGCACCGTTCACGCCGGTGGCCGCGCTGGGCGATCTCGGCAGCGTTGCGCTTGCGGGCGGCGTCAGTGACCATCCGCCGGCCGCGAATCCCGATGCCGTGCTCATCGGCGACCTGGGAGAACAGTGGACCTATGCGCTGCTGCAGGAGGCGTTCGACTACGTCCTGGGCGGTGCGACGCTGATCGCGCTGTCGCGGGATCGATACTTCCGTCGCGGTGACCGCCTCGCGATCGACGCGGGCCCATTCGTCGCCGCGCTGGAGTACGCGACGGGGGGCGAGGCTGAACTCGTGGGCAAACCCAGCAAAGCGTTCTTCGGCGGAGCCGCCGCGAGTCTCGGGCTCGCCGAGGTGAGTAAATCCATCGTGATGGTGGGGGACGATCTCTGGTCGGACATCCGTGGTGCCCAGGAAGCCGGACTGGCAGGGTGGCTGGTACGCACGGGGAAGTACCGGGCCGATGCGCTCGAGATCAGCGGGGTTGTCCCGGACCGCATTCTCTACAGTGTGGCGGAGGTGGCGGCCGAGGGCGGAGCCGGGTGAGCCGCGCCGCCGTCCTCCTTGCCGCGGCCGCGATTGTCGGTCCGCCGCTCGCTGCGCAGGCACCGACCGCGACGTCCGGCGACAGCACGACGCCTGGCGATAGCGCGAGGATCGTGCGGGCCGTGCTCATCGAACGGGAGGGAGTCTTCGACCGGACCGAGGAAACGAGCTGGTGGGCGCGGGCGGGCAATGCGTTGCACATCACCACCCGACGGCGGGTAGTGGAGCGGGAGATCCTGTTTCGCGGGGGCGAGCCGTTCGACTCGGCGCGGGTGGCCGAGACGGCCCGGAATCTCCGCGCGCTCGGCGTGTTCCGCCGGGTCCTGATCGACAGCATGCGCACCGATTCCGGGCTGGTTCTGCGGGTGACCACGAAGGACGGATGGAGCATCCGGCCGACGATCGATTTCGCCAACGTCGGATCCCAAACCGCGTGGGCTCTCGGCCTCGAGGAGCTCAACCTCCTGGGCAACGCGGCCTTCGGTTCGCTCACCTACTCGAACCATCCCGACCGCACCTCACTCACCGCTGTCTTTCGCCAGCCCCGACTCTTCGCCGGCAAGGTGTACCTCCAGATCGGCGTGCAGGATCGGTCGGACGGACGGTCACTGAGCTTCGGCATGGGGCAGCCGTTCCTCAGCCTCGCGTCGCGGTCTGGTGCGAGCGCCGCCGCCGTCGACTTCGACGGTGACGTGCTCCGGTTCTTCGAGGGCGAGCGCAGCGCGTCGGTGGTGCTGCGCCGTCGCTACGCTCTGCTTCGCGCGGACGCCGCCCGGGCGGTGCTTGCGTCCTCCCGGGGGTTCGTCCGGGTCGGCGTGCTGGGGCAACTGCGCCGCGACGACTTTGTCGACCGGGATGTCATCGACTCGGTTCCATTTCCCCGGACGCTGACCGGCGCGATCGGTCCGTACGTCTGGCTCAACCGGGCATCGTTCACCGTCGTGCGCAACTTCCGCAGCTTTCTCCGCGAGGAGGACATCGACCTGAGCGAGGGCCTGCTGCTCGGGGCCTACCTTGCTCCCTCGGCGTTCGGGTACGATCGGGACGGGCTCGGTCTTCAAGCCAGCGCGCTCGCGGGCACCCGGCTGCCCGGCGGATTCGCGACGGTTCGGGCCCAAGCGACCGGTCTGGTGAGCGGGGAGGGCCTCGACTCCGGCTCCGTCCGGCTGACCGGCACCTGGCTGGTACAACCGGCGCGCCGGCATTCGCTCACCGTGTTCGCGCAGGGCGGCTGGCAGGAAAACGCAGTGCCCGGCGAGGAATTCGATCTCGGCCTCGGGCGCGGCCCGCGGGCATTCTACGCCCACGCGTTCACCGGCGACCGGATGATCAACCTCACGGCCGAATATCGCTTCACGGCGGTGGAGGACCTGTGGAACGTGATCGGTGTCGGGCTCGCCGGGTTCGTGGACCACGGAGGGGCCTGGTACAGCGGGTCGCGCCGGCGAACCGGAACCGATGCCGGCATCGGCATCCGCCTGGGGCCGAGCAGGACGGCCGAGGGCGGTTCGCTCAGCCTCGATCTGGCGCGCCGATTCGCGACCGACGTGCAGGGCGCCGGGTGGGCCCTCGTGGTGAGCCGGGTGACCCGCTTCTAGTCCTATATTGCTGCCGTGAGGATCCGCATGATCGGTGTCCCGCTCGACCTCGGCGCCAGCCGCCGCGGGGTCGACATGGGTCCGTCTACCCTCCGTATCGCCCAGCTCGCGACCCGGCTTCGCGAGCTAGGGCATGAGGTGGAGGACCTGGGGAACCAGCGGATTCCCGACCGCGCCTCGATTGCCGGCGTTTCAGCACCGCTCGACTTCCTTCCCACGATCACCGCGGTCTGCCGCGATCTGGCCGCAGCCACGGCGCAGGCGATCCGGGATGGGTTCGCCCCGCTGGTGCTGGGCGGAGACCATTCCCTGGGCGCTGGCTCGGTGGCCGGGGTGTCCACCGCGCTCGCGGAGCGAAGGCAGCGGTTGGGTCTCCTCTGGCTCGACGCCCACGGCGACCTCAACACCCCCGACAGCACGCTGAGCGGCAACGTGCACGGGATGCCCGTGGCACACCTGCTGGGCCACGGCGACGAAGGCATGGCGCGGATCGCCTGTCCGGCGCCGGCGGTCCGGCCTGGCAATGTGGCTCTCGTGGGGATCAGGGACCTCGACCCCGCCGAGCGGGAGCACGCCCGCAGGTTCGGAGTGGGGGTGTTTACGATGCGCGAGGTGGACGAGCGGGGGCTCAAGGCGGTCATGGAGGACGCCCTCGCGATGGCGAGCGACGGCACCGACGGGATCCACGTGTCGCTCGATATGGACTGGATCGATCCGGGCGAGGCCCCCGGCGTGGGCACACCGGTGCGGGGCGGTGCCACGTACCGCGAGGCGCATCTCGCGATGGAGCTGCTCGCCGACACCGCCCGGGTCGTGTCGATGGACGTGGTGGAAATCAATCCGGTGCTCGATCATCACAACCGGACGGCGGAGCTCGCCGTGGCTCTGGTTAGAAGCGCGTTCGGCCTCCGGATCATCTAGCGGCCGTGGCTTGGCCCGCGGCCAATGAAGGACCTTGCACCCCTTCCCGTGTTCCATCCTGTCACCTGGGATGGCCCCTGTCTTGCCGGTGCGGGGTTTGGCGTCATATATGTAGAAGCCGGGTTTCGCCTTCCGGACGCGGGCAACCGTATGCGCCTCACGCTCCTCGAATCGAACCGCAGCTTTTTCCAGACGGCTGAGTGCGCCTTCCTCAGCGTGCTGGCGCACGCCGGTCTCATCTGGGGAGCGGCGGTCGCCACGCAAGGCGGCCGGCAGCTCCCGGTCGACGAGCGCGAAGCGCGGGTGTTTTTCCTCCTGCCCCCGGATAAGGTGGATGTCCGTTCCCGCCAGTTCGAGCAAATCCAGTGGGCCCGGGAGGGCGGCGATATCCAGAATGGACCGGTTCTCACCAAGCCCGGTGAGGGATGGAGTAGCCGCGCCCCGGCCCACGGCGCGCGGGCCCGCGGCAAGGAAGAGACCGGCGCCCGTGGCCAGCTCCCCACCGGCCTCACCCTGGCGGACGTGCGGCCGGATACCGCGTTCAGCGTGCTCGAGGTGGACGAAGAGGTGGAGCGTCACGACTGGAGCGCCGCCCCGCTCTACCCGCCCGAGCTCTTGGCCCAAGGCGCCGAAGGCGTCGTCTTCGCGATATTCGTGGTGGACACGACCGGCCTGGTGGACTCGACGTCCATTCGGTTCTTGAGTAGTCCCCATCCGATGTTCACGACATCGGTCCGCGAGGCGCTGGGGCAGATGCACTTCAAACCGGCGGTCCGGGCGGGCGCCAAGGTTCGCCAGCTGGTCGAGCAGCACTTCCGATTCCAGATCGCCCCAACGTCACAGATCGCGAAGCAAATGAGCTGACGCGCCGTTTGCGTTACTCATCCCCTCAAGCACATCTTTGGCGTACCTCCGTCACGCATCGAGCGCTGCCGAGTGTTTCGCCTTCGCGTGTGTGCGGTCCTCGTAGCGGCGTTCGCAGTCGCTCTTCCCGGCACTGCCATGGCGCAGTACCCCCGCTCGGAGCCCGGCCGGTTCGAGGTCCGGGGCCTCGACTTCCGCGCAACCGGCGCATGGCGTAATCGCGCCGCACCGATTCGAGAGCATCGTCGCGCCCTGCTCAGAGTGGGCGCGCTGTCGCGGCTGAATGCTGCTGCGGCACCCGGATATGCGACCACCCGGGTGCAGGGGACCTTCCGGGTACCCGTGCTGCTGGTACGCCCGGCCAACGTCGCGGAGCCGTTTCCGGTCTCGCGTTACCAAACGCTCCTCTTCGACGACATTCCTACCGACCGGCCGTACAGCCTGCGCAGCTTCTACACCCAGCTGTCCAACGGCAACATCCGGCTAGAGGGCAACGTCCGCGGCTGGTGGCTCGCCCCGCAGCCCAACACTTACTACGAAGACGGGTGCAACGGCGTCGGGGTGCTGAACTCCTGTCCCAACAGCGGGCGCATGGGAGAGCTTCTTCTGGGGGCGCTGGCGCACTTCGACGACGGCGTGCTCGACTGGGGGCAGTTCGACAACGACGGCCCCGATGCGGTGCCGAATTCGGGGGACGACGACGGCTACGTGGACTTCGTCACCTTTATCCATCCAGATGTGGATGGCGCCTGCCGCACCAGCCACATCTGGGCTCATCGCTGGGTGATCAGTGCATGGAACGGCGGGCGGCCGTACGAGACCCGCACCCAGCGAAGCGGCGGCGGACGGATTCTGGTGGACGACTACACCATGCAGAGCGGCGTGGGCGGGTCATCGGCGTGCAACGGATCCCAGATCATGCCGATCGGCACCGTGGCGCATGAGACCGGACATGCCTTCGGGCTGCCGGACCTGTACGACACCGAGCCGTCGGGCCGCGCCAGCCAGGGCATCGGGGAGTGGGGGCTCATGGGAAGCGGCAACTACCGCTCGCCGGACAGCCCCTCGCGTTTCGAGGCATGGTCGCTCGCGGAGCTCGGGTGGGTCACGGTAGACACGCTCAACGCATCCCGCATTGTGACGCTCGGGCCGGTGGTCCGGAGCGACAGCGTGTTCGTGATCCCGATGCCCCGCAGCGACGAGTATTACCTGGTCGAGAACCGGCAGCCGCTGGAGAGCGACAGCGCTTTGCTCAATCCCAATCGGTTCGGGGGACGGCTGCCTGGACTGCTCGTCTGGCATGTCGACCAGGGCAAGCTGGACGCCGAAGGCTTCCGCACCACCAACACGGTGAACTCGGGTGCGATTCACGGCGTCGCCCTGGTGCAGGCGGACGGTTTCAACCAGCTCCGGCAGTCCGGAAGCTCCAACCGGGGCGACAGCGGCGACCCGTATCCGGGCAGCACCGGCAAGCGAAAGCTGTCGTGGGGCACCAATCCGCGGTCGGAGGACAACGCCGGCGGGTACGCCGGATTCATGCTCGACCAGATCGAGCAGCTGGCACCGGGAGGTGCCATGGGATTCCGCTTCACCCGCCGTGCCCGATCGCGGATCGCGGGTGACCCCGCGACCATCGAGGTCACGGTGGACGGCGTGCCCGCGGCGCCGTTCGAGGACGTCCTGGTTCCCGGAGTGCCCGTCGCGGTATCAGCCGCCGAGCTCTTCCCGCAAGGCGATGTCCGCTTCCGGTTCAGGGAGTGGAGCAACGGGCAGCCGCGGACATTCACGCTCACGCCCAGAGCGGGCGCGCCGGATACCGTCATCGCTCGCTACGACCGCGAGTTCCGGGTGCTGGCGGACTGGGAGGGCACCGGTGACGTGCTCGGCTCCATTCCGGGGGTGCAGACCGGCGTCTACGTCGCGGCGAGCACGCCGGTCACCCTCACCGCCCGCCCGGCACCGGGTGCGGAGTTCCTCGGCTGGAGCGGTGACACTGCCGGGACTGCGCTGGTCATGGAGCTGCCAATGCGGCGCCCGTATTCGGTCCGGGCACGGTTCAGCGTTTCTCCCGAGGTCGTGGCGATCGTGGACGCCGTACGGGCACTGTTCGGCTCGGGGCCGACCCTCTCGGCGCCGGTGGCACAGGGGCTCGACGGCCAAGGGAATCGAAACGGCCGTCTCGATGTCGGTGACGTGCTGGCGTACCTCGACCGGAACCGCGCGACGCTGAGCCCCGATTTGCTGCGTCGGCTGCTCGCCGACGCGGAGGCCTCGAGTCAGCCGAGCGAGAGGGTGTCCCGGTGAGCCGCAGTCCCCGCGCACTGATGGTCGCGCTCGCGATCGTCGTTTCCAGCTGTGGCGGGGACGACGGAATCGGCCCGCCGCCACTGCCGCCAGCGGAACCAGGGCCAGTCGATTTCGACGTGACGACCCCGGGTGACATCGACGACGGCGGGCTCCTGCTCACTATCGTGGGCGGCCCGGTCGACTCCGTGACCGGGCTTGCTGGATACGAGGTCTTTCACTCGCAAACAGCGGTGGCGACCAGGGCCATCGTCTACGGCTCTATCGGTGACGGAGCCCTGATGCGGGTGTGGGTACCCAACGCGAGTCTCGCCTCGCGCTACACCGTGCGGGTGGACGAGGGCGCGCGGCGGGTGAGCTACGACGTCGTACCGGGCGCGGCATACCTGGTAACCCGGCGGCCCTAAAGCGCGCCGGGGTGGCTGCCGGACGCAAGACCATGCAGGTTGCGTAACGCCTTATTACGCAAGTAGGTTCGTGGTCCTTTCCGGCGCCGTAGCCAAGTGGTAAGGCAGAGGTCTGCAAAACCTCCATGCGGCGGTTCGAATCCGCCCGGCGCCTCTTGATTTCACTAGCACCCTCGCCAAAGACGGCTCCACTTTCCACTCCGAAATTAGACCCTCGAAGAGTCTGCCCATCCGGGATCTGGCACGGTCGAGACTTCGGCGGTAAGTCTTCAAGCAAGCCTTAATCGGTTGGGTTCACACCAGCAGGCTCGCTAGAGCCCGCCGGTGCGTGCTCTGCCCATTTACGAGTGGACAATTCATGTCTTTCGGTGTGCAGCAGACGATTCTGTTCGTGAGTCCAGAACCGGGACTTCGAACCATCGTGTATTCACTGCTTCGAGAAGAGGGCTTCCGAGTGCTCCTGGCGGGCGACGGTCTGGCAGCCCTTCGACTCCTTGAGCGCCACCCTGCGATCAGCCTCGCCATTACCGAGACGCGAACTCCGGTCCTGAACGGATGGCAGTTCGCGGTTGCAGCACGCCAGCTACACCCCTGTCTGTCGATTCTACGACTCACCACGCTGTCGGAGGAGCGGCCAATCGACGGGCTGGTCGATCTCCCGCTGCTCGCGAAGCCCTTCACCATTTTGGAGCTGGTCGGGGCGATCCGTGAGCTTCTGAAGCCGGCACCTGCGTGGCCGCGCTGCGCGGAACTGGTTGGACGCCTTCGGTGCACGCCACCACCACGCTGGTCGACAATAACGAAGCCGGCGAGAGCACGCCCGGGCGTGCCGACATCGACCGGTCAAGCACTGGCCCCGACCGTCTCAGTACAGGGCTAGTAAGGGCGGCAGTCCCGCCGACCAACGCCGAAAACCGCCGAGTTCACCCCCCGCAAGCGACACGCCGATAAGGGAAAGCGATCCGCCGCTGCTTGCCACGCGATGTGCCGTCGATCCACGCGAGAACGGAGTCGGTTCCTATGCGCCGATAGCCGACGATCTGAGGATAGTCGTGCTCCGGAGCGGCGAACACGACGCTGTCGCCGGTGGCCGTGAGGGCCGTGAACGTCGCGACCGCCTGCCCACTCGGGTGGGCCTCGTAGACCAGCAGGCTGTCGCGTTCGCGAATGAGGGTGAGCTCGTACTCCACCAGTCCCGCGCTCGAGGTCGTTCGCGACATGCCGAGCATGGAGCCGCCCCTCGCCCGCATGCGGTGCTCCTCCACCACGTGATCGCCGGACCGCATCTCGAGACACCCAGCCAGCCAGGATAACCGGTCGAGCAACCCCGAGGGGACCCGGGCCTCGGCTGATCGCGCCGGGCGGGCCGCCAGCCAAGCTCCGACCGCGATCAGAAGACCGACGGCCACGCGAATCAGCATGAAGACTCCTTGTCAGGGCGTCGCGGTGAAGTGCCGGACCCATACCCCGAAGAGCGGATCCTCCAGCCGTAGGCGCGACTCGCCGGCGCGCGCTTCGCGCCACATCACCCGTTTGTCGATGAGGGCATCGACCGCCTTCTGCATCGAGGACGCGCTCAGCCCGCTCTGCCTGCTTGCCTCGCCGCTATAGAGACCCTCGCCTCCGCGTGCGATCGCCACCTGAAGAGCAGTCCGTTGCGGCGTGGTGAGGCTCAGCCAGGTGTCGCTGTACACCGGGTCGAGGCGGCGCGCCGCTTCCGCATGGATCGCGGCGATATGCCATGGGGCGAGGGCTTCACCCTGGCCCCCGTCCCGAAGCCAGTTCCAGCATTGGTGGGCGAGGAGCTGCACGTTGTACGGCACGTCCTCCGCCTCATCGAGAATGGCGACCAGCGCGTCATCGTCGACCGGACCTAGCAGCTCGAAGCCGTGTCGGAGAAAGGTAAGAAAAGCCGGCCGGGGCACTGCGTCGAGGAAGCGCACACTGCCGAGCCGGTAGAACGGACGAGACGAATCGCCGGTCATGGCGGCCAGCATCCGTGTGTCGGAGCCGGCGAACACGTAGCCGACCCTTCGGTGCTCCTGCACCGCCGCTCGGATCTGGGCCTCTGCGGAGGCGCCTTCCGGCCCCACCACCTGCTGAAACTCGTCGAGCACCAGCCCGACGCTGCGGCCGGTTTCCTCAGCTGCTTGCTCGAGCCCGTTCAGCACGGCAGCCAGGAGCGGCACCGGCGGGGTCGTGTGGGCGACGCCGAGGTGCACGCTGAAGGTGTGGTCGGTCGGGTTGACGGTAACGGTAGGGCGGAGCGCTCGGAACAGCCGCCCCACCAGCGCGGTGGCTTGATCGATCGGGCCGCGGACCATGCGGCCGGTGTCGGCGACGATCGCGGCGGCGAGCACCTGCAGCTGGGGATAGCCCTGCACGTTGTACCGGAGCACCGCGCCACCGGCCTCGCGTGCCTCGATGGCCGCGACGTTATGGATGGAGGATTTGCCGAACCGGCGAGGGCCGATGAGGAAGTGCTTGCCGCCCTCCAACAGCGTCCGCCGTACTTCGACGATCTCGTCCTCACGGTCGGCGAGCTCGCCTGGACCGAGCTCGCGACCGTACTCGAACGGGTTTCGGTGGACGGGCTTCAGGGCGGTATGCACATCACTATTATATCTGATACTATAACAACAACAAGTGCTTGATCGACTGGCATCTACGCACCAATGGTCTCGCCACCAAGGATCGGCAAGACTTCGCCCGTGATATAGCTCGAATCAACTGGCGAAGCCAAGAAGACGAACGCCGGGGCGATCTCCTCCGGCTGGGCCGGACGCTTCA
>DATAFP010000065.1:0-27898 GCA_036257415.1 Gemmatimonadales bacterium
CTTGGCGTGCTCGACGGCGCGCGGTATGAGGAACTGAGCCCGCCGACCTTCGAGTACGAGGAGGTCTTTCGCCGGGCGGGTGGCGCCGAGGTGGCCGAGAAGCTGGTACGGTTCGTCGACCTCGACGGCCGGATCCTGGCCCTGCGATACGATTTCACGTCGAGCATCGCGCGGATGGCGGCTACCATCTTCGCCGATGCCCCGCGTCCGCTCCGCCTCTGCTACGCCGGGCCGGTATACCGCCAGGAGCCGGAGCGCGGCGAGCGCGCCCGCGAGACGCTGCAGGTCGGGGCAGAGCTTCTGGGCCAGCCCGAGCTCATTGGGGACGTGGAGATCGTGCGGCTCACGATCGCGCTGGTGCGATCGGCCGGAATCACCGACTTCCAGCTCAATGTCGGGCACGTCGGCGTCCTCGCGGGGGGCTTGGCCGCGCTCGACGAGTCCGTCCGCGCCGATGTGCGCCGGTGGATTGATCGGAAAGACCGCGGGAGCCTCGCGCGCGCGCTCGCGGAAGCACCGGCGGAGGCGCGCGCGCTGCGCGAGCTGCCGTTCGCGATCGGTCGGCGGGACGCGCTGGAGCGGATCGCGCGGGGGGCACCGGAGGGCGCGCGTGGCGGCCTCACGACGCTCCTCGCGCTCGACGACGCCCTCTCTCCCGCCGAGCGGGAGCACCTGGTGTACGATCTCGGCGAGGTACGCGGCCTCGACTATTACACCGGGGTGCACTTCGAGCTGTTCGCGGCCGGGGCCGGCCGCGCGGTGGGCGCAGGCGGGCGCTACGACGAGCTGATGGGCCGGTTCGGCCGGCCGATGGCCGCCGTGGGTGTCTCGATCGATCTCGACGCGCTGGCGGAGATCGGCCCGCCGGGGACGACGTGAGCCGGCTCCGGATCGCCCTCTCCAAAGGGCGGCTGTTCGAGCCGTCCCTTGCCTTGTTCGCGCGCGCGGGGGCCACCCCCGCGTCGGACGCGGGACGCCAGCTGCTCATTCCGTCGGATGATCCCGCGATCGAGTTTCTCGTGGTGAAGCCGGCCGACGTCCCGGTCTACGTGGAGTCGGGCGCGGCCGACCTCGGCGTTACCGGCACCGATGTGCTGCGCGAAACGGGGGCCGACGTGCTGGAGCCGCTCGAGCTCGGCTTCGGCTTCTGCCGGCTGGTCGTCGCATCGCCGGCCGACGCCGACTACCCGTGTCTCGCGGGTGGTATGACGCCGCGCGTGGCGACGAAGTATCCCCGGCTGGCGCGGGAGCACTTCAATTCGCGCGGCCGGCCAGTGGACATCGTGCACGTAGGCGGGTCGGTGGAGGTGGCGCCGCTGCTCGATTTGAGCCACTGGATCGTGGACCTGGTGGATACCGGCACCACGCTCAAGGCCAATGGGCTGGTGGAGCGGGAGACGATCCTGCGGGTGCGCGCGGTCCTGGTGGCCAACCGCGCCACCCAGAAGCTCAAGCTGGAGCGCTATCTCGATCTGATGCACCGGCTGGAGTCGAGCGGGTCAGCGTAAACCCGCGAGATGCCGCCAGCGCGAACTCAGCCCAAGTCAGGCGACCCGCCTCACGCGGTTCCACGGTGCCGGGCGATAGCGCGCCGGGCGGCAAGCTCAACGGCCAGCTCCAGCGCAGCCCGCATGCTGGCAGGGTCCGCCACGTCCTTCCCGGCAATGTCGAACGCGGTACCGTGGTCGGGCGAAGTGCGGATGAACGGCAGGCCGAGCGTTACGTTCACGCCCCGGCCGAACGCGGCGACCTTGATCGCGGTCATCCCAACATCGTGATACGGCGCGAGCACGGCGTCGAACTCGCCGCGAAGCGCGCGCACGAACACCGTGTCGGCGGGAATCGGGCCTGCGGCGTTGAGCTGCGCGGCCGCCGGGCGGAGGACGCGCTCGTCCTCGTCGCCGAACAGGCCGGATTCGCCGGCGTGAGGATTGAGGGCGCACACCGCAAGGCGGGGCGCGGCTACGCCCCACAACTCGCTGAGCGCCCGCGCGGTGATGCGGCCGGTCCGGATCACGCGTTCCTGTGTGACCAGCGCGGGCACATCGCGGAGCGCCACGTGGGTGGTGACCAACACCACGCGCAGCCGGTCGGCGGCCAGCATCATCGCCGTATCCACGTCGCCGGCAAGATGCGCGAGCCATTCGGTGTGTCCCGGGTACGGAAAGCCCGCGAGATGCAGCGCATGCTTGTGGGCCGGCGCGGTGACGATGGCGTCGGCGTCGCCCGCCTGAACCAGCCGCACGGCCTGCTCCACCGCATGACCGCTCACCCGCCCCGCGCGGAGCGCCAGGGTCCGTTCGTCGCCGCCAGCGGGCTCGCTCCAGCTGCCCACCGCGACGCGCCGAGCGGCCGGCAGCGCCGCGATCTGCTCCTCGGCACCCACCACGGTGACTTCGGCGGCGATCGGGGTGGCAAGCGCCTTGGCGACGATCTCAGGACCGATACCCCTGGGGTCGCCGAGGGTTATCGCGATGCGAGGAGGCATGGGGAACGCCCTTACCGCCTACTTACATCCTTCTCTTCCCTACCCCTGATCTCAACGTAGGACGATTTTCGCAACCGATCCAGATACCTTCGTATCCCCAGCTGCTCGCCCAACTGGCTCCGGATCTTGTCCCGCACGTCCTCGTAGCGCACGTCGCCTTCGGGCCGGCGGCTCGTCAGCTGCAGCACGGCGTAGCGAATCCGCCCGTTGCTGCCCTCGATCGGGAACGGTGGCACCACGGCGCCCTCCTCCGCGCCGCCGATGGCCTGAGCATATGCCGGGGGCAACTTGTCGAGCGGGACGTCCTTCCCCTCGCGTTCCTCGCTCTTCTCGTGGAACTGGCGCTGGAGCGAGTCAATGCTCGCGCCGGTCTTGAGCGCCTGATACACCGCCTCTGCGGTGCGGCGCGCGCTGTCGGCCTCGGCCTGGGTGATCTCCGGCATGATCAGGATGTGCCGCGCCTGCACCTCGGCCGGCTGGACGCGCTCGACCTGAATCACGTGATAGCCAAACTGGGTCTCGACCGGGTCGGAGATGACGCCCGGCTTGATGCCGAACGCCACCCGCTCGAACTCGGGTACCATCGCGCCGCGGCGAAACCAGTTGAGCGACCCGCCGCGCTCCCGGGAGCCGGAATCAGCGGAGAACCGCTTGGCCGCGACCGCGAAATCGCCGCCCTGCCGGAGCGCCCGCGCGATGGAGTCGGCAAGGTGGTAGGCCGCCTGCCGCGCCTGGAGTGATGGTATCGGCGGCACGACCACCTGGCGGAACGACAGCGTGGCGGGCCGCTTGCCGAGCTGCGCGCTTTGGGCTTCGAAGTACGCCCGCATCTCCCGATCGGTCGGGATCACCGACTTGAGCGTGCCGTCGGCCTTGAGCTTCTCCAGCAATCGATTCTGTAGCGCCGAGCGCCGCTGCTGATCACCGAGCCACCGGCGATACTCGTCGGGAGTCTGAAAGCCGGCCTTCTTGAGCTCGGCGGCATACTCGGCTTCAGTAGAGAAGTTGCCCCGGACCTTCCGGACCTGCTGCTCCACGCCCTCGGCCACTTCCTGGTCGGTGACCTTGACCGCGGTGTCGCGCTCGGCCTGCTGCACCAGGAGCTCGGACTCGATGATGTTCTCGATCACCTCGCGGCGGAGCGCCGCCGCGCCTTCCGCGGTCTTCGGGAGCTGAAGGCCCTGTGACTGCCGGCTGAAGATCTCCTCGTCCACCTGGGACGCGAGAATCGGCCGGTTGCCGACCACCGCGACCACGCGATCCACGGTGAATGCCGTGTCACGCGGGGTGGCGACCGGCGCGGACTCGGGCGGCGCAAGGACCGGCAACGAATCCCTCGGGAACGACAACGCGCGAGCCAGGGAATCGAACCGCACCTCCTGCGCTCGGGCCGGCCCAACCACGCCGAGGCCGAGCGCCGCCAACAGAATCAGAGCGTTGCGTTGCACGGCCACCTCCCTGCTACTTGCCGCTGCCGGTTGCCGCGGAATCGGGCTTGGCCGGCGCCGGCGTGGGGGCGGGCACCGGGGGTCCGCCCGGCGCGCGCTGCATGCCCGGCCCGCCAGGTGCCGGCGCGCCGCCGCGGCCGGAGTCGCTCTTGGCGCGCTCGGCCTGGGCGAGCTCGAACGCCCGGCTCACCCCGACCTCGTCGACCCGGTAGGTGCTGCGCTCGCGGAGCAGCGTGCCGAGCGCCGACGGCACCGGCCGCATGCGCACCTTGCCCGACACCAAGCCGTCGAAATACTCCGACACTTTGCGTGCAACCGCGGAATCAGGCAGCGCGGTATCGGCTGGCGTGAACCCCAGCTCGGTGCGGAGGCTGTCCACCGCCTCGGTGTAGCGGCCATAGAGCTGCTTCCACTCGTCCGGGCTCACGGCCACCTTGGCCGAATCCGCCTCGCGGAGCAACAGCAAATTGAGGGAAAGGACCCGGGCGAACTGCCGCAGGGCCGAGTCATTGGCGGTGCGGAGCTGGGCGAGATACGGCGGCGGCAATGCGCGCACCCAGCGCAAGTATTCCGAGACCGTGAGCCGCCCGCCGTTGAAGGTCGCGAGCTCCTTCCGCGAGGTGAGCGAGGCCTCGGGATTCTCCAAGGCGGCCTTCATGTCCACACCAGCGTTCTTCGCCACCTCGAGCTTGTTCGACTTGGCCAACTGCTCCATGTAGATCGAGTCGGCCTTCTGCCCGCCGCGCTGCCCCATGAAGCCGGTGAGCCGTCCGCGCACGTCGTCGGCCCCGGGACGCTTGATGATGTGGTACCCGAACTGGGTCTCCACCACGCCGCTCACGGCGCCGGGGCCCAGCGTCCAACCCGCGCTGTCGAACTGCGGCACGAACTGCCCCCGCCGCGCGGGCGGCAGGTAGCCGTTGTCGCGCTTGCTGCCGGGGTCGGCGGAGAGCTCGCTCGCGAGCTTGCCGAAATCGGCCCCGCTCTTGATGCGGGCGAGGGTGGCCTCGGCTTGCTTGCGCGCGGCCGCCTTGGCCTGCGGCGTGGCGTTCGCCGCGGTGCCGAACAGAATGTGCTGGAACACCCGTACCTCGTTGCCGGCGTAGAGGCTGTCCAGCGCGGAGGGGTCGGTGGGCGGCCGGCGCGCGACGATGGTGTCATGCCAACGCGAGGTACGTAGCTCCGCCAGCTCAGGCCACATCGCCTTCACCGCACTGGCCGAGTCGCGCGGCAGCTTCCCATCCGCGGCAGCCTGCGCGAAGAGCGCATAGTCCACCCACAAGCCGGTGACGTAACCCGCCGCGTCCTTGGTGATCCGCATGCCCCGCGGGCCGACGAGAATCTGGGCGAGCCGTTCGGGCGTGAGGGTCAGGTCGCCCGCCTGCGCGGCGACCTTCCCCTTGGCGACGAACAGGTTCTTGGCATCGCCACATCCGGCGAGGACGATGATGAGGCTGGCTGCAACGAACCGACGCATTGACCTCTCCAGTGTATAGCTATGGGCTGTGAGCGCTCGGCGATGCCCTACGCCACCTGTCGCAGCGCCCGCACCAGCGCGGGCACGATCGGCTCGCCGCCGAGGCGGACCAGCCGGAGCGAGAGTGGGACCGTACGCCGCACCTCCGCCGCGAGCTGCACGTCGTCGAGCGCGGCGGTAAGCCCGGCGAGACGCGGCTGCGCGCCGGATCGGAACGTGAGCCGCGCCTCGTCGCCGCGAACCAGCACGTGCTGCAAACCGAGGGCCGCACCCGTGACCCGGAGGCGCGCCATGTCGAGCAGCGTCTCCGCGTCCGGTGGGAGCGGCCCGAACCGCTCGCGCATTTCGTCGCGCAGCCCATCAATGTCGCCGGATGACACGCTCCGCGCCAGCCGCCGGTACAGGTCCAGCTTGACGTCGTCGTCGGGCACGTACCCGTCGGGCAGCTGAGCCGCGCGGTCGAGGACCACGTCGGGCGGCCGCGGCTGTTCCGCACCCCCCCGGCCTTGCAGCGCCCGCACGGTTTCCTCCAACCAGCGCATGTAGAGATCGAAGCCGACGGCGTGCGCGTGGCCCGACTGTTCCGCGCCGAGCAAGTTGCCGGCGCCGCGGAGCTCGAGGTCCTTGAGCGCGATCCGGTATCCGGCACCGAGATCGGTGTGGTGTTCCAGCACCTTGAGCCGGTCCTCGGCCTGCGCGTCGATGGCGTCGGGCACCAGCAGATAGCAGTACGCCCGCCGGTGGCTCCGGCCCACCCGGCCGCGCAACTGGTAGAGCTGCGCCAGGCCGAACCGGTGCGCGTCGTGGATTACCATCGTGTTGGCGTTCGGGACATCGAGGCCCGATTCCACGATCATGGTGGAGACGAGCAGATCGACCTCGCCGGCCACGAACCGCCGCATCACGTCCTCCAGCTCGTCGGCCGGCATCTGTCCGTGCGCCACCCCCACCCGGGCCCGCGCGGCGAGCGCCCGGACCCGCGCGGCGATGGTGTCGATCGTCTCGATCCGGTTGTGCACGAAGAACACCTGCCCGCCCCGATCGAGCTCGCGAGCGAAGGCTTCCTCCAGCAGTCCGTCGTCCCACGGCTCGACGAAGGTGAGGATGGGCGACCGATCGCGCGGCGCGGTCTCGATGAGGGTCAAATCGCGGAGCCCCGCGAGCGAGAGGTGCAAGGTGCGCGGAATCGGCGTGGCGGTGAGGGTGAGCACGTGGACCGAGAGCCGGAGCTGCTTGAGCCGCTCCTTGTGCCTCACCCCGAAGCGGTGCTCCTCATCCACGATCAGGAGGCCGAGATCCTTGAACTCGACGTCCTTCGACAGCAGGCGATGGGTGCCGATGACGATGTCCGTGCTGCCCGTGGCGAGGCGCTCGAGCGCCTCTTTCTGCTCCTTCACGGTCCGGAAGCGGGACAGTACTTCCACTTTCACCGGGTAGTCGGCCAGGCGCTCGAGGAACGTGCGCCCGTGCTGCTCGGCGAGAATCGTGGTGGGCACCAGCACGGCCGCCTGCTTCCCGCCCTGCACCGCCTTGAACGCGGCGCGCACCGCCACTTCGGTCTTCCCGTAGCCCACATCGCCCACCAGCAGCCGATCCATCGGCCGGGGACGCTCCATGTCCTCCTTGACCTCGACGGTCGCCTTCCGCTGATCCGGCGTATCCTCGTAGAGGAAGCTCGACTCGAGCTCCCGCTGCCACCGGGTGTCCGGCGGCACCGGCGTCGCGGCGGCCACCTTGCGCCGGGCATAGAGGTCGAGCAGCTCGGCCGCCATCGCCTTGATCGCCTGCCGAGTCTTCTCCCGGACCCGCTGCCAGGTGGATCCGCCCAGGCGGTGCAGTCGGGGCGGCGGGCGATCGCCGTCCTCACCAGCCGAGCGATAGCGCTCAAGCTGATCGAGCCGGTAGAGCGGAACGTTGAGCCGGTCGCCTCCCTCGTACTCCACCACGGCCACCTCGAGGGTGGATTCGCCCACGCGCACGGTCTCGATGCCGCGGTAGATGCCGATTCCGTGGTCGAGATGGACCACGTAATCGCCGGCGGAGAGCGTTCCGGTCGCCGCCGACGGCGCGGCCTGGCGATACCGGCGCGAGCGGCGGAGCCGTCGCGCGCGGCGGAAGATCTCGTGATCGGTGAGCACCCGGAGCGACGGCATGGCGAAGCCGCCGTCGAGAGCACCGATTGCGAGCTGCGCGCCGGCGCCGCGGCGTCCGCCATTCTCGAGCAGCTCCTCCAGCCGCTCCAGCTGACCCTCATTGTCACACAGAATGAGGGTGGGCGGCGAGCCATGAAGCAGGGAGCGCAGGCGGTTCAGGTCGCGGTCGATGCGGTCGGGCGGGAAGAAGCCGAACTGGAGATCGGGCTCGTCGTCGCGGGCGATGAGCCGCGCGAACTGGGCGAGCCGGTCTCGCCAGCGGCTCGGCTCCTCGAAGATCGCGTCCCGGCTGGGCACATCCTCGCCCAGCTTGCGGGCGATCTCGAGATGATGCTCCGCTTCGCGCCAGGCGCGGGCGACTTCATCCGCGTCGGGACCCGACGCCTCCTGGATCACGAGCGCGTCGGAAGGGAGCAGCTCGAGCAGCGTGAGGCGGGAGCCGGCGGGAGCGGACGGTGGCGGCTCTCGAACAGCGGCCGTCGTAATGGGGAGAATCGTCACCCCGGGCAACTCCTCGCCCGACCGCTGGCTGGTCAGATCGAACGCGCGCAGCGATGCAATCTCGTCCCCCCACCACTCGATCCGGGCCGGCGCCGCCATTCCGAATCCATACACGTCGGCGATGCCGCCCCGGACGCTGAACTCGGCCACCTCGGTGACGGTGTGGACCCGGCGGTACCCCATCGTCTCGAGCGCGCTGACCACGTCGCGGAGCCCGCGTCGCTCGCCGGCGGCCAGGGTGAGCGTGAGCCGCTCGAGTGCCGCGGGCACCAGAGTACGCTCGGCGGTGGCCCGCGCGGTGGTGACCAGCAGCCGCACCCGGCCGCGGAGCAACGCCTCCAGCGTCTCGGCACGTTCGCCGGCGATCTCGTAGTGGGGCTCATCTTCGCCCAGCGCCTCACGCTGCGGATAGAGCACCGCGGGCTCTTCCGTGAGGAGCGCGAGGTCGCTGAGCCACCGCTCCGCGTCGGCTGGCGAAGGCGCGATCACTACCAGCAGACGCTGGGGAAACCGGTGCGCGAGCCAGGCGGCGAGCACGGCGGCGCTCGAGCCGGGCAGACCGCCCAATCGCAGCGCGGTGGACCGCGCGGGGAGCCGGGAGGCGAGCTCCTGCGTGGCCGGTGCCCGGCCGAACGCGTCCAGCACCGGGCGGAGGGTCACGCCGAGCGCCTCCAGGCGCTCGCGAGTCCGAGCTCGGCGAGGCCGATCGCGAGGGCCAGCCACAGAACCGGCGTGCGCAGATCGCCCCGCGCGGCGGACCGGAAGACGGCGTCGGGAGCACGTTGCGGATCCACCATGCGGGCGCCCGGCCAGAGCTTGGCGAGTTGGGGCTCAGCGATGGGTGCCAGGCGCGATTCACGCGGGTCGACGTTGACCGCAAGCCCGCCCACCGTGTCGGTCCCGGACAAGAGATAGTGAACCCCGGTGGACACCGGCCTGAAGGGTGCTCCGCCTTCGGCGCGCCAGCGCTCGTCGCCCCGTATCACCTCGGTCACCCGGTCCGGGAGCGGCGCCGGATCGCCTGGCGCGGCATCCACCAGCGCCACCTCTCCCCGCGCCGCACGGTTGAGCAGGTGGTCCATGAACGGCATGAAGCCGGCTGAGAGCGGCAGCGTGGTCCACTCCGGCTCGAGCCGACTGGCGAGAAGGACGACGTCGCCGCTCCGCACGATCCAGGGTTGACGGTTCACCCGGGCGATGACGCCGGTCCGCCCGCTCGCTCCGGTCTCGAGCGCGTAGCGGCGAGTCACCTGCTCCCGCCCGAGCGCGGGGCCGCTGTCGGTCGTTTCGACGCCGGTGACCAGCGCGCCGTAGGACCAGCCGAGGCCGCGTCGCTCGAGCGCCCGGTTGAGCGCGCCAAGCTCGGCGGGGTCGGCGGGCGGCTCGACGATCGAGCGCCCGGGCCCCAAGCGACCCACCACCAGCTCGTCGCCCCGCGCCAGCCGCCGGTTGGCCGCGAGCACGTCACACGCCGCCTCGACGTACCTGCCGCCGGCGTCGCATTGCGCCCGCGCCACCGGCGCGATCCGCACCACGCCGAGCCGCCGATCGTCCGCGCGTAGCTCATCGGGATCGAGCTCAGCGGTGACGGGCCACCAGCCGCCGGGCGCGCCCGGCAATGCGAGCGCCACGGTGCCGCCCGCCGTGGCGAGTCCCTGTCGCGCGGGTCGCTCACCGAGTCGGGCGGACAGCGCCGTCGGCGCTCCCGAATCGCCGGCGAGCGTCAGTACCAGACGGCCACCGTCGGACGACCACGGCTGACTGCCCAGCGCGAGCGACGCGATGCCTACGTTCCGCGGAGCGGCGGCGGCGCGTACCACGAGCAACGGCGCGGACACCTCGGCGGGCGATACGGCGGTCGCCTGCAGGTCGGAGAGCAGCACGATCTCGCCCGGCCGCCCGGCGGCGCGGAGCAGGTCGTCGGCAGCGCGGAGCGCGACGCCGAGATCGAGTCGCCGGGGCGAGGGCTCGAGCGCGGAAACCAGCCGGCGAAGCTCGCGGGCGTCGTCCCGCCGCGGCACGCCGTCGGCACTCAGGAGCCAGACCGCGTCGTCCGGCGTCGCCCGGCCAAGCACGGCGCGCGCCACCGCCTGGAGCCGCGCCAGGCGGGGCGCCCCGTTCACCACCGCTCCGCTGCTCGCGCTGTTGTCCAGCACCACCACCAGCGCGCTGGGCGCGTGACCGGGTGCTCCGCGCGCCGGCACGGTGGGTCCGGCGGCCGCGAATACCAGAAGCACGATCAACGCCGTCCGGAGGATGAGCAGCAACCAGTTCTGCAGCTTGAGGCGGCGCTGATGCTCCTGGGTGGCGGCGATGAGATACCGCACTGCCGGAAAGACGACGGTAGGCGGTTCGCGGCGCTGGAGCAGGTGAAGGAGGATGGGAATCCCCGCCGCAACCAGGCCGGCGAGCATCCAAGGATGCAGAAAGCCGATCATGCCGCGACGATCACGTCATGCGGCCGTCGGTCACTCGGCGCAACACGGTGCCGAACGGCGTGTCGGTGCGGACGGGGTGGTAGGCGATCCCGCGGCGGCGGCAGTCGAGCCGCCAGCCCGCGATAGCGTGTTCGACCGTATCACGGAAAGCTCCGGCCCAATCCTTGGGCCGTACGACCACCGCGGCGCGAGTCTCCGGATCCTCGAACCGCGCTTCCGCCGGGCCATGCAGCGCGAGCTCGGCGGGGTCCATCACATGGATCACGATCACCTGATGACCGCGGTGACGAAGGAAGCGCAGGGCTTTGAGCGCGAGCGGGCGGTCGAGCAGGAGGTCGGAGACGAAAACCACCAGGCCGCGGCGGCGGAGGTGATCCACCACCCGCCGGAGCGCCGGCTCGGCGGCGGTTCCCTTCCCCGGCCGGATCGCCTCCAGCGTGGCAAGGAGCTGGCGCCAGTGCGCCAGTCGCGCGCGGGGTGGCGTGACGGCTCGGACATCGTCGTCGAAGGCGATGAGGCCGGTGGCGTCCCGCTGGCGGAGCAGCACCAGTGCGAGCGCGGCCACGAGGCGCTGGGCGTAGGCGAGCTTGGGAAGCACGAGCTCGGCGTCGCCGGTCCATGCCATGGAGCGGCTCGCATCCAGCACCAGCATCGCGCGAAGGTTGGTCTCCTCCTCGAACTGCTTGACGTAATAGCGGTCGTTCCGACCGACGATCTTCCAGTCCACGTAGCGGAGATCGTCGCCCGGCTGGTACATGCGGTGTTCGGCGAACTCCACCGAGAACCCTCGGCGAGGGGAGCGGTGTAATCCGGCCAGAAAGCCCTCGACAACGCCCTCGGCCACCAGCTCGAGTCCCCCCAGACGGGCGACTTCCATGGGATCGAGCAGGTCGAGCCGGGTGCGCGGCGAGGGCGCATCCACGCGTGTCATCCGGCGCGCAACGTACTGGCGCGTCACCGGCGAAGTCAACGCGCCATGCGACTATGTTTCGCCACCGTACCGATGGCCACTGCCCACACCTCAGGATGCTGCATGCGACGTTTCACCTTGGTCGTTGCCCTGTTCCTCTGGACGACCCCAACCGTCTCGGCAATCGCCCAGGCCGCGAAGGCCGCCAAGAGGCCCGCCGCCAGCGGACGCTCGAGCTCCGCGGCGAGCGCGGCCGCCACGATTACCGCCGACGATGTGCGGCGTCGGGTGGTCATCATCGCGGACGATTCGATGTTGGGGCGCGACACCCCGAGCCGGGGGCTCGAGCTCACCGCGCAATACGTAGCGGATGAGTTCCAGCGCGTTGGCCTCAAGCCGGGCGGAGACGACGGTACCTTCCTCCAGCGCTACACCATCAGCCGCCGCAAGGTGGATATCGACAGCTCGGCGGTGACGCTTCGGGGCGCGGGTGGCGAATGGCGCTTCCCCCTCAACGCCACGGCTCGGCTGGCGCACGGCAACATCCCGGCCGCGCCGATCAGCGGGCGGTTGGTGCTGTTCGGCGGGGCGGTCTCGGCGGCCGACGCCGCGAAGGTGCCGTTCAAGGGCCAGGTTGTGGTCGTCCTCGCCGATGAGGCTCGGGAGGGGACGCAAGCGCTGCTGCGCGATCTGATGCTGGGCGGCGCGGGGGCCATCATACTCCCCAGCGCGGCGGATTCGGCCACGTTCGCCAGCCGGCTGCCGAGCCAGGCCCGCGAGCGCACCACGGTGGAGCCGGGGGAGAGCCAGCCCCCCCTCCTGCTGGTGTTGGGCACTGCGCTCGGACAGGCACTCGCGCCGGCCGGCATCGACCTGGCGCAGACGCGCAGCGCCACGTCGGCCGTTGTCCGGGAGCTGTCCGACCTGAGCGCGGAGGTCGCGCTACGCGACATCATGGTCTCCCAGGAGACCGCGCCGAACACGATCGGCGTGCTGGAGGGCAGCGATTCCACGCTCAAGCGCGAGTACGTTCTTTTCACCGCGCACATGGACCACATCGGCATCACGCCGGGGGCAGCGGACAGCATCAACAACGGCGCGGACGACGATGCGTCAGGGACGGTGGGGGTCATCGAGTTGGCCGAGGCGTTCAGCCAGGCGGGAGCCCGGCCGAAACGGTCCCTGGTGTTCATGACGGTGAGCGGCGAAGAGAAGGGGCTCTGGGGCAGCGAGTACTGGAGCGAGCATCCCACGGTGCCGATCCACGACGTGGTGGCCGACCTCAACATGGACATGATCGGCCGCAACTGGGCCGATACCATCGTGGCGATCGGGCGGGAGCATTCTGACCTCGGCGCCACGCTCGCGAAGGTGAACAAGCAGCACCCCGAGCTCCGGATGACGGCGATCGACGACCGTTGGCCGGAGGAACGGTTCTACTTCCGATCGGACCACTACAACTTTGCCCGGAAGGGCGTGCCCATCCTCTTCTTCTTCAATGGCGTCCATGAGGATTACCACCAGCCCTCGGACGCGCCGGTCAAGATCAATGCGGAGAAGGAGTCGAGGATACTGCGGCTGGTGTTCTACCTGGGGAGAGCGATCGGTGACGCGCCGCAGCGGCCGAAGTGGAATCCCGAGAGCTATAAGGAGATTGTGGAAGAGTAGTCTCCATGACCATTTCATCGATCGAGGAGTTCAACACCTTCCGTACCAGGCTCAACGACCTCATCACCGGCCGCGACAATCTCGTCGTCAACCGATTCTTTGCGCTCGACGGCCGGGCATACGAGGCAGGTGCGCTCGGGACCAAGACCAAGGAGATGCTCGGCCTGGTCGCGTCGCTCGTGCTCCGGTGCGATGACTGCATCACCTATCATGTGATACGCTGCGCGGAGGAAGGAGCGACAGACGAGGAATTGTTCGAGCTGTTCGCGGTCGGGTTGGTGGTCGGCGGGAGCATCGTCATACCCCATCTCAGACGGGCCGTCGAACGGCTCGAGCAGGTCAGGCAGCGCCGCTAGCCCCGCTCACCGCCGCGTCAGGAGGACCCCCAGCACGATCAGCACGGCGCCGACGGCCTGGAGTGGCAGCAGCTGCTCCCCGAGCACGGCCCAGGCCACCAACGCCGCAATGATCGGTGTGATGCACATGTAGACGGCCGTGCGGCTGCTCCCCACCCGTACCACGCTCGCATTCCAGATCAGGTAGGCCACGCCGAGGGAGAGGGTCGACGCGTAAGCCATCGAACCCCAGGCGACCGGCGGCACAGCGGCCCAGTCGGTGGACAGGATGCCCGGCAGGCCGGCGAGCAGCAGTCCCGGCGTGCCGGTGAAGGTGGTGTGGGCGGTGACCGCGAGGGGCGAGATCGTATCGGGCAGCTTCCGTAGTCCGAGGGTGTATGCCGCCCAGACGAACGTCGAGGTGATCGCGAGCAGGTCCCCGCGGAGGGTGGTGGCGTCGAACGCGACGCCGCGCGCCGCCACCACCAGCGCCACACCGCCGGTCGCGATCGCGATGCCCCATCGCATCGGCGCCGTGGTACGCTCGATGCCGGTCAGGTGGCCCAGCGTCGCCACCACCGCCGGCATGGTGCTGATGATGAGCGCGCAGTTGGTGGCCGTGCTCATCGCGAGCGCCAGGGTGAAGGCGATCTGATAGACCGTATTCCCCAGCACGCCCAGCACGACCATCGGCCAGAACAGGCCGGGCGGCAGCGCCACCCGGCCCTCCCGCCACTTGAGCACCAGCCACAGCAGCACGCACCCGAGCAGGAAGCGAAGCCCGGTGTACGCCAGCGGGGGCATCGCCGCGAGCCCCAGCTTCATCACGGTGAAGTTGGAGCCCCATATCAGCGTGACAAGCAGCATGCCCAGGTCCGCTGAGGACGGACGGGAAGGAACAGGCGAGAATGGGCGAGGGCGGGCGAGAGTGGGCTTCGTCACGCGAACAAGGATAACAGGCACCCCTCCTCGCCCATTCTCGCCTGTTCTCGCCTATTTTCCCGCCATGCCTCAGTCCCGCATTCGCAACTTCTGCATTGTCGCGCACATCGATCACGGCAAGAGCACCCTCGCCGACCGCCTCATCGAGACCACCAACACGCTCGAAAAGCGGCAGATGCGGGAGCAGGTGCTGGACACGATGGACCTGGAGCGCGAGCGCGGGATCACCATCAAGCTGAACGCGGTGCGGATGCTCTACACCGCCCGGGACGGGTCTGAATACGAGCTGAACCTGATCGACACCCCGGGACACGTGGACTTCACCTACGAGGTGTCCCGCTCGCTCGCCGCCTGCGAGGGCGCGATCCTGGTGGTGGACGCATCGCAGGGAATCCAGGCGCAGACGCTCTCGAACCTCTTCCTGGCCCTCGATGCGGGGCTCGAGATCATCCCCGTTCTCAACAAGATCGATCTTCCCGGCGCGGAGCCGGAGCGGCGTGCGAAGGAGATCATGGATCTCATCGGAGCCAAGCGGGACGAGATCCTGTCGGTCTCCGCCAAGGAAGGCACCGGCGTGCCGGAGCTGCTCGAGCGGATCGTGGCGCGGGTGCCGGCGCCGCGGGGACGGGAGGACGCGCCGCTCCGCGCGCTCATCTTCGACTCCTACTACGACAAGTACCGGGGCGCGGTGCCCAGCGTGCGCGTGGTGGACGGGGTGCTGGCGGAGGGCATGGAGATCGCCTTCGGGTCGCACCCGGACGACGTCTACCACGTCGACGAAGTGGGTTATCTGCAGCTGGGCCAGCGGCGCACCGCGCGGCTCGAAGCCGGCGAGGTGGGGTACGTGGTCGCGAGCCTTCGCGCGGTGCGCGATTCGCGCGTGGGCGATACGATCCTCGACGCCGAGAACCGGGCCACCGAGCTCCTGCCCGGGTACCGCGACGTGAAGTCCATGGTCTTTGCCGGCCTCTACCCCACCGAGTCGGAGCAGTACGAGCCGCTTCGCGACGCGCTGGAGAAGCTCACGCTCAATGACGCGAGCCTCCACTATGAGCCGGAGTCGTCCACCGCGCTCGGCTTCGGGTTCCGCTGCGGGTTCCTCGGGCTGTTGCACATGGAGATCGTGCAGGAGCGGCTGGAGCGGGAGTTCGACCTCGACCTCATCACCACGGTGCCGACGGTGGAGTACCACGTGTACAAGACCGACGGCGAGATGATGCTGCTGGAGAACCCGACCAACCTGCCCGATCCCGCGGAGATTTCGCGGATCGAGGAGCCGTACGTGAAGGCGCGGATCATGGCGCCAGCGGACTACATCGGCGGCATCATGAAGCTGGGGCAGGAGCGGCGCGGCGTGTACAACGGGATGCACTACATCGACCCCAGCCGGGTCGAGTTCGACTTCGAGTTCCCGCTGGGCGAGATCGTGCTCGACTTCTACGACAAGCTCAAGTCGCTCTCGCGCGGCTATGCGTCGCTCGACTACGAGATGGCCGGGTTCCGCGAGTCCGACCTGGTCAAGCTCGACATGCTGATCAACGGCGATCCGATCGACGCCTTCAGCGTCATCATCCACACCGACAAAGCCTACGAGTACGGCCGCAAGGTGGCGGAGAAGCTCAAGGAGCTGATCCCCCGCCAGCTCTACGCCGTCGCGATCCAGGCGGCCATCGGCAACAAGATCATCGCGCGCGAGACCATCTCCGCGTTCCGGAAGGACGTGCTCGCCAAGTGTTACGGCGGCGACGTCACCCGCAAGCGCAAGCTCCTCGAGAAGCAGAAGGAGGGGAAGAAGCGCATGAAGCAGATCGGCGCGGTGGAGATCCCGCAGGAAGCGTTTCTCGCGGTGCTCCAGGTCGAATGATCCGACGCCGGACCCGCGGGGGCATGCTCGTGGTGCGCGAGTCACCCACTTGCTGGCGGATCGTGGAGTGTCCGGCGAGTTTGTGGCGGCTGGCCACCGTTCCGCTCGAGCACCAAGGTGAGGAGATGAGACGTGCGGTTCGCGTTGGGCATTGACATCGGAGGCACGAACCTCGTCGCCGGTGCGGTGGCGGAGGATGGATCCGCGTTGCTCGGGCTTCGCACCGAGCCCACCCACGCCGAGGCGGGCGCCGACGCCGTGGTTCAGCGCCTGCTCGGAATGGTGCGGGCCACCATCGCGCAACTCCGGTTCGAGCTCCCCGACGCGGAAATTCTCGGCGTGGGCGTGGGTGCGCCGGGACCACTGGATCGGACCCGTGGCATCGTGCTGCTCACGCCCAACCTGGGCTGGGTGAATCTTCCCCTCCGCGACATCATCCAGGACGGGCTCGGCGTGTCGGCCACGCTCGACAACGACGCCAACTGCGCGACCCTGGGCGAGTGGTGGCGGGGCGCGGCCCGCGGCGCCCGGCACGCGATCGGGATCACCATCGGCACCGGCATCGGCGGCGGGATCGTGGTCAACGGACGGCTCTATCACGGCGCGTCCGACGTCGCGGGCGAGATCGGCCACACCACGATCGAGGTCGACGGGAGGAAGTGCGGCTGTGGTAACTACGGCTGTCTGGAGGCGTACGCCTCCGGTCCGGCGATCGCGCGGCGTGCGGTGGAGGCGGTCGAATCAGGGGTGCCGAGCCGGCTGCCCGACTACTGCGGCGGCACGCTGGCGAAGGTCACCGCACAGACGGTGTACCAGGCGGCCAAGGACGGCGACGAGCTGGCGGAAGAGGTGGTGCACGACACCGCCAAGTTCCTGGGTGTCGGGGTCGCCAACATGGTGAACATCTTCAATCCCGAGGTGGTCGTCGTGCTCGGCGGCGTCACCCAGGCGGGCGAGACGCTGTTCGTGCCGCTCCGGCGAGAGGTGGCGCGCCGCGCGTTCAAGCCCGCGGTGGCGGTGTGCCGGATCGTGCCGGCCGAGCTCACCGGGACGGCCGGGGTGTACGGGGCGGCCAAGAGCTTCCTGGACCAGATGGATCGCCGCCACGAGCGCTGGTCGGACGGAGCGTTGGCCGGACCGTTCGATCCGCTCGCCTGACCATCCGCCCATCCGACGTCACATGCGCATCGGCATCCTCGGCTCCCTGGTCTGGGACGAAATTCACGGGCGTGATCCAGCGGCCCCACCGGTCGAGGAATGGGGGGGGATCGCGTACGGGCTCGCCGGGCTGGACGCGGCGCTTCCGGCGGGCTGGGAGATCGTGCCGCTCATCAAGGTCGGCCGCGATCTTGCAGGCGAAGCAGCCGGGCTGCTCCGGACGCTCGAGCGCCTGGCCCCCGGTGCCCGCTGCGTCGAGGTGCCGGTGCCGAACAATCGGGTGGTGCTCCGGTACGAGTCGCGCGACCGCCGGTGCGAGCGAATGTCGGGCGGCGTGCCGGGATGGACCTGGCCTGAGCTCGGACCGATGGTGCGCGATCTGGATGCGCTGTATCTCAATTTCATCTCCGGGTTCGAGATGTGCCTCGGCACGGCGCAGGCGCTCCGCGCCGGATTCCACGGGCGGATCTACGCCGACGTGCACAGTCTCTTCCTGGGGATGCGGCAGGACGGCATGCGCGTGCTCCGCCCACTGCCCGACGCGCCGAGCTGGTGGGGTTGCTTCGACGTGGTCCAGATGAACGAGGACGAGATGAATCAGATCGGCGCCGATCCCCTGGTGGTGGCTGCCGATGTGCTGGGTACCGGCGCCTCGCTGCTGGTGGTGACGCTGGGGCCACGAGGGGCGGCGTATGTCTCGGCAGCGGGGTTCGACGGGTGGGCGGGAACCGTCGGGAACAGCGCCGTTCGCACCGCAGTCGTCGAAGCGCCGAGCGTGGAGGCGCTTGATCCGACCGGCTGCGGCGACGTGTTCGGCGCGTCACTGTGCGCCCGGCTGCTCGCCGGTGACCCGGTCGAGACGGCCATCGCGGCGGCCAACCGGCTCGCTGCCCGCACCGCCACCTTCCGCGGCGCCGGCGGTCTCGCGCGCTTCCTCAAGGGCGAGCTGGTGACCACGTGACGCGGGTCGTCGAACTGCCTCAGAGCTTCGACGACCGGACCTTCGACCAGTTCGCGTCGGGATTCGGCGCCTGGCCGCCGGATGCCCGCATCCTGGTGGATGCCCGCGGGGCACAGTGGGCCTCTCCCTACGGTCTCGTGGGGCTGCTCACCGCGGGGCAGGCACTCGCCGAAGCGGGCGCGGAGCGTCCCCTGCTCACCGTGCCGCAGAGCGACGAGGTCAAGCGGTACTGGGCCCGCACCGGATTCTTCACCCAGGCGGCCGGATTGTTCGAAGTGCACGGCAAGGTGCCCAAGGCGACCGCGTCCGGCCCGTCCGACGTCCTGCTCGACGTCACGCCGGTTCGCGCCTCCGAGGACGTGCACGAGGTGGTCGGACGCATCGGCGAGAACGCGGCCCGCATCATGTCGGGCGAGCTCGGCCTCGAGGCCAAGTCGAGCGTCGGGTTCTCGATGGCGCTTTCGGAGTCGTGCACGAATATTGTTGAACATGCCGGCACCGGCGGATGGGTCGCGGTGCAGGCGTACACCTTCCGCCGGCGGCTGGGGCGGCGCGTGGTGGTGATCGCAGTGAGCGACGCGGGGATCGGGTTCCGCCGTTCGCTCGAGAGCGCGCACGCGCGGCGCTTCGGCGACCGCTGGAGCGACGCGACGGCGCTCGAGGCCGCGTTGATCCAGAACGTGAGCCGGTTCCGCGATCCCGGCCGGGGTCAGGGATTCGCGGGGATCAAGCGATATTTGAGTCGGTGGCAGGGCAAGATCAGCATTCGTAGCGGCACGGCGCGCCTGGCGGTGGTGCCGCCGTGGGACGACGACCTTCCACTGGCCGAGCAGCTTCCCTTCTTTCCCGGAGCCCAGGTGCAGATCACCATCCCCGCGCAACACGCCGAGCCGACATGATCCAGACCATCTGTTTGCACCGAGTGCTCCGCGAGGCCGTGACCACACCGTACCGCAACCTGGTCACCCGCGCCACCGGCGCTCTCGTCCGTGGCCGGATCGAAGCCCAACTGGAGCATTCCGCCTGCGAGGTCGCGGTGCTCGACTTCTCGGAGGTCGCGATCCTCGACTTCAGCTGCGCCGACGAGATCGTGGCCAAGCTGGTGATTTCGGCGGCGCGCCCGAGTCGGCCGGTGGTGTTGCTCGGGGTGCGGGACGAGCAGCGGGAAGCGCTCGACCACGTGCTCACGCATCACGGCGTCGCCGTCACCGCCCGGCTGCACGAGACCGGCGAGCCCGTCCTCCTCGGCGCGGCCACGCCGGACATCCACCAGGCATTCGAGGCCCTTCGGGTCCGCGGCGCCGCCCTGGACGACTTCGCCCGCCTGCCCATCTCGTGACCGCGCGGCGCCCCGGCGTGTCCACAGTGGCGGTTCACGGCGCCACGGCGCGCCGCCCCGATTGGGCGCCGGTCGCCCCTCCCATCTTCCAGAGCAGCACCTTCACTAATCCGGTCGGGTCGGACGAGGAGATCCTCTACAGCCGCTACGGCACCAACCCCACGCAGGTGGCGCTGGGGAAGAAGTACGCGCTGCTCGAGGCCACCGAGGACGCGATCTTCGTCGCGAGCGGCAGCGCCGCCACCGCGCTGGCGCACCTCGCGGTGCTCCGGCCGGGAGACCACCTGCTCTCTAGCGAGTGGATCTACGGCGGCACCCGCCAGCTGTTCGACCACGAGTTCGCCAGGCTGGGGATCGAGGTGTCGTACGTCAAGCCCGACCGGGTACGCGAGTGGCGTAGGTCCATGCGCAAGACCACCCGCGCGATCTTCGTCGAGACCCCCACCAATCCCCTGCTCCGCGTGATCGATCTCAGGCCGGTGGCCGCCGTCGCGCGCGACTCGGGCCTGGCACTCCTGGTGGATGCCACCTTCGCGAGCCCGGTCAACTTCCGGCCGGCCGAAGCTGGCGCGGACGTGGTGATCACCAGCGCAACCAAGTATCTCAACGGCCACAGCGACGTGATCGCGGGGGCGGTGGCCGGCTCGACCTCGTTCGTGGATGAAGTGCGGCGGCTGATGCGGATGTGGGGCCAGTCGATCGACCCCCACGCCGCGTGGCTGGTGGATCGCGGCCTTCGCACCTTGGCGGTCCGCATGGAACGGCACAACGCCAACGGTCTCGCGGTCGCGCGCTGGGCCGAGCGGCAGCGGTGGATCGCGAAGGTGCACTATCCCGGCCTCGACTCCCATCCCGACCACGAGCTCGCCACCGAAGTGCTCGGCGGTTACGGCGGAATGGTGGGGCTCGAGCTCCGCGGCGGGCCGGAAGCGGCGATCCGGCTGCTCTCTCGGCTCAAGCTGATCATCCACGCGCCCAGCTTGGCCGGCGTCGAGAGTCTGGTCTCCGAGCCGCGGCTCACCTCGCATCGCGAACTGTCGCCCGCTGAGCGCGAACGGCTGGGCATTCTGGATGGCTTCCTCCGGCTGAGCTGCGGCATCGAGGATGCGGACGATATCATCGGAGATCTCGAACAGGCCGGGCGCTAGGAGTCCATCCCATCTGGCTCCCACCACGGCGCTCATGGCATATTTCCCCCCGTGATCCGCTTCCAGAACGTGTTCAAGTCGTTCCCGAACGGCGCGCTCGCCCTCAAGGACGTTTCCTTCCATGTCTCGAAGAGCGAGTTCGTCTTCCTCACCGGCCACAGCGGGGCCGGTAAGTCCACCATTCTCATGTTGCTGTTCGGCGAGCAGCGGCCGTCGCAGGGCGACGTGCGGGTCTCCGGATTCTCGGTGAACGAGCTGCGGCGGCACGAGGTGCCCAAGCTCCGCCGCCGGCTTGGCGTCGTGTTCCAGGACTTTCGCCTGCTCGAGGACCGCACCGCCGCGGAGAACGTGGCGTTCGCGCTCGAGGTGACCGGTGCCCGGCACGACACCATTCCGGCGCGCACCATGCGGGTGCTCACCCAGGTGGGGCTCGCGGCCAAGAGTCGGGCCTATCCGCGCGAGCTCTCGGGCGGCGAGCAGCAGCGGGTGGCGATCGCGCGGGCGCTGGTGAACGATCCCACCATTCTCCTGGCCGACGAGCCCACCGGAAACCTCGACGAGCGCGCCACGCGGGGCGTGTTCCAATTGCTCCGCGAGATCAACACCGGCGGCACCGTGGTCGTGATGGCCACCCACGACCTCGACCTGGTCCGTCAGACCAGCTACCGGAACATCGAGCTCCGCGAGGGGGCCATCGCGTACGACAGCGCGGTGGACGACTCGCGCGCGACGGGCACCCGGTGAGCGCGCCACGATGAGGCTCCTGCTCCGCGAGGCGCTGCTCTCGTTCCGCCGCGCGCCGCTCCTGTCCGGCCTGTCGGTCACCACCATCGCCTTCTCGCTCTTCACGGTCGGCCTGTTCGCGCTGATCGCGGTGAACCTCCGGCAGGCACTCCAGGGGCTGGAGGAGCGGGTGGAGATCGTGGCGTTCATGCTGCGGGGGACCCCGCCGGAGACCATCACGCTGGCATCGCAGGACGTCGCGGCGTTTCCCGAGGTGCAGGACGTCGAGTACGTCTCCGAGGATCAGGCGCTGGAGCGGGCGCGCCGCGAGCTGGTCGAGTTCCGCGACGCGTATCGCGACCTGCAGGTGAATCCGCTGCCGGCCTCGCTCGAGATCCGGCTCAAGGAGGGCTACCGCAACGCGGAGTCGGTCGAGCGGGTGGCGGAGCGGCTCAAGGGCTTCAGCTTCGTGGACGACGTGCGCTACGGGCGCGACTGGGTGCAGCGGCTCGACCGGCTCCGCAATCTCACCGGGATCGTCGGACTGGTGGTGGGCCTCGCGTTCGCGTCGGTCGCGGTGGTGATCATCGGCGTGACCATCCGGCTCACGATCCTCCAGCGGGCGCGCGAGATCAGCATCATGCGCCTGGTAGGGGCCACCAACAACTTCATCCGGGGCCCGTTCCTGCTCGAGGGCGCGCTCAAGGGCCTCTTGGGCGGGCTCTTGTCGCTGGTGCTCTGCTACGCCGGCTACCGGCTGTTCACCGGCAGCGGCACCGCGTCGCTCTCGGGCCTGGTCTTCTTCGGCCCCGATCTCATGTTCCTGTTGGTCGTCTTCGGCGTGCTCATCGGGCTGGGCGGGAGCCTGGTGAGCGTCGGGCGGCATTTGCGCAATGTGTGAGGCCGGAGCGGGAGGAGCGGGAGGAGCGGGATGAGCGGGAGAGGCAGGGAGAGCAGCCGGGAGCGGGGGGGAGCGAGCGCCTCGGCGCTCCGCAAACGATTGTGCGTTCCGACAATGGTGCGAACGGCGCAGCGCTGGCAAGGAGCTGCCCTCGCTCGCGCTGGGCTTCTGCCTGTTCCCGCTCGCTCCCACCTGCTCCTCCTGCTCCTCCTGCTCCTCCCGCTCCTCCCGCTCCCCCTGCTCCTCTCCACTCCCCTCGCCGCGCAGCAATCGCAGACCCGCGAGCTCGACGAGAGCCGCCGCCGGCTGGAGGAGATCAAGGCCGAGCGCGACCGGCTCCAGTCGCAGCGGCAGCGGCTCCAGGGCCAGGTGCATGACGCGAGCGCCGACCTCAAGAACATCGAGCGGCAGAAGGAGTCCACCGAGCGGATTGTGCACGAGATCGAGCGCCAGATCGGCGGGCTCTCGGGACAGATCGACCGGAGCAGCGCCGAGCTGATCCTTGCGCAGGACAACCTGGCGGAGCGGCGCGCGATCCTGGAGCGGAGGCTGATCGACATCTACAAGCGCGGCGCGCTGTATGCCTTCCAGGTCTTGCTGACCGCCGAATCGTTCGGCGACCTTCTCAGCCGGTACAAGTATCTCTATCTGACCAGCCGGCAGGACCGTGCACTGGTGGACGACGTGGAGCTGCTGCGGAAGCGGGTGGTCGGCAACCGGAATGACGTCCTGAGAGTACGGGGCGAGCTCGACCGGCGGCGGCAGGAGCGCGAGGCGGAGTATCAGCGATTCGGCACGCTGGCGCAGGAACGGGCCCGCCGAATCCACCAGCTCCAGCGGACCGCGCGGACCACCGAGCAGCGGCTGAGCGCGCTGGAGCGGGACGAGCTCCGCCTGTCGCAGCTGCTCGCGACTCTGGAGCGGGCGCGGCGCGAAGAGCTGGCCCGCCGGCGCGCTGGACTACCCGTCGCCGCGGTGCCGGGCGCGCTCACCACCGCCGACATCGGGAAGCTCGACTGGCCGGTGGACGGCCGGATCATCTATCGCTTCGGGCGCGACACGCTCCCGAGCGGAGGGGTGATCCGGTGGAACGGGATCGGCATCCAGGCGGCCGCCGGAACGCCGGTGCACTCGGTCGAGGCCGGCAAGGTCAGGCTGGTGGGCCAGTTCGGCACCTACGGCCTGACCGTCCTGCTGGAGCACGGCAACGGCTACTACTCGGTCTATTCCCACCTGCAGGCGGCGACGGTGAAGCTGGGTGACGTGGTGAGCAAGGGCCAGGCGATCGGCGCGGTGGGCGGCATCAGCAGCGAGCACGGCTCCCACCTCCACTTCGAGATTCGGGGCGAGAATCAGATCGCGCTGGATCCGGCGGACTGGCTCAAAAAGGTGAGCGGTAAGCGGTGAGCGGTGCTCACTCCGCAATCCCGATTCTCTCCTCGCTCTGCGCCTTGCCCCGCCTGAGCGCGGCTTCCAACAGCACCAGCAGGTCCGGCCACTGATCCACGGCCGGATGGGGAAACGCGACGACGCCGGCCGCGACCTGCACCCGCTCGCCGGGCGGCAGCCCGCCGAAGGATTCGACCCCGATCCGATGTCTCAGCCGGTGCACCAGGTCCCGCGCGCCGCTGGCGCCGGTCTCCGCCAGCACCAGCGCGAACTCGTCGCCGCCATAGCGGGCGACGAAGTCCGAGGCCCGCACCTCCCGCTGCAGCAGCTGCGCCAGCTCCGCCAGCAGCCGGTCGCCGGCCGGGCGGCCCAGCCGGTCGTTGCGCGCGGCCTGGTCATCCACGTCGAGCAACACCAGGCTGAAGGTGAGCGAGTAACGCCGCGCCCGCTCCGCTTCCTCTAATACCCGCTGGTCGAGCCGCGGCGGCATGGGAAGGCCGGTGAGTGGGTCGGCGGCTTCCTTTCCGTTCGCGGCGGTGTAGGCAGCCTGGGCGGTATGGCGCCGGTCGGCATCGAGCAGCCGGGCGGCGGCGTGGGCGACCCCGGTCGCGAATGCCTCCTCGCCCGGTGAAAGCCGAGCCGATGCCTGTTGCGATCGGAGCAGCAACACGCCGAGCAAGCGCTCGCCCACCGGCAGCGGGAAGGCCGCAACCGCGCGGACGGGTGACTCGGCGCCCTCGTAGGCCCAGCGGCGGCGCTCGGCCTCGAACAGCGGATCGGTCTGGACGTCCGGCACCACGACCGGGCGTCCGGTGCGGAGCGCTTCCGCTACCTCGGGGTACCGCTCGACCTCGAGTCGCAGTTCATTCGACGCGTCGCCTTCCGGCCCCGCCAGGACCCGCGGTATCGCGGCGTCGCTCTCGCCGATTTCGACGAACGACGCCTCCCAGCCGGAGAGAGCTCGACCCAGTCGCCGCACCAGACTCCCCAGCAGCTCGCCGGTGCAGCGGCCGGCACGCGATAGCTCCAGCAGATCCAGCATGGTTTCCTGGATCCGGCCGTTGCCGTTGCGGTCCGCGGGCCGTGGGCGCCGGCGGGAGCGGGCCTCCACCCGGGCGGCGAGCTCGGGCAGGTGCACCGGCGAAGCGAGGGCGTCGTCGGCGCCGAGACCCAGGGCCCTCGCCGGGCCTTCGCGGTCGGGCGAGGCGAGCACGGCGACCAGCGGCACCTGACCGCCCCAGGCGGCGTTGAGGGCTTGGAGCAGAGTGCCCAGAGCGGCGTCGGCTTCCTGAGCGGAAACGACGGCGATGTCGGGGCCGTCCTGGAGAGCGAAATGGTCGGCGGCGCTGGTAGCTTCGTGCACCTGGAAGCCGGCGCGGCCCAGGGCGCGTTCGAGCCCGTAGGGGCGGGCCGACGCGTCCCCCAGCAGGAGGACGTGCGGGCGCGTTGCGGCGGGTCCGGCCACGAATTCGCTCACGCGCGCGAGGAGACGTAATGCGTCAGGATGCGCGGGATCTGCTCGGGGCTCACGTGTCGATCCAGGGAGGAGTGGACACCGCCCCGGCGCGCGGCGCGGCCATCGGGGCCACCGCGATCCAGGTCTTCACCAAGACGCCAAGTCAATGGCGCGAGCCCCAGCTGGAAGCGGGGGTCGGCGCGAGGTTTCGTCGCGCGTGCAAGGAATACGAGCTGCAAACCGTCGTTTCGCACGATTCGTACCTCATCAATCTCGCCTCTCCGGACCCGGTGTTAAGTGGTCGTTCCGCAGCGTCCTTCAAGGCCGAGTTGGCGCGTTGCGAGGCGCTCGGCATCCGCTGGCTGGTGTCGCACCCGGGCAACTATATCGATGACCGCTCGGCGGGTTTGGTTCGGAACGCGGCGGCCTACGCGGCCTGCCTGGCCGCCGTCCCCGGCAAGGTGGTCGTGCTGCTGGAGACCACCGCCGGGTCCGGAACGTCGCTGGGCAGCACCTTCGAGGAGCTGGCGGAGCTCCGGGACCGAATCCCCGCGCGATTCCGCCGCCGGATCGGGTTCTGCGCCGACACCTGTCATCTCTATTCGGCCGGGTACGACCTGGTCCGCGATTTCGACGCGGTCTGGGCCCGCTGGGACGCCGTGATCGGCCTCGAGCACTTGCGGGTGCTTCACCTGAACGATTCCAAGACACCATTCAATTCGCGCCGGGACCGCCACGCCCTCATCGGCGAGGGCAGCCTCGGACCGGGACCGTTTCGCCGGATCATGACCGACCCACGCTTCCGGCGCCTGATCCGCATCCTCGAAACGCCGAAGGGTGCTGACGAAGTTACGATGGATCGCAAGATGCTGCGCAGACTTAGGGCGTACGCCCGCGGGCCGGCGGCGCGGCGGTCGGTTGCCCCGCGCGATCCGTCTGCCGATCTTTCTTGACTCGCTTTCGCACGTGGAGTCTATGACCGTTCAGGGTATCGTGGTTCAGCGGGAAAGCCTTACGCTGGCCGAGCACGGGCTCTATCCCGAGCGCATCCTCCCCAATCTCACGCCACCCCGCCTCATCGAGTACGCGCTGCGCCGCGAGGAAGGCGTCGTCACCGACCACGGAGCCTTTGCCGCGGTGACGACTCCCAAGACTGGCCGCTCGCCCAAGGACAAGTTCGTGGTGAGCGAGCCGTCCACGGCGAACGAGATCTGGTGGGAGAAGAACGGCCGCGTGGAGGCGGATGCCTTCGAGCGGCTCCATCACGACGTCCGCTCGTTTCTCGATACCCGTGAGCTGTTCGTGCAGGACCTGTTCGGCGGCGCCGATCCGGCGTACCGGCTCTCGGTCCGGTTCATCACGCCCAGCGCGTGGCACGCCTTGTTCGTGCGAAACATGTTCATCCGGCCGTCGCTCGCCGAGCTGGCGCGGTTCCAGCCCGGGTTCACCGTGCTGCACGCGCCCGAGTTCCATGCCGACCCGGCGCGCCACGGCACCAAGGGCGGAACCTTCATCGCGATGAGCTTCGCGCGAAAGGTGGTGCTGATCGGCGGCACCCGGTACGCGGGCGAGATGAAGAAGTCGATCTTCACCGTGCTCAACTACCTCCTGCCGCACCAGAACGTCCTCCCGATGCACTGCTCGGCCAACGTCGGCCCGGACCACGACACCGCCATCTTCTTCGGCCTCTCGGGCACCGGCAAGACCACCCTCTCGGCCGACCCGTCGCGGAGCCTGATCGGCGACGACGAGCACGGCTGGAGCGATCACGGCGTGTTCAACTTCGAGGGGGGGTGTTACGCCAAGGTGATCCGGCTCCGGTCCGACACCGAGCCGGAGATCTACCAGGCGACCCAGACGTTCGGCACCGTGCTGGAGAACGTCGTGCTCGACCCCGCCACCCGGGCGGTCGACTACGACTCCGATCGGATCACCGAGAACACCCGCGCCTGCTATCCCCTCCATTACATCTCGAACCACGTTCCCGGCGGCACCGGCGGCCACCCGGTGAACATCGTGTTTCTGACGGCCGATGCGTTCGGCGTGCTCCCGCCGGTGGCACGGCTCACCGCCGACCAGGCGATGTACCACTTCCTGTCGGGCTACACAGCCAAGGTCGCCGGCACCGAGGCCGGCGTCACCGAACCCACCGCCACGTTCAGCGCCTGCTTCGGCGCGCCGTTCCTGCCGCTTCATCCCAGCGTGTACGCAAAGATGCTGGGCGAGAAGATCGCGCGGCATGGCGCGCGGGTGTGGCTGGTGAACACCGGCTGGACCGGCGGCGCCTTCGGCTCGGGATCGCGAATGAAGCTGGCCTACACCCGCGCGATGGTGCGCGCCGCGCTCTGCGGCCAGCTCGACCGCGCGCGCTACCTGCGGGATCCGGTGTTCGGGCTCGAGATCCCCACCGCGGTGCCGGACGTGCCCCCGACGCTGCTCGACCCGCGGAGGACCTGGAGCGATCCCGCGGCCTATGACGCTCAGGCACGGAAGCTGGCCGGAATGTTCCGGGAGAACTTCGCCCAATACGCGGCGCAGGTGTCACGCTCGGTGGCGGAGGCCGGGCCTGCTGTGTAGGAGCAGCGGGAGGAGCGGGGGG
>DATAFP010000164.1:0-9157 GCA_036257415.1 Gemmatimonadales bacterium
CGAGATGGTGCGTGGCACGGTGGGTGCACTTACCGGCCGGATTCGCTGGTTGTCTGTCATTCGTGCTCGGCGGAGCTGGTTTACCTCGTCGCGCGCGAGCAAGGAGCGTTGGAATCAATGACTGAACGTCTGACACTGCCCGTTCTGCCGCTTCGTGAGGTGGTGCTGTTTCCCGGGGTCACCGCGCCGATCGGTGCCGGTCGTCCCGCCACCCTCCGGGCCATCGAGGCGGCGCTCAAGACACCCGAGCGGCTCGTGTTCGCCGTCTCCCAACGCCAGAACGTGGACAACGTCACGCCTGAGGTGCTGTACACGGTCGGCACGGTGGCGCGCATCGGTCAGATGCAGCGCGGCCTATCCGGCGTGCAGCTGCTGCTGCACGGCGAGCGGCGTGGCATCGCGATCCACTACTCGGAGCGGGAGGGTTACCTCCAGGCCATCGTGCGGGATGCCGAGGAGATGTTGCCGCTCAACGCCGAGGATCCCGCCTTCCTGGGCCTGCACCGCGAGGCTCGGCTTCGCGCCGGCGAGCTGGGGCAGAAGTCAGGGCTTCCCGAAGACGTGGTGCAGCAGGTCCTCGCCGGGGTCAACGAACCGGGTCAGTTCGCCGACCTGGTCGCCGGCTACATCGATATCACGCCGCCGCAGCGCCAGGCGCTGCTCGAGACCCTCTCGGTCGAGGAGCGGCTTCGCCGGGTGCTGGTCCACGTCCAGCGGCAGATCAGCATGCTGGATGCCCAGGAGGACATCAAATCGCAGGTGCAGGAGGAGCTGGGCGAGCGGCAGCGGGAGATGTTCCTGCGGGAGCAGCTCAAGCAGATCCGGAAGGAGCTGGGCGAGGACGAAGAGGCCGGCGAGGTGGACGAGCTCAAGCAGAAGCTCGACACGCTGGAGCTGCCGCCAGATGTGCGCAAGGAAGTGGACCGCGAGCTCAACCGCCTGTCGCGTATCGGACGGGAGAGCATGGAGTCGCAGGTCATCCGCACTTTCCTGGAAAACATCGCGGAGCTTCCCTGGAACCTGCGGACCGAGGACCATCTCGACCTGAAGCAGGCCGAGCAGATCCTCGAGGAGGATCACTACGCTCTGAGCGACGTGAAGGACCGGGTGCTCGAGTTCCTCGCGGTGCGGCAGCTGCGACAGATCGACCGAGGGTCCGATGGTCCAACGGACGGCGGGGGAAACCGCCAGCCGGATGCCACTGGCCACCAGGCGATCGAACCATCCGACTCGACTACCATCCCGCCGTCACCGACCGCGACGGCGACGGTGCCTGAGCCCAACAAGCCGGCGCCCGGCAATGACGACGACAAGCAGGCCAAGGGTCCGATTCTGTTGTTCGTGGGTCCGCCCGGCGTCGGCAAGACCTCGATTGCCAAGTCGATCGCGCGGGCAATGGGGCGCAAGTACGTCCGGATCTCGCTCGGTGGAGCGCGGGATGAAGCCGATATCCGCGGACACCGTCGCACCTATGTCGGCGCCATGCCCGGACGGATCGTTCAGGGAATGAAGCAGGCCGGCACCAAGAACCCGGTCTTCCTGCTCGACGAGGTCGACAAGCTGGGCGTGTCGTTCCAGGGCGATCCGGCGAGCGCCTTGCTCGAAGTGCTTGACCCCGCGCAGAACGACACCTTCGTGGACCACTATCTCGGCGTGCCGTTCGATCTGAGCGAGGTGCTGTTCATCTGCACCGCCAACTTCATCCAGAACATTCCGGGGCCGTTGCTCGACCGGATGGAGGTGGTGGATTTCGCCGGATACACCGAGCGTGAGAAACAGGCGATCGCGCGGCAGTACCTGATTCCGCGCCAGCTGATCGAAAACGGACTCAGCGGCGATCAGATCGTCATCACCGACGACGCCTTGTCGGAGGTGATCACGGGGTACACGCGTGAGTCGGGTGTCCGTCAGCTGGAGCGCGAGATCGGGCGGTTGGCCCGCAAGGTCGCCCGGCGGATCGCCGCGGGTGAAGTGAGCCAGCTCACCGTGGATCGCGCGATGGTGGACGATCTCCTCGGCCGGCCCAAGGTTCATCCGGAGAAGGCGGCTCGGGAAGACCAGGTAGGCGTCGCCACTGGCATGTACTACACGCCCGCCGGCGGCGACATCATGTTCGTCGAGGCGAGCACGATGCGGGGCAAGGGCGAGCTGGTGCTCACCGGCCAGCTCGGCGACGTCATGAAGGAGTCGGCCCGCGCAGCGTGGACCTACGCCCGCTCCCACGCGGCCGCGCTCCAGGTGCCGGACGAGATGTTCGACCGCGACATCCACGTCCACGTACCCGCAGGTGCCATTCCGAAGGACGGCCCGTCGGCCGGCGTGACGATGGCATCGGGGATCGTGTCCGCGATGAGTGGACGGCCGGTGGCCCACGACATCGCGATGACCGGAGAGATCACCTTGCGTGGGCGGGTACTCCCTATCGGCGGTGTGAAGGAAAAGGTCCTGGGTGCGGTGCGCGCGGGCATCACTCGCGTCATTCTGCCCAAGGAAAACGAAGCGGACCTAGACGACCTTCCGAAGGAAGTCCGGGACAAGCTGGACATCCACCTGGTGAGCGAGCTGGGCGAGGTGTTGGCGCTCACCCTACGCGGCGCCACCTACCGTGAGGGACGGCTGCTCTTCGGCGACGAGAAGAATCCACGGGACGTGGTTCCGCTCTCGGCGGGTTTTAGGCATTAGAGGCAAGAGACAAGCGACAGGAGACAAGAAACAAGTGGCTCCGATGCGAACAGCGCACCGGAGCCATTTGTCTCTTGTCGCTTGTCGCTTGTCGCTTGGCGCTGCCCTTAGAATGGATCCCCCGCAGGCGGCGGCAATGCCGTGGGCGGGATTTCCCGCTCCTCCCGCCACCGGACGATCTGACCGGCGAGCGCGCGCCAGTGCGCCCTCGCTTCGGGGGTGCCGCGCTCACCCCCGCCGCGGACGCTGGCCTCGCTACCGAGCCGCTCGAGCGTGAGGTCCGCCATCGCCCGTACATCCGGAGCCGCGGCCGTATCGGCTGCCAGGCGGATGAGGCCGCTGGCGAAGGCGCGCTGCACCGCCCGGCGAAGCGAGGCGTCCCGCGGTGACTTGTCGGCGCCCACGTCCCAGACGCTTCGCTCCACCATGCCGAACAGTTCGGCCAGGCTCGGCATCGCGGGATCGCGCGCCGATTGCTGCGCTACCCGCGCCAGTCGCTCCCGCTGTAGCAGCGGGTCGAGCACCATCCGGGCCAGGGTGCCGGCGGCGCCCAACTCGTCGAACACCGCGCCGGTGCGGGAGCCGAACTGCTCCGGGCTCGGCTCGTAGCCGAACGGCCGCGGACCCAGGAGCGTCAGCACGGTGTCGGGGATCGCGAGCTCCGCCGGGGACAACGTGCCCAGCAGCTGCGCTACGGCCGCTCGCTGTCGGACGGCTGGTACTGTGCGGGTGGCCTGCTGACGGTCGCCCGCGATGGCGTGGTGGTATTCGACCCCGCCGATCGCCTTGGCCACGGCGTTCACCGCGAAGCGGTGAAAGAAGTAGAGCCGCGCGAACCGCTCCTGCAGGGTCGCCACCGGCTCGCCCGGGTTGAGATTCCGGAGCCCGAAGCCGCGGATCGCCGCGCGCCGGACGGCGAGCTGTCGCTGAAGGAACTCCTCGGGGCCGGCCCCGTCGTCCCACAGATTGACCCGCGGATCGCTGGCTGATGCCGGCCGCGCGTCCTCATCGCTGAGGAACAAGAGCCCCTTCGCCACGCCCTCGCGTACGATCGCCTCCAGCGAATCACGCTCGTGCTCCGGCGGAAAGATGCCGTAACCCCATCGGACCGCGAGCACGTCGAACGCCCCCGGACCGACGGCATACGCGTCGCTCAGATCGATCGCGCCCCGCCGATCCAGCCGAACCCGCGGCGCGGGATAATCCATTACCGAGCCGCGGTCGTAGGTGGACGCGATGTAGTTGTGCGCCATGCCGAGCGTATGCCCGATTTCATGCGCGGTCACCTGGCGGACCCGGCCCAGCACGAAATGCGTGTCGGAAGCGGTCGCGGCGCCGGCCAGGGCGGCCACGATGTTCCACGACGTCCGTCCGCGGTGCGAGTCCATCCGCGCGGCACCCTTCAGTAGCTCGCCGGTACGGGGATCCAGTAGACCACCGCCGATGCTCCATCCGATCTCGTTTCGGTTCTCCCACTGAATCACGTTGTAGTGGATGTCGAGCGGATCGGCACCTTCGGGCATCAGCTCGACCCGGAAGCCGCCGGTGAGTCCGGCACGGTCGAATGCCTCGACCCAGAATCGGGCGCCTTCCAGCGTGGCGGTGCGAAGCGGTTCCGGGATGCCGCGATCGACATAGAAGACGATGGGACGTCGAATGGGGCTGCGCGGATCGGCCGGGTTGGTCCGCTCCAGCCGGAACCGCGCGATCCACCGCCGGACCAGCGGCCGGTTTACCGGCTGCCCGTAGTCCTTGAACTCGATTCCGAAGAAGCTCATCCTCGGGTCCAGCTCGCGTGGGCGATAGCCCGAGTCCGGCAGCTCTGCCAGGCTGATCCGCTGACGAAGCGTGAACGATCGCCCGTCGGGTGCGAGCCGGCGCACAATCGGGCCGGGGCGGCCTTTCACGGCGAACGTCAAGGATGCCTCGAGCTCGGTGTTGTGAGGAAATGCTCGGGTGGCCGGGCCGAATACCGTCGACCGGTCCTTGATCAGCTCGACCGTGCCTTCCCCCGCGCCGGCCAGCGTGTCCCCCACCTGAGACCAGTCGCGCACCACCAGATCGGTCGCGTCGACGAGGACCCGTTCGGGGTCGGCCGCCATGATTGGCAGCGCCGCCACCGTGCTCGGCGCGAACGACTCCTCTACCGACCGAGGATGCTCGACGCTCGTCCGATCGCTGCTTCGAAAGCTCCAGTTCTCGAACACAACCAGCTGGCGGCCGCTGGCCGGCTCGGTCCGCGCCACCCAGCAGGTGCCGGTCGCCCCTCGGTCCAACCCCAGGGGGTTGGAGCCGAACCCGGTGGTGAGCGACGCGCAGAAGAGCATCCGCGTGCCGGCCTTCGGCAGCTCGAGCCAGAGCTGATTGGTCCTCGGCTCGAGATAGAAGGGCACGAAGCCGTCCGCGCGTGAGAGCCTCTCGGCCTTGGTCTTGATGTCCGGAACCGTGCCGCTGTCGGGCCGCTGCGCCACGAGGGCATCGGGCTGGGCCAGCGTGCAGGCGATGACAGCGAGGAGCGGCAGCGCTCGTCCTCGATTCACGCTTCACCTCTCAAGGTTGATTCTCGAGTACGACGCATCCGGCGCGAGTTGGGTGGTCCTGTACCAGCACGTGGCCGGGCAGCGTCCGAATGAGCCAGAGCACCACCAGGTCTCCGCCCGCCCCGAGCGTCATCAACCATCCGAACGCGGCTACGGTGCCCGCACCCGCCAGCGCCCCGACAAGGGCGGGCAGAATGCCCAGCAGCAACCCGGGCGCCGCGGCCCCACGGCGGTAGGCGGCGGCCGGCAGCGGGAGGGTACACTGGGCATGGGGGGAAAGCGCCTTCCAGTTCAGGCCGAAGCGGATGGTCCGGAGCGGCAGCCTTCCCGCGGCCGCCCAGGTGAGACCGTGCACCAGCTCGTGCGTTACTGTCCCGACGATCAAGGCCGGAACCCAGATCCACGGCGTGGCCAGGAAGGCGTCCAGCGCGGCGCCGACGCTTCCCGGGCCGTTGATCGCCCGATGTAGTGCCACCAATGCGGTTATAGGCGGGATCGTAACCACGATCGCGGCCGCAGTGGCGACCCCCATCGTGACCGAATAGTCGCCAGTGGCTCGCAATGGAACGTGTGTGGTTGACCGGGTGATTGCCGTCTGCGGGCGTGGCGCTAACGTAGACACCGTAAGACGTACCGGCAACCCGATCCTGTCTTCGGAGGTCGTTATGCCCAGTCCGGCCACGGTGGCGTCCAGTGTTACCGCGCGCGTGATTCCCGCGCCCGCCCCCACCAGTCACGCACGCCTGGACGAGACGGTTGCCAAGGTGCAGGCGGGGGGACGCCGCTTCGCGCGGCTCACCATGGACGAACGGATCGCACTCGCCAGCTCCATGCAGGCCGGCTACCTCGACATCGCCGAGGATAGCGTGCGGGTCGCTTGCGAAGCGAAGGGAATTCCAGTTGGCTCGCCTCGCGCCGGCGAGGAATGGGGAACGCCGTGGTTCGTGGTCCGCCACCTGCGACTGGTTCGCGAGGCGCTCCGCGCCATCAAAGAAAAGGGCAGAACGTCCGTCGGCCCCGTCCGCCGGACCGCCGACGGTCGGCTTGCCGTGCGGGTGTTCCCGGCAGGGTCGATTGACGGGATGCTGTTCAAAGGCGTTACGGTCGAGGTACACCTGCAGCGAGGTGTCGAGCCGGCTCAGCTCGAGACCGACCGGGCGAGCTTCTACAAACGCCCCGCGCATTTCGGGCGCGTTGCGCTGGTCCTCGGCGCAGGCAACATCAACGGGATCCCCTCGATGGACGTAATCACCAAGCTGTTCAATGAAGGCACCGCGTGCGTTCTCAAGATGAATCCGGTGAATGCCTATCTCGGTCCCTATCTCGAGCGCGCGTTCGCCGACGCCATCCGGCAGAACTTCCTCGCCATCGTCTACGGCGGAGCCGACGAGGGTGGCTACCTCGCCCGGCACGCCGGCGTGGACGAGATCCATCTGACTGGCTCGGATCGCACCTACGATCTGCTGGTCTGGGGCCCGCCCGGGCCGGAGCGAGACGCCCGAAAGGCGCAGGATCGGCGCGTCGTCACCAAGCCGGTCTCGGCTGAGCTGGGCAATGTGTCGCCGGTCATCGTCACGCCGGGCCGCTATACCGACAAGGAGCTCGCGTACCAGGCCGAGGATGTCGCGTCGGCGCTGACATACAACGCGTCGTTCAATTGCAACGCCAACAAGGTGGTGATCACCCCTCGAGGCTGGCCGCAGCGTGACGCGTTCCTGCGGGCGCTCGAGGCGGCGCTTGCAGCGGCGGGTGAACGGGCTGCCTACTACCCCGGCGCGAAGGACCGCTGGGAGACGTTCGCCGCCGACCGGAGGGGTGCGCGACCCATCGGGCTTGTCTCCGAGCGATCGCTGCCTTTCGTGCTGGTGGCCGATGTGGATCCGGAGGGCCACGAGCCCGGGTTCCGCACCGAGTCTTTCTGCCCGGTGATCTACGAGACGCAGCTGGGCGGCGGCGATCCCGCCGAGTTCCTGGGCGAGGCGGTCCGCTTCGCGAACGATCGGCTATGGGGCACGCTGTCGGCCGGGCTCGTCGTTCCGACGGCAGCAGCCAAGGACCCCACGGTGGCGGCGGCAATCGAGCGCGCCATCCTGGATCTGCGTTATGGATCGGTCAACGTGAACGCCTGGTCCGGGTATGTGTTCGCCTTCGGAACTTCGCCGTGGGGCGCCCACCCGAGCTCGACTCCGGCAGACATCCAGAGCGGGTCCGGGTGGGTGCACAACACGCCGATGCTCGAAGGCATCGAGAAGGTGGTGCTGCGGCATCCGAGCACGATGAGGCCGAAGCCAAGTTACTTCCCAACCCACCGGACTGCGGATCGGCTGATGCGACGGATTACGGCGCTGGATGCGAACGGGAGCTGGCGGAAGCTCCCGGGCGTGATCGGCGCTGCTATGCGCGGCTGATGGCGAGACGGGCGGCCGCGACGAGCACCGGCGAGCTGGTCCAGTGGCCGCGCACGTCGCTCCCCTGGCGCGAGGCGATCACCGCCGTCCGGTCGTCCACCAGCGAGATCAGCGGCGTGCCGGGCCACGCCAGGCCGGATCCTGCCACGCTCACCGACGCGAAGTCGAGCGACACCGGTGCGGTGGAGAGTAGCTGGAGCGGAACTCCGGCGCCCGCGGGCCGGCGAAGCGCCGGCGCAAGTAGCGGATACGCCTCGGGTGGCGCGAGGAGTGCCACGCTCGTCGTGGCCCTGGCCGCATCCCGTGAAATCAGCTGCAACGCCGCCCGCGGCGACTTCACCTCCACCACGCTCGGGGAACCGGGCGCACCCAGCGCCTCGATCTCGGAGCTCAGTCGATCCAGCGCCTCGCCGTGCGCGGCGGCGATGCGGGCGAGCACGGAGGCGGTGTCTTCCGGCGTGTAGCGCTTCGGCCGGATGCCCTCCGACCGCGCGGCCCCCTTCGTTACCAACCCCTCCAGCGCGCTGTAGACGTTCGCTCGCGCTAGCCCCGCGGTCCTCGCGATGGCGTAGCCGGTCCCCGGCCCGGAGCGCAGCAAGACCTCGTAGACGAGGCTTTCGGTGGGGGTGAAGCCGAACGGTGTGAGATCGATCAGGGGCATGTGAGTAGTAAGCTATACTACCGACCACCGACCGACCATCGTCCAGTTAGGTGTACTCCACGTTCCAGCCGAGCGTTTTGGCGATGAGGGCGAGCCGGTACGTGACGTCGGCCACCTTGCCCTCCGCCGTCTTGGGATCCGGCAGCAGCGGGTAGTGGTGGTAGGTAATCGGGTTGAGCGCCTTGGGCTGCGACCGGAGCCCTTTAGGCGCCCACACTCCGTGCTCGTCGCAGTCGCGGATGAGGCGGGCAAGTACCTTGGTGGCGACCGGTGCGGTATGAAGCGCGCCGATTCGCGCCAGCAGCTCGATGTAGTGAAGGGCCAGCGGGAGGTCCGCGGGAGTGCCCTTGCTGTCGGCCTCGATCGGATCGCCGAGCAGAAGGTGGGTCGGCTTGAGAAGCTTCTTGCCTACCTGCACCGAGAACGCCTTCTTCGGCGCCGGCTGAGCCAGGTAGTGGCCCAGTCGCTCGGTGAAGCCCGCACGCTCCCGCTGGAGGCTCGGCATCGCCCCCAGCATCGCCACCGAATACCAACTGGGCGGATGCGCTTCGGGGTGGAGCACGAGGTGGGCGCCGGACTTCACAAAGGGCTTCTCCGACGCCGGGCTCCTGAGGAACTGGGAGATCGCCGTCGCGATCCGGTGGCCGGCGCCGCGGATCCGCGGATCCTCCTCGTGCCCAGCCTCGGCGAGAGCCGCAGATGCGGCCTCGCGAACCAGCCCCCGAATCCATTCTTCGGCGGCGGGCTCCGAGCCTACCAACTTCTGGAATTCGAATAGGAGCGCGGGGTTCTCGTCCCGGGTGAGCAGCCGGAACAGAATCCGATCGGCCAGCTTGAACGGGCGGCCATCGCGCGGCCAGGCGAGC
>DATAFP010000176.1:0-8567 GCA_036257415.1 Gemmatimonadales bacterium
CTGCCGGGGGTGATCCCGGCGAACCCGGTGACCTTGTTGGCCTCGCACAGGAGGCAGGCGTTGGCGAAATTGCGCGGCGCCGACTGCATCCGGTGTCGAGCGCTGCGGGGCCAGGACCGTTCCAGCAGCACGCCCCAGGTCTGCTCGCCCTTCCGCTCCGGAAACCGGAGCGATCGGAACGGGATCCGGATCTCCACCACGTACCCGTCTTCGCCGATCCGCCCGGCGGACGACCAGATTGCGTCCCAGGAAAAGTCCTCGATGCCTTCCGCCGTAGCGAACAGGGCGTCCATCTGGACTCCCACCGCGTTGATCCGGAACTGGAAGCCCCGCCGCTCATCGTTGAACGGATCGATCAGAATCAGGATGTGATCGTCCTGCGGTGTCCGATTGAGGTCGTCGCGGTCGGCGTAGTGCGCGCGGATCTTGCCGGGCTCCGGGTCGAGCGCGTGACAGGCGAGGAACAGGTTGTCGGCATCGTAGGTGAGGCGACAATCGGTCTGGACCGGCGGGCGCACGTTCTCGCCGGGAAACCACTCGTACTCGATCGGAATCCGGGTGGCGTTCTGCCACGCGGGCTCCTCCAGCCGGCCGTCCAATACGATGTCCCCGGTTGCCGCCTGGATCCGATAGGCGGCAGGCTTGGGAAGGGCGGCGCGCGGGGCCGGCCCCGCCGTCTGCGCGGCGGCGGGGAACGCGGCAAGGAGGCCAAGGATCGGAAGCCAGGTGCCGCGGATCGCCTGAGTCATAGGTATTGCAAGATGGTCGCAACCTGATCCGCGACGCGCCAGTGGCGGGGGATGGATTGGACCTGGAGGGGGCCGGAGCGGACTAGAGCGTCGTACCGAGGACCCGCTCCATCGCCTGCCTCCGAGAGCGACTCAGCCGGAGCTCGGTGCCGTCGGCCAGCAGAACGAGGTAGTCCCCGTGCGACCAGTGCTCCAGATGACGAATCCGCTCGAGATTCACCACCGCGGAGCGATGGATCCGGAAGAACCGCCGGGGATCGAGCGATGCCTCCAGCTCAGCCAGCGTGGTGCGGACGATTGCACGGGTATGTCCCGCATAGACCCGGACGTGGGAGCCCACCGCCTCGATCCAATCCACCTCGGCAATGTCCAGCAGGGTGGTGCGGCCTTCGACCTTCACCCCCAGGCGAGTACGGTAACCGGCATCTTGCGCGGGGGGCTCGAGCAGTCCTGCCTGGAAGCTCTCGATGCGCCGGCCGGCCACGACCTCCCGGATGCGGCCAATGATGCGGACGGTGTCGGCCTGCCGAATCGCTGCCTTGGCCCGCGCGAGTGTCTCCCGAAATCGCGCATCGGTGAACGGTTTCAGCAGGTAGTCGAGGGCCCGGAGCTCGAACGCCTGCACCGCGTACTCGTCATGGGCGGTTACAAAGACAACCAGGGGTGCGTGCCGGTCCTGCACCGCGGCGAGCACCTCGAGGCCGCTCATCCCCGGCATCTGCACGTCCAGGAAGACCAGATCCGGCCGAGTTTCCAGGATGAGTGCAGGTGCGGCGGTTCCGGCAGCCTCGCCCACCAGCTCGATATCGGAATCCTGCTCCAGGAGACCTCGCAAGGTGCGGCGCGCCACCGCCTCGTCTTCGATGATGGCGGTGCGAATGCCGCTTTCGTCAGCCGACACCCGCGCCACCTCCGTCGAGCGGGATCTCCACCCGCGCCACCGTCCCTCCGAGCTCGCCCCGCCCGATCTCGAACCGCTGGCGACTGCCGTACAATTGCGCCAGCCGCTCGCGCGTGTTGGCGAGGCCGACGCCGAGGGTGGCTCGGACCGGATCGTATCCGACGCCGTCGTCCACTACTTCGAGCACGAGGTGGCCGTCGTCCCGGCGGGCCGCGATCCGGAGCTCACCGCCACCCTCGCGCGGTCCGAGGCCGTGCCGCAATGCGTTCTCCACCAGAGGCTGGAGTATGAGGCGCGGCACCGCGACGTCCTTCGCGTCCGGCGCGATATCGAACCGCGTCACCAGCGCGTCGCCGAACCGCGCGCGCTCCAGCGCCAGGTATTCGGCCAGCAGCTCGACCTCTTCCGAGAGCGGCACTTCGTGGCGATCCTCATCCTCCAGCGAGCGGCGGAGAATGCGGGAGAGCCGGGCGATCAGCTCCACGGCCGTGTCGCGCTGCCCCTCGCGAACGTGCCCGGCGATGGTATGCAGCGTGTTGAAGAGGAAGTGCGGCTGGAGCTGCATGCGCAACGCACGGAGCCGAGCGTCGGCGAGTTGGGCCTCGAGCTGGGCGCGGTGGGCGTCCAGCTGCGCCCGCTCGGTCTCGCGGCGCTGATGCCCCGCCATCCACCAGCCCCAGTACCCCGCCGCGACGATCGCTCCGTACACGCTGAGCGCGGAGGGGAGGCGAAGGATGAATCGGAGCGCGAACGCTTCGCCGAAGGTCATTCCCATGTAGCCGGATTCGGGAACGGTCGGCGGCCCCACCATGATCGCGTTCTGCACCACGAACCAGGCGAACGCGACCCCGAGGTGCAAGGCGAGCGCACGCGGCCATGGCTTCGCTCGAAACCCCCAGCGCCCGTCGATGTACCAGATCACCGGCGCTGCCAGGCCCCACATCGCCCACTCGAAGAGCTCGAACCCGAGCACCACCCACACTCGATCGCTGCTCATTGCTTCGAGGCGCCGAGGCAGGTAGAGCTGCGCCGATGTCACTACGGCCGCGGCGACGCACCCGACCGCGATGAGCGCGGCGATCCGGCCGGGGCGAACCGGAGGCGAGGGCGTCATGCGACCCACCGGACCACGGCGGCGAGCGTGAGGCTGCCCAACGCGGCCCACAACAACACGCCCTGGAGCATGGGGCGGACCCCGACGCTGGCGAGTGTCGCCCGGGTGAGTCCGAGCCCGATCAGATAGAGCGTGAGTGTCAGCAGGTGCCGGGCGGCGCGCGGTACGGCGTCCAGCGCCGGAACCGCACTCGGAGGAAGCAGCGATCGGGTGAGCGCGGCGGCCACGAACGCGCCGATGAACCACGGGACGGCGACCGCCGTTGACGGGGACGCACCCTCCACCCGCCACCGGCGAGCCACGGTCGCCGCGGCCACAGTGAGCGGCACGATCCAGAGCGCGCGGGCCAGCTTGAGCACCGTCGCTTCACTCAGCGCCGCGGGACCGAAGGCCGATGCAGCACCGACCACTGAGCTGGTGTCATGAATGGCCAGCGCCGCCCACACGGCGAACTGGTGCTGGGACAGTCCGAAGAGGTGGCCGAGCAGAGGGAACAGATATAGCGCGACGGCGTTGAGGACGAAAATGGTCGCCAGTGCCACGCTCATGGCTTCGGCCGGGGCGCCGATGGCAGGGCCCACGGCGGCGATGGCGCTCGCGCCGCAGATGCTGGTGCCCGCCGTGATGAGGAGCGACGTGCGCTGCTCGATCCGGAGCCATCGGCCAAGCACGAGGCCTATCGCCACTGCGGCGGCGAGTCCGAGCGCGGTATAGCCCAGTCCGGTCGCGCCGGCCGAAAGGACCACGCCCAACGGCATGCCGAAGCCGAGGCCCACGACCGCGGTCTGAAGCAGGATCCGGGCGACCCGGCCGGTGCGAACCGGATTGGGATTGCCGACCGCGAGCGCGAGCGCGGCGCCCAGCGCCAACGCAAGGGGCGGAGAGGCCCAGGGCGTAACGACGAACAGTCCCGCGGCGCACAGCGCCAGGATCCGAAACACGGTGGTATCAGCCGGATGCCTCGAGCCGGACATTCAGCCGCTCGAGCTGCTGCTCCAGCTTCGCATCCATTTCCCGCCTGAGGTCCGCGAGCTCGAGGGCATAGGCCTCGAGCGCTCGATCCACCTCGGTGACCGGTGTCCACTTGGGCACCGGCTCCGGGCGCCCATGCTCTCCCAGGGGCACGAAGACGATCACGCAGTGGCCGGTGCGGCGTCCGTCCGTCTCACGCGGATTTCGGGCGTATACGTCGACCGCGACGTGGAGGCTCGACCGGCCGGTGTAGATCACCAGGGCGCGGACCTCGACGACGTCGCCCACGTGAATCGGCTGCACGAAGTGGATCCCGCCGACATACACCGTGACGCAATAGCGGCCGGTCCAGCCGGCCGCGCAGGTGTATCCCGCCTGGTCGATCCACTTCATCACGGCCCCGCCGTGGACCTTGCCTCCGAAGTTCACATCGGTGGGCGCGGCGAGAAACCGCAGCGTGACCTTGCGAGGCCGCTCCATGGCAGGAAGATGTCCGGCGAAGGGGCCGGACGCAAAAACGCCTAGCGGCCGACCACGGCCGGTGCCGCCGGCGGCGGATTGGGCAGAATGTCGAGCACCAACTCGCCCTGCCCCGACACGATGGCCCGCGCGAGCAGCGCGCGCGGCGCGGCGCGCACGCCGAAGACCCGGCCGGATTGCACCTTGGCCCGGAGCGTCACACCGTCCGCGAGATCGCGGTTGAGCTCCCGTTCGAGCAGCTGCCTGCCCTCCTCGATGACCGGTCCCATCTTGATGCGCACCTGATTGCGCAGGAACTCCTCTATCGTCCCCGAGGCGAGCCATGCCAAGGTGCCGACCAGGAGGTCGCGCGTTCCCACGTCGTAGATCAGGTCGGGCATGTAGAGCTCGGCGGTGGCGGTGTCGAGCATGGGGTGCCCAACTGCGTACAGCGTCCCATTTGCCGCGCCTCGGACCGCGAGCCCCACGGCGACCCGCCCGTCGCCCACACCGAGGAGGTGCAGGCTGTCCACGGTGAGGCTGCGACCGGCAACCCGAATCCTGGTGCCGCGCAGCTCCCGGCTGAGCACGGCGCTCGCGACGTCGTACGGCATCCGCCCCTCGGTAAGCAAATGGAGCACCGGCGGGCGGCTGGTCGAGTCTTGCGGCGCCGGCATCAGGCGCTCGGCCACCTGAGGCCGGGCGCCGCCGATCACGCGGGGGTTTGCCGACAACCCGACCGTGGTCACCAGGGTGTCGTGCCGTACGGCGAGCAAGCCGATGCGCACGGCCTCGGGGTTGATGACCAGCCACAGGCTATCCGTCAGCTTGATGGGATTGCTCAGAACGCTCCAGACATGGCCCGCCTCTCCGGGCAGGTCAAACGCCGCCAGGCGACGGTCGAACTCGGCGAGCTTCCGTTGGAGCGCGCTCCGCGCGGCGTGGAGGACCTTCTCGGTGACATCCACCTTGAATGCCGTGACCTCACACTCGTCGCGACCGGTCTCGGTGAGTGGCCGCGCGCTGGCCGTGGTCCGGGGCCGCAGCCTCCAGCGATCGGTCAGCTCGACGTTGGTACGGACCATCAGCTGGGCTCGCGGCCTCGGCTTGTCTTCCTCCGTGCCGCAGGATGCGCTGATCTCCGGCAGGAGCGGCGGGTTATACCAGGCACGCACCTGGTACTCGAAATCGGCCCCGAGGGTCGCGGTGCGTCCCTCGATTTCCACCTTGAACGGGCGACGGCGGAGCGAATAGGCATACCTGAGCCGGGAGTTCCCCGGCGCCCGGTGGCGCTGGTCGATGTTGCCGATCACTGTCGGCACCGCGCTCTCGAGCCAGGCGAGCGCCCGGCTGAGATCGTAGCGCACTGGCACATCGAGATACGAGGTGGGAACCGGCGGGAGCGTGTCTACCCAGGTGGTCGTGGCCGTGGGCGCGGGTGGCGCGACCTTCTCGCCCCCACAACCTCCCAGGTGGGCGCCGAGGGCGGCCGCGAGCAGCCGGGTCGTCTGGCGTCGTACTAGCAAGGTGTGCATCGGCACCGGCAACTTCCGGGTCCGGACGTGTTCTCCGCCGTGACCCTCCGCACGCTGTCGCACCCATCGCGACCGCGGGCACTGCGGCATGGCGGAATGTGGTCGAGCGTGCTGGAAAGGCTCTTGGCCGCTACTTTCGATAGGTGATCGACTAGGCGGGAGGCACTGCACCATGGATCAGCTCCGATGATCAGACACGAGCGCGTTCGGTCGCGGGGTGAGGAGATCGCGAGTGCGCTGACGCACGGCTGCGGCCTGGCTGTCTGCCTCGCGGCCGTGCCAGCGCTGGTGGTCGCCGCATGGGATCGAGCGGACCGCTGGCTGCTCGCCGGGTGCATCGTCTTCGGGGCAACCCTGCTGCTGCTGTACGCGACATCGACCTGCTATCACGCGGTTTGCCGGCCCGTGGCCAAGCGCCGGCTTCGGATGCTGGATCATGCCGCGATCTACCTCCTGATCGCCGGCACCTATACGCCGTTCGTCCTCGGCCCGCTACGTCAGAACGTGGGATGGACCCTGTGCTGGGCGGTGTGGGGAATGGCGGGACTCGGCGTATTGTACAAGCTGCTGTTGGGGCCTCGATTCCCCCTGCTTTCGACGCTGAGCTATCTCGCGATGGGGTGGCTCGCGGTGTTGGTGCTTCGGCCGCTCTCCCAGCAGTTGCCGGGGTCCGGTCTCGTGTGGCTCGTCGCCGGCGGGCTGCTCTACACCGTGGGTGTGGGGTTCTTCCTGTGGGACCGCGCGCGATACGGCCATGCGGTATGGCATGGCTTCGTGCTGGCCGGGAGCGCGTGCCACTATTGGGCGGTGTTCGCCTACGCGATCCCGCCGGCCTGACTCACCCCGCCGCAATGACCCGGTAACGTGCCTTGACCAGTTGGTAGGCGCCGTAAGCGCCGAGCCCCAGCGCCATGCTCCCAAGGAGAACCGGGGCGTAGGGCTGCTGCGCCAGCGTTCCGAGCGCATCACCGAGGCCGCCCGCTTCTTCGGGGTCGTGCCGCACAGCAGCTCGCATCAAGAGAACGCCGATGATCCCGAACACGATGCCGCGCGCGACCGTGCCAACCCGCCCCACCCGAACCACAAGACGGCGTTCGTCCGGCGCGAGCTCACCCAGCCGGAGCCGCTCTTCCACTTTCCTACTGAGACCGCGGACGATCTGAGCCGCGCCGTATCCGGCCACGCCGAGCGCGACAGCGCCCACCAGCCACGGCCCGAACGGCGCATCGAGCAACCGCGCGGTCCAGCTTTCCGCCCGTTCCCCCCCGGCGCCGGCGCCGTAGTGGCCCAGGGCCAGCCGCGCGGCCTCCAGCGCGAGTCCGGCGTGGGCCAGCCCGCTTCCGGCGTAGCCCAGCCGCACGAACAGTCGCTTGACATCGTCCTCCCGCCGCTCGGGATCGAACAGGGCGCAGAACAACCGCCAGACCGCATAGCACGAGAGCCCCACAGCTGTCAGGCCGAGGAGCACACGTCCGAGCGGCTGGCGCAGGATGGTGACGAACGCCCCTTCGGGCCCGGTTACGGCACCACCGACCCCAGCCGCAGCCTGGAAAGCGAGAAGGCCGATCAGGAGATAGACGACGCCCTTGGCCAGATACCCGGCCCGCGCGAGGTCTTCTATGGTGTACTCCGGTGCGCGTCTAGCCCAAGTTGACGTGCACCGGTCGACGCCGCCGTGGCGCGGCGCACGCCGTCAGATCCGGGCACGGGGCCGGACCAGAACCGCCTCCCACAGAATGACCAGCAAGAGCACCGCCGGGGCGACCAGGTGCACCAGCCCCCGGGCGCAGAGGTGGCGGACCTCGGCGGTCGCCCGCCACTGCCGGACCGCGACGTCCCGAACGGCGGCGGCGGCACCGGCTACCGAGCCGGCCCAATCCACCGACCAGAGCGCACGGGTCCGTTTTCCGCGCGCGGGCGCTGCGGCAGCGGGAACCGGCTCGGAGTAAGCGAGGAGCTCACGCAGCCGCGCCTCGGGCAGATACGGCGCGCCCGCTGGAATGGGCGAGAAGGCGAATGAGCTGTCGAGCGAGTCGAAGCGGAGCCGGCGGCCGGGGAGCACCGCGGCGCTCCGGCGCAGAGGCACGGGGGATGGCGCCGGTTCCACGTAGACGAGCCACGACGTGCCAGCGGCGTCAGTCATGCTGACCGAATCGGTCAAGGGGTTGCCGCGAGGGTAAGTGGGCCGGGTCGGCGGCGTGGCCGGCACGACCTTCATGGCGCGGGACCGCGCCCGCCCGCGCGGGCGAGACTTGCGAGTGCGCATGGTACCCAGAGCTCCAGGGAAGAGGAACGGAAGCCTTGATGTACGCCCGGGATTCGAGGTTCGCAAGAGCGGCCGGGACTTGGCCGCTTCCACCCATCCGGCCTATTCTTGCAGCGGATCTCCCCAGACTTTGGGGTCCTCGTGAGTGACGACGCAGAGCTCGTACGCGGACTGAGCGGGCGCTACCTGCTCGAGCGCGAGCTCGGGCGCGGCGGCACCGCCGTGGTCTGGCTCGCCCGCGATCTCAAGCACGATCGCCCGGTCGCGCTCAAGGTCCTCCACCCCGCCCTGGCGAGCTCGCTCGGGCCCGGACGCTTTCAGCGTGAGATCCGCTTCGCCGCCCGGCTGCAGCACCCGCACGTGCTTACCGTCCTCGATTCCGGCGAGACCGCGGGCCGACTCTGGTTCACCATGCCCTACGTTGAGGGTGAAACGCTCCGCGCCCGCCTGCTGCGCGAGGGGCGCTTACCGCTGGGCGAGGCGCTTCGCATCACGCGGGAAACCGCACAGGCCCTTCAATACGCTCACGATCACGGCGTGGTGCATCGGGACATCAAGCCGGAGAACATCC
>DATAFP010000200.1:0-2153 GCA_036257415.1 Gemmatimonadales bacterium
GACGAGATTCCGGTCATCGCCCATATCACCGGCACACTAGAGGCACCCAAGGTCGAGCTGACGAGCACGGTCCGGCCGCCGCTGCCTGAAAGTGAGCTGGTGTCGTACCTCGTATTCGGCCAGCCGTCGAGCAATGTGCTGGCGCTGGGGCAGGGCCAGGAGCTGGGCCTGGCGCTATCCTATGTGTCGAGCGCGGCGGTGAGCGAGCTGGAGCGCGCGCTGATCTCGGACCTCGGTGTCCCGCTCGACTTCATCGAGATCCAGCCCGGCGCGATCACGCCGGGCGCGCTGGGCGCCTCGGCGCAGACGCGGCTCGCGGTCGGGAAGCGGATCGGGTCGCGCACGTTCATCACCCTGAGTGCCGGGTTCTGCCCCGATGCGGAGGTCAACGCCGGCAACTTCGGCACCAGCATCGAATATCGCTTCAGCCGCGCCTGGCGGGCTCAGCTCAGCTTCGAGCCGGCGCAGAACTACTGCACCACCAACCCGCTGGGAAACACCATCACCACCAGCCGCTACCAGATCGGCACCGACATGTTCTGGGAACGGGAGTTTTAGTGGGGCGCGCGCTCGTGATCACCAATCCCGCAGCGGCACGGACCGAGCCGCTCGCGGTGAACACGGTCATCGGCACTATGCGCGCCCGGGGCTGGGAGGCGGAAGTCCTCGCGACCGGTGGGCCCGGCGACGCGCGCCGGCTGGCTGAATACGGGGTCGAGCAGCAAGTGGATGTGGTCGCCGTGTTCGGCGGCGACGGCACCACCATGCAGGCTGCCGCGGCCTTGGTGGGCACCGAGGTGGCGCTGGGGGTGATTCCCGGGGGCACCGGCAACCTGCTCGCCGGCAACCTCCGCATCCCGGCGGCGCCCGCGCGTGCCGCCGACGTCTTGGTGCGCGGCCGCCGACGGCGGTTGGATCTCGGACGGATGTCCCGCGAGGGCGGCACCCAGTATTTCGCGGTGGCGTGCGGGGCGGGGATGGACGCACGGGTGATGGCCGGCACCCGGTCGGAGCACAAGCGACGGTGGGGGATGGGCGCCTACGTGGCCACGACACTCCGCCTCATCTCGCAGGTGCGAAGCACCCGGCATTACGTCACGATCGACGGCGTCGAGTACGATGCCAACGCCGCCCTGATCCTGGTCGCCAATTGCGGCGAAGTCATCCCCCCCTTCGTTCGCCTCAAGTCGGGCATCCGGCCCGATGACGGGCTGCTCGACGTCGTCGTGGTCCGGGCCGACAGTTTCCGCCAAAGCGTCCGGGCCGTTTGGGACCTGCTGCGCGAGCCGCAGGCGCACGGCGGACCGGGCACGTTCGTCGGCTATGCACGAGGCCGCGAGATCACGATCGACAGTCCGGACAGCCCGGAGCCGGTACAACTGGACGGAGAGCCGGCCGGCGAAACCCCGTTCACCGCCACCATCGTCCCCTCCGCCATCACGGTGATGGTGCCGTAGTCGTTCATCAGCTATCAGACATCAGCTATCAGACGGTCGCGTCGCGCGCCTTCGGAGGCGCATCGGGCCAAGCCGTTGATTGATAGCCCCAGGGCGCGTCTCTGGCACTGTTCCCTTCTTTGACAGCACACAGTAGCTTGGGAACGGGCCTGCACTACTGAGGATCATGGCGGACTCCGTACTCCTGATCGACGACGACGTCGATGTGCTGCGGGGCATCGGCAACTATTTCGAGCGGCTCGGCTACGAGGTGACCCGGGAGCTCAGCGGCGAGGCCGGACTGGCGACCTTCGACCGGCTTCGGCCCGATGTAGTCATCCTCGACCTCCGCCTCCCCGGCATGGACGGGATGGAGGTGCTCGAGCATCTGCGCCAGCGGGACGCGGCGGTCATCCTGCTCACCGGACACAGCGACGTTCCCACGGCGGTCCGTGCGATGCAGCTCGGCGCCGAGAACTTCCTTACCAAACCGGTGGACATGGCGCACCTTGCCGCCGCTACCGCGCGGGTGGCGGACAAGGTTCGGCTCCGTCGGGTCAACGAGGCGCTGCTCGGACACAGCGCGCCGGAGCATGGGCTGGAGACGCTGGGCAGCAGCTCCCAAATGCAGGACTTTGCCCACCAGGTTGCGCTACTGGCGCAGAGCGAGCGCACCACCGTGCTGCTCACCGGCGAGAGCGGCACCGGCAAGGAGGT
>DATAFP010000224.1:0-2756 GCA_036257415.1 Gemmatimonadales bacterium
ATGGCAGGGGCTCGGGTGCGGTCACGATGACTCCCGCACCAGGGTGTCGAGCAGCTCGCCCGCGCGGCGGAACTCCGCGACCGGGAGGCTCTCGTCCGGCTTATGCGCCACCTCGATCGACCCCGGTCCCCAGATCACGCAATCCACACCCAACTGCTGCAGCCAGCTCGCGTCGGTGGTGAACGAAACGGCCCGGGTCTCCCGCTGCTGCATGTGCCCGGCGAGCGACCGGTAAATTGGTGCGTCCTCCCGCAGCACCATCGGCGGGCTGTCGCCGATCTCCTCGACCACCACCTCACCGGCTTGCCCCACCGCAGCCCGCACCTGCTCGACGGCCTCGGAACTCGACATGCCGGGAAGGAGCCGAATCCCCAGCTCGATGACGCAGCGCTCCGGAATCACGTTGATGGCGGTGCCGCCTGCGATCGTGCCCACGTTGAGCGTGGGGAAGGGAACCTCGCCGAAGTACACCCCGTCTGCCGGCCGCTGGGCCGCCATCTTCGCGCCCACCGCGGCAAGCGCGACGAGAACCGGGCCGGCGGGCTCGATGGCACTGCGTCCGAGGTGTGGGTACCCGCTGTGCGCCGGCACGCCGGAGAGGCTCACCCGCACCTTGAGGTGTCCTTTGTGCATGCGGACCACGCCCAGAGAGGTCGGCTCGCCGATGACCGCCGCGCGCGGCAGCAGCTCGGGGCGGGCCCAGGTTTCCGCCAGCCGCCGGGCGCCCAGGGTTCCCAGCTCTTCGTCGTAGGTGAGGACGACTGCGAGTGGGCGCTGGCGGGCGGGCGACGCGTGGGTGACGAACCGGTTGAGCGCGAGGGCCAGAAATCCCTTCATGTCGCAGGCGCCGCGCGCCACGTAGCGTTCACCGTCGCGGGTCAGCACGAACGGATCGCTGTGCCAGCCGTTGCCGGCCGGCACCACATCCATGTGGCCACACAGCATGAGTCCGCCGCGGTCCCCGGTCTCGGGACCGGCCGTGAGGACGAGATTCACCTTCCGGCCATCGGCGGAGGGGTTCCGCGCGACGCGGACACCGGGACGGTCGGCGTAGTCGGAGATGAAGTCTGCGAAGTCGAGGTTGCTGCGTTGGCTGGTGGAGTCGAAGGCGACCAGCCGCGCGAGGAGGTCCTCGTCGGTCAGCTGCATGGGCGGAAGCTACCAACCCCCAGCGCCTTGCGCACGGCCGTACGGTTTGGCAGCGTGAAGCATCCCCCAGCAGGAGTCCGAGATGGAGCGACCCGTGCGCGAGGCGAGGTTGCGGGCGGAGTACGTCAAGCTCTACCCAGGTCTGAGCGCCAACGTGTGGCTGCCGGCGAGCGAAGTGGCCGAGCATATCATCGCTGTGGTCCGGCACGAGGGCGGGCGCCTCGGAGCGCACGGACGAATGATGGCCGAAGACCACTTCGAGTTCCGGGGTGGACGGCCGCCGGCAGACCGGTCGGCCCGGAACGAACGGCGGGAAGATCGACTCACGGAATCGCGGTAGCGGTCAGCTAACCCAGCAGCACGTAGCGCCCCCCGCCCGTGGTCGCGATCACCAGGGTCGCGACCACGAAGAGGAGATCGTAGTGCCAGCCGGAGCTGCCCTCACCCCAGAAGCCCGTGTGCCACACGAAGATCTTCCTTTGAATCGCGCCGAGCATAATCAGAATCAGCCCGATCGCGGCGGGTTGAATCAGCACGCCGAAGGCGACGCCCAACGCGCCCGCCATCTCCGCGATGCCGAGGAGCCGGGTGAACCCCGGGCTCGTGCCGATGCTCTTGGCGCGCGCGACGGGGTCGCGCGCATGACTGAGACCGCTGCTGAAGAACACGATCGCGACCATGATCCGGAGAAGCAGCAGGGCGAGATCGGCCAACGGCAGGAGCGCGGGAATCAGTATGCGCATCAGCGCTTAGCGGTGCTGTCCTGTGCCGTGCCCGAGGCGAGCTCGCGGTCCGACTGCTTGCCGGATTGCTTGAGATCGGAATAGTCCGGCATGCGCGTTAGTAGTCCGAAGTCGGGCTGGTTGTGACTTTCCCCGGCCACCAACTGCTCGTTCAGGCTGGCGGGGTAGAAGTCGAACGGATCGCTCGGGTCCGCGTCCACGATCTGCAGGTCGGCGTCGGCCATCGTGAGCTTGCCGAACCGCAACAGCTTCCCCCGATAGAACATGAAGTTGCGCGCCTTGGGATCGGAAGGGCGGAGCGCCGTCTTGGCGCCGTCTCGGCGGGAGCCGCCGAAAATCTGCCGGATTCGGGTGCGCTCTAGCGTGACGCCGGTGAGCCGACCCTCGATCCGCGGCGGCGGCAGCAGGTCCGCGGGTGCCAGGAGGAAGTCGTTGTCCACGATCTCGACCCCTCGGCCCTCCCGCACGTGCATCAGGTCGTCCAGCTCGAGGCCGAACAAGCGCATCAGGCTCTTCATTGGAATGCCGAGGACCTTGACCGATGTGGGATGCAGTCGAAGCCTGCCGTCGTCCGTGGTGGTGAGCTGGGCGCGGATCGTAAACGGAAGATCCACACCCTTGTGCAGCACCCCCTTCTGCTTGAGCTCGCCTTCGTCGATGCTGACCTCGAGGTGCTTGAGCGGCGTCCCTTTGTAGTTGAACACGTAGTCGTTCAGGAGCGCGCTCAAGCTGGCAGGCGTGATGCCGATGTCGGCGCTGTCGATGGCGAGAACGAACGACGCGGGATCGTCGAACCAGGGCGGGGCGTTCGGTTGCGTGGGCTTTAGCACGCCGCGAAGGTGTCCGATTTCGAGCACCACGCGG
>DATAFP010000270.1:0-6978 GCA_036257415.1 Gemmatimonadales bacterium
GGGCGGGACCGGGCGGGAGTAGGGCTGCTCGACATTCAAGAAATGTAAGGCGATAGGGGCGATTCGGCCCCGGGCTACCGGCGTATGCACCGATGGCCCGGGGCCGCACTCCGCGCATCGGTAGCGCGGCGTGGTCGGCTAAAACTGCGCCGTGATCCCCCCCAACACGCGGCGTCCGATCACCGAACCGCCGAAGAGCTGGAATCGCTGCTGGTCGAACACGTTGGTTGCGATCGCAAACACGCGGAAGTTGGGATTGAACCGGTACCCCGCGTTGACGTCCACGAACTGGCTCGCCGGCACCTCGCCCACGAATACGCCCGCGGCCCAATCGTAGCTGTCAACGATCCGGATGGTGGCGCCGAGGTCCAGCCCCTGCCGCCCGCTGTAGGAGAGTCCGACCGTGCCCTTCGCACTGGGAGTGTTGGCTATCAGCTGATCGTTCACCGCCTGGGTTCCTTCCTCGATGTCGTAGTCGAACAGGCTGAGCGACCCGTCGCCCCGGATCTCGTCGGTGACCTGCACGCCCACGCCGAGCTCGGCGCCATACTGGTCGACTTTGCCCGCATTGGCGTAGCTCACCACGATCTCGGTGTTGCCGTTGACCCGGGTGAGGCCTGCGGCAGCGAGCGGGCTCACCCCAGCTAGTGCGGTCCGGACCTGCTGCTCCAAAATCGGGCGCACGGTCGCCGGCACGGCCTCCGGCGCCGTCCACGGTCCGTACGCCGGGTTCACCCCGGGCAAGAGGTCGGTCACGAAGTTGCTGATAGCGTTGTAGTACACATCGAGCGTCAGGTACACCCGGTTGGCGAAGGCGCCCTTATAGCCCACCTCGTAGCCGGTGGTGGACTCGACGTCGAGCTCGGCATTGCCGCGGGCGAAGATCGGCACCGCCGCGCTGTTGGTGAAGAGCGTTCCCGGCGGCACGCCCGCCAGCGCCGGGCCGAGTGCCGACGCCCGGAGCCCATTTTCCAGCTGGGTGAGGTTGACCGGCGCGCCGGCGGCCACCCGCAGAAAGAACTCGGAGTAGTTCGGGGTCTGGAACGCCTGGTTGACCGTAAACCGGAACGAATGGTTCTCGTTGGGGCTGAAGACGACAGCGCCCTTCGGCGAGAACTGCGTGTTGATCAGGGTGCCGTCGTCGACCCGGGCGGCCGCCACCAGCTTGAGCTGCGGAACGACATCGAACTCGACCTGGCCGTACCCCGAGTACAGGTCGTCACTCCGGTTGTCGTTGACCGGCTCCATCAGCGTGCCTTCGGTGTCCACGTTCGTGTTCCGGTACGACGCGCCCACGACCACACGTCCGCGCTCTTCCATGAAGCGGAAGTTGGTCTGGCCCTCGAAGTGAAAGATGTCGGAGGTCTCGAGCAGAGGAGCCCCCGACGCGAGCGAGAACTGCGGATCAAGGGTGCGGCGCCCGTTCCAATAGCCGAACACGTTGAAGCGATCGGCGGCCCACCCCAGCCGGGCCCACGGGCGGAGCGCCTTTGCGACCTGCACCCTCCCGATGCCGGTGACGAGCACTTCGTTCTCCACCCGCGCCGCCCCGCCGTCGGCGCTGACCACGGAGCCACCTGGGGCGTAGTAGTCGAGCCGGGCGGACCCGTAGATGTTCTGCAGATCGTCCCGCTCGCCGAGCGGCGCGCGCGTGACCGGATCAAGCGTCTGACCCGACAGCGGGAGTGCCTCGGGGCGGGTCGGCCCAATCGGGTCGTCGGTAGCCGGTGCGTACTCGGTGGCCAGGCTCGACCCGTCGGCGAGCGTGCGCGACCGGGTGAACGTGTCGCTCCGGTAGTATCCGCCGTTGACTCGATAGCCGAATCGCCCGTCGGCGACCACGCCCGCGTGGCTCAGGTCGCCCCGGATCGATTCCAGCTCGCCGCCGCCAATCGTCACCTTGGTGCCGACGATCTCCCGGGCGGTGGGGGTGCTGAGCGCAATGACGCCGCTGAACGCGTTGGCGCCGTACAGGGCCGAACCCGGCCCCCGCACCACCTCGATGCGGCCGAGCTCCTCCAGCGGCACCGACAGCGTGTTCCATTCCTGTGATCCGAGGAAGGCGATCGCCAGGTCGCGGCCGTCCTGGAGCACGAGCATCCGCCGGTTGAGCGAGGAATTGAATCCGCGGGTGTTGACGTTGAAGTCGTTCACCCCGCTCTGCACCAGGTCTACGCCGGGGGTTTCCTTGAGCGCCATCGGCACCTGACCGGTGATGCTGTTGTTCTCCAGCAGGCGCGGATCGACCACCGAGATCGCGGCGGGCGCTTCGACGATCCGCTCCGGCGCCCGGGAAGCTCCCTGCACCACCAGGTCGCTGAGGATGGCCGGCGCCGGTTCGAGGGCCGCGTCGAGCGTCGCGGTCCCCCCCGGCTCCACCGTCACGGGGAGCTCGGTGGGCCGGTAGCCCAACCAGCGGAACACGATGGTGCGCGGTCCGGCCGACACGTTGCGCAGGGTATATCGCCCGTTGCCACCGCTCACGGCGGCCTGTCCGGTCCCCTGCACCGTCACCGACACGCCGGCGAGCGGGCCGCCGCCATCGGCGCGGGTCACAGTACCGGTGACCGTTCCGGTGGTTTGCGCGTGGATTATTGGGGGAACGACTGCAGCGAGAAGGGCGCAGGCGATACCGCAGCACCAAAGGGGGAACCTGTGAACTGCCCGTCTAGACATGCAGACCTCCCGGTGGAAGCCGCGCGACGGATACTCTGGCTGGAAATGACTGCAGGAGAGGCTACACTGCGAGCATCGGAGCTCGCGACAACTCTGTCACGGAATCAATACGGTTGAACCCGCGGGCGGTCAAGGCGGCCACGACGGTGCCCCATCGCGGGTGGGGCCTCCGCTTGCCCCGCACACGCGCAAACCCTTAGCTTTTCACTCGTTCCATTGCATATCCGCACTTACGGAGGCGCATGGGCACGAGCCCCCCGCGTCAACAATCCGTTCCGGGCATCCATCTCGTCGGCTTCGGCTTCGTCGTCCTGCTGAGCGCCGTCGTCGCCGGCCTCCTCTGGCGCGCGACCGAAGACCCGGCGTCGACCGCCCGCGATGCCGCGATCTTCTTCGTCGTGGCCCTGGCCGTCGAGCAGCTGGTGGTCCTCATGCTCACCCGCCGCGTGCTGGCTGCCACCGGCAACGCCGAAAGCATCGCCCGCCGGGTGGCTGACGGCGACCTGGGCCTCCCCGCGATGGCGCTGAACGGAACCCGCCGCGACGGTCTGACCCGGTCCATGCTGGCCATGCTCGAGCGGCTGCGCGCGCTGGTCGGGGGCATCCACCTCCACGCGCACGAGGCCGCCTCCATGGCCCAGCAGATCGCGGCGGCCACCCAGGAGATGACGGCATCGACCCAGGAGGTGGCGGGCACGACCGGCGATCTCACCGAACGGGCCAACCAGCAGGCGCTGATCGTGCGGGCCGCCGCGGCGGACGCCGGCAAGATCCTGGCGATTTCCCAGGAGCTCGCCGCCGGCGCCACTCAGGCGGCGGAGCGGAACGCTGCGCTCGCACGGCTCGCCCGTGGGCACCGCGAGCGGCTCGACACCAGCAGCACCGAGCTCGCGCGCCTCGCCGAGGAGGTGCAGAGCGGCGCGGCGGAAGCCGACGCGCTCAGGGCGGCGTCGGCGGAGATCGAGAAGTTCGTCGCCCAGACCAAGGCGATCGCCAAGCAGACCCACATGTTGGCGCTCAACGCCTCCATCGAGGCGGCCCGCGCGGGCGAAGAGGGCCGCGGCTTCAGCGTCGTCGCCGAGGAGGTCCGCAAGCTCGCGGCCCAGGCGGCGCAGGCGGCATCGTCGACCGAGACCACCGTGCAAGCGGTGCTCGAGCGGGTTGGCACGGCGCGGGAGCGATTGCTCCGGCTCGGCCAGGGCGGGCTCGCGGCCCGCGACGCCGCTCATGCGGCGGCCAGCGGGCTCGCCGGCGTCGCGGCCGATGCCGAAGAGAACGACCAGTGGACCCGCAGGATCAGCGTCTCCGCCGACGACGTCCGGTCGCTGGTGGAGACCATCGCCAGCCGAATGCGCGAGGTGTCGGCCGGCACCGAGGATTACGCCGCCGCCGCTCAGCAGATCGCCGCCGCCGCCGAGCAGCTCAACGCCTCCACCGAAGAGATCTCGACTTCCGCGGGCCGGCTCGCCTCCACCGCCGAGCAGCTCAACCTCGCCGCGGGTCAGTTCCGTCTGGACGACGCCGCCACGCGGTGATCCACGTCCTCCGCAACGCCGAGGTCTACGCGCCCGAACCGCGCGGCCTCCTCGACCTCATTGTGGCCGGTGAGCGCATCGCCTGGATGGGCGATGCGCTTCCTGCGCTGCCAACCGTGCTCGAGGCGGACGAAACCGATCTCGCCGGGCGGCGGGTCGTCCCCGGCTTCATCGACGCGCACTCGCACCTTACCGGCGGTGGTGGCGAGGCAGGACCCCACACCCGCGTCCCCCCACTCGCCCCGAGCACGCTCGCCCGCGCGGGGATTACGACGGCGGTCGGGGTTCTGGGAACCGACGACGTCACCCGCAGCACCGCAGAGCTCGTCACGACGGCGCGGGGGCTGACCCAGCTCGGCCTCACCGCGCTTTGCTACACCGGCGGCTATCACCTTCCGCCCCGCACGCTCACGGGCTCCGTGCGCGGGGACATTGCGTTGGTGGATCCGATCATCGGTGTCGGCGAGATCGCCATCAGCGATCACCGCTCCAGCCAGCCGACCCTGGACGAGCTGCTCCGGCTCGCGAGCGAGGCGCATGTCGCGGGCCTCATGAGCGGGAAGGCGGGAATCTTGCATCTTCATGTGGGCGACGGCCCCCGGGGCCTCGACCTCGTGCGCGACGCCCTGGACCGGAGCGAAATCCCGGCCCGCGTGTTCAACCCGACCCACGTGAACCGGCGCCGGGCGCTCTTCGAGGAGGCGCTGGACCTGGCGGACCGCGGGGTGACGATCGACGTCACAGCGTTTCCGGTCGCGGAGGGCGAGGATGCGTGGGACGCCGCCGAGGCGCTGGTGCGTTACTGGGACGCGGGGCTCCCACACGAGCGGATCACGATCAGCTCGGACGGCGGCGGGTGTCTGCCCTCGTTCGACGCCGACGGTCGGGTGACCGGGTTTGAGGTGGGCAGTCCGGCGGCGCTCGCCGCCACCCTGAGCCGACTCCTCGCGGAAGGCCATTCGCTCGAGCAGGCGCTGCCGCCCTTCACGGCAAATCCGGCCGGCTTGCTCAGGCTGTGTACCAAGGGTCGGATCGCCGTGGGGATGGATGCGGACCTGCTGGTTCTGGACGCCAAGGGAGGAATCCACGACGTGATGGCACGCGGGCGGTGGCACGTGCGCCACGGGCGCGCCGAAGTGAGGGGACCGTTCCAGGGACGGCCGGAGTGACGCCGGCCCGGGCAGAGGGCGGCTCGCCGCGGGGCTACATCGTGGCGGTGGGCGGCGCTGAAGGCAAGGTCGGCGATCCCACGATCCTTCGCCGGTTCGTGCGGCTCGCCGGTGGACGCGATGCGCGCATTGCGATCATCGCCACCGCATCCCAGCTCCCCGACACGGGGGAGCGATACGAAGCGGTCTTCCGCGATCTGGGCGTTCGCGCCGCCCGCACGCTGCCGCTCGACACCCGCCAGGATGCCGAAGCGGAGGAATGGGTCGAGAAGCTGGAGCGGGCCGACGCCATCTTCCTCACCGGCGGAAACCAGCTGCGGCTCTCGACGATCCTGGGCGGCACGCCGGTCGCGAAGGCGATCCGGCGGCGAAACGCGATGGGCGCGCACGTGGCGGGCACATCGGCCGGCGCGGCGTTTCTGTCCGAGCACATGATCGCGACCGGTGACGAGGGCGCGACGCCCCACGCCGGTAGCGTCACCCTCTCGCCCGGGCTGGGCCTCACCAACCGGGTTGTGATCGACCAGCACTTCCGCCAGCGTGACCGGCTGGGTCGCCTGCTCTCCGCGCTGGCCTACAACCCGTTCGCCATCGGGCTCGGCCTGGACGAGGATACCGCGGCGTTCATCGGCCCCGACAATACCTTCGAGGTTGCCGGCACCGGAGCAATCACGGTGGTGGATCCGGCAGAAGTGGAGTTCTCCTCGATGGACCAGCTGGAGAAGGACGATCCGGTGTGTCTGATCGGCGTCCGGCTCCACGTGCTGGTCCGCGGCGCCACCTTCGATCTGTCCACGCGGAAGGCGTACGCTCCCCAGGCCACCGGCTGATCAGAGATAGCTGAGCCACGCGTCGGTTCGCCGGGCCTTCACCCCGGCGAACCAGCGGCATGGCAGGTAGAGCGCCAGCACCACCCCGATCCACACTAGATACGCGACCCCCAGGCTGAAGCCGTACTCCGTCGGGAAGAAGAACGGCGGCGTGAGGAACGGCCCCACCTCAAAGCCGGTGAGCGCTGCGGCTGCCAGCGCGAGCAGGTGGATCAGATAGAAGTGCAGGATGTAGAAGAAGAACGGCACCCGCCCGTAGGTGATAAAGAACCGCGCGATCGGACCATGCGCCCGGTCGAACAGCCCGAGCAGGATGAGCGTCGGCCCGAGCGTCATGAGCAGGAACAACAGGGCCGGCGGGTACTTCGTCGTATTCAGGAAGGAGAGCACGGTATAGGCCGGCGAGCCCTGGGTCGACCAGCGCGACGGATCGCCGTAGCCATTGATGGCACGCAACACAATGAACGCAGCCGCGAGCGCGAACCCGAGCTGAAGGAACAGCAGCCGGCGCCGAGTGGCTTCCATCTGAGCCAGCGGCCCCAACGCATAACCGAGGGCCATGACCGCAATCCATGGCACCAACGGATAGATGACCGGTGGATTCGGCACGTGGACCACGCTCCAGATCCAGTCGCTGACAGACATCGGCGCCGCCCCATCTCCGAATGACGTGAACGGCGCGCGGCCCATCCCGTCCATGAGATTGTGGCCCGCGATCATCACCACCGCGAACGCGAGAATCGCCCACCGCGGCAGCCAGATCAGCCC
>DATAFP010000016.1:0-4462 GCA_036257415.1 Gemmatimonadales bacterium
GCCCCCTGCCGGCCCGAAGCGGGACACGCACTCGACCGCCGCTTCGAGCGAGTCGACCCGTCCGGGCGCCGTGGGTTGTGCCACGAACGGGACCTGGCACCGGCTGGGGATCTGGAGGGAGGCTTCCCGCGCGATGTCGAACTGCGACTCGAGCGTGCGGGTGTAGGTGGCGGAGCCGGTTAGTTGCGGGAAGTAGTCGCTGCGCACTCGCTCCCGGTCTCCGCGCGCTCGCTCCACCGCCGCGCGCGCGATTCCGACGTTTTCGCTTGCTCCCTCCGCCAGCCCTAACGCCTCTTCCAGCGTGATCGGTCGTGGCCCGGGTGTGGCTGAGGGCTGCTGCGCCTGCAGGGGCTGAAGCAGCACGGCTACGGCGGTCGCCACCAGCATCGCGACCCTCATCGCGAGGCCGCCTGGCGTTTGCCCGCGGAACGCGGCGTGAGCCGCCGGTCGGCACCCACCGCCCTGAGCAGCAGCTCGACGTAGAGCCGCACATTCTCTTCCGGCGGCGGCATGTCGGGTAGCAAGTCGCGCCAAAGCGCATTGGAGAGCAGCGCGCCGATGAGCATACCGGCGGCGGCTTCCGACCGGACATCCGACCGCACCTGGCCGCGTTCCCGAAGCGCTTCCAGGAAGCGGACCAGCTGGAAAAACTCTTCGTTGGTGTCCTCGCAGAGACCAGGCGCGATCTCCGGGCGCTCGACCATCTCGCCCATCATGCGCCGGATGAGGTTCCGGTGATCGTAGAAATGGGTGAAGCACGCGAGCGCCCACCGGTTGAGCTCGGCGAGCGGATCGGGCGCGGCGGTGTCGAGCATGGGGCGGCGCTCGCGGGCGATGACCCGGAGCGCCTCGCGGATGAGCGCGTCCTTGGACCCGAAATGGCGGAAGACCGTGACCTCGTTGAGCGCGGCTTCCTGGGCGATGCGACGGGTGGTGGTGCCGTGGTACCCTGCCTCGGCGAAGAGCCGAGCGGTGACCTCGATCAGGCGATGGCGGGTGTCGGTCATGAAAGCAAGTATGTACTTGCATTTCAGACCCGTCAACCGGGGCAATCCCGACGCCCGCGCTCCGCTGCCTTTATAGAGCCAGCGGCTCAGCGCCGACTTTCTTGAGCTCTGCGTTCACCGGCGGCAACTGACGGTCCAACGTCTCCCTCAGCCGCTTGAGCTCGGCGTCGAGCTGCGCCGACAGCATCCGAAAGGCTTCGTACGACTGGGCCGTCGGCTTGGCCTCCGCGCTGGCGACCGTCGGTCCCAGCGCCGCGATCTTGTTGTTCAGTTGAATCGGGTAGTTGAGCGGATCCTGAGCGCTGCGGTTCCTGACCTGATAGATCGCGCGCTCGATCTCGCCCAGCCGGGCGAGCAGCGGCCCGGCAGCGCGGGCAACACCGCCGCCCCGATTTCCCAAGCGGGCCTGACGGGCCCCGAGCTGGGTGCGCAGACTCCGGATGGTTCTGACGGCGTCGTGCGCCAGCGAAGTCCGATCGCGAATCGCCGAGGCGAGCGCATACTGCTCGGCGAGGTCGGCCGGCGTCGCGGAGGAGCGCGGATCCTTGACGACCGCGAACGAATCGGTCAGCGTTTGGCCGGCCGCGGTCATCCGGACGGTATACCGCCCCGGCGGCACCACCGGCCCCCGAACGTTGGCGAACCAGAGGACGAGTCCCTCGAAATCGGAGGCGTCGGCGGCGCGGAGGTCCCACACGAAGCGGTTGAGCCCGGGCTTGTTCGGAACCCGCGGCTGCCGGCGGCGCTGCGGCGTCTCCCGGCTTCGGTCCTCCAGCTGCACCTGCTCTTTCACTTGCTCCTCCGCCGCCTCGCGCGACACGCCCATGCGCCCCAGGCTGTCGATCCGGGTCTCGATCCGAAGGCTGTCCGCAATGGTCAGCGAATCCGGGTCGCTGGTGAACCGCTGCACGACGCTCCCGGCCGAATCCAGCAGCTCCATGCGAACCGTCTGGCGGGGTTCCTTGAGCCAGTACCAGATGGCCGCACCACTGGGTGGGTTTGCCCCCATGGCGTGCGAGCCTTCGGGAAGTTGGGATCCCCACTGAATGCGGTAGGCATCCCGCGGGCGGTAAAGGTGGGCCGCCTTGGCACCCACGCCGTCGCTGAACTGCCGCAGCACGGACAGGTCGTCGAGCACCCAGAAGCTCCGCCCGTGGGTCGCGGCAACCAGGTCGCCCTCCACGACCACCAGGTCGTGCACCGGCACCGGAGGCAGGTTTCGCTGCAGCGGTCGCCAGTGGGCGCCGCCGTCGAACGACACCCACACGCCGCGCTCGGTCCCGGCGTACAAGAGGTCGGCCCGCTCGGGATCTTCCCGCACCACCCGGGTGAACTGCGTCGGTGCAATGCCCGCGTCGATACGGCGCCAGGTTTGGCCGTAGTCATCGGTGCGCCAGAGGTAGGGCCGAAGGTCGTCGAGTTGGTACCGGTTGGCTGCGACGAAGGCGGTGCCGGCCTTGTGCGGCGACGCGTCAATCAGCGACACCCGGGTGAACGAGCCGAAATCTTTGGGCGTAACGTTGGTCCAGGTGCCACCGCCGTCGCGGGAGACGTGGATGAGTCCGTCGTCCGATCCCGCCCACAGCACCCCGCGCTCCTTGGGCGACTCGGCGAGGGTGAACACCGTGCCGTAGTACTCCACACTGGTCTGGTCCTTGGTGATCGGGCCACCAGAGGGGCCGAGGGTGGCGGGATCGTGACGCGTGAGGTCGGGACTGATCGCTTCCCAGCTTTGGCCGTCGTTGCGCGAGCGGAACACGACATTGCCGCCGACGTACAGCGTTCCCGGATCGTGGGGCGAAACCAGGATCGGAAAGGTCCACTGGAAGCGGTACTTGAGATCGCCCGCCGACTGGCCCATGGGATTTACCGGCCAGACGGTGATGTTGCGTGACAGGCCCGTCCGCAGGTCGGTGCGCGTGAGGATGCCACCGTAACAACCCGCGTAGACGACGTCCGGATCGTCGGGTCGCGAAACGACGTATCCCGATTCACACCCTCCGGCATCCTTCCACTCGCCCAGTGGAACGCCGCCCCCCGCAAACCGGCTCGGGCCACACAGGGAAGAATTGTCCTGTTGTGCGCCGCAGATCCGGTAGGGGAAGTGCCTCGTCGCGGACACGTGATACCACTGCGCAGTGGCGTAGTCTTGCCCCGTCCAGCTCTTGCCGCGGTTCCGCGACACGTTCGCACCGCCGTCGTTTCCCTCGATCAACCGGTCGCGGTCCTTCGGTGCGATCCAGAGATCGTGGCTGTCGCCGTGCGGTGTGGTGATGGTCAGGAAGGTGCGACCGCCGTCGGTGGACCGTTGGAAGTCCACGTTGCTGACGTAGATCGTGTTGGTGTCCTTGGGGTCGGCGTAGATGCGAGTGTAGTACCAGGCGCGCTGCCGGAGCTTGCGCTCGGAATTGACCCGCTCCCAGGTCTCGCCGCCGTCGCCCGAGCGGAACACCCCGCCCGAGTCGGACTCGATCAACGCCCAGACGATGGCTGGCTTGGCGGCCGACACCGCGAGGCCCACGTTGCCGATGAGCCCCTTCGGGAGCCCGCGCTTCCGGGTCAGCTCGGTCCAGTGCTCTCCGCCGTCGGTGGACTTGAAGATTCCGCTCCCGGCGCCGCCGCTCACCAGTTGCCACGGCTTGCGGCCGGCCTGCCAGAATCCCGCGTACAGAGTGGAGGGCTGGGCGGGATCCATGACCAGCTCGATGGCGCCGGTGGAGTCGTTCCGCGACAGGATGCGCTTCCAGGTGGCCCCGCCGTCCGCGCTTCGGTAGATCCCCCGGTCGGGGTTCGGGCCCCACACGTGCCCCAGCGCCGCCACGTACACGACGTCCGGATTCTTCGGGTGCACCCGCACTCGGGCGATCTGGCGCGTCTCCGCGAGTCCGACGTACCGCCAGGTCTTGCCGCCGTCGGTTGTCTTGTACACCCCGTCGCCGTGAGAAACATTGCCGCGAATGGGGTACTCGCCGGTTCCCACGTACACGATGTCCGGGTTCGATTCACTTACCGCAATCGCGCCGATCGCGCCGCCGAAATACTTGTCGGTCACGGCTGACCAGTTCAGTCCTCCATCCGAGCTCTTGTACACCCCGCCGCCGGTCGTGCCCATGTAGTACTCGTTGGGCCGCGCCGCCGACCCCGCGACCGCCACCGAGCGCCCGCCGCGGTGGGGGCCGAGCTCACGCCAGGTCAGCGCCGCAAAGGCGAGCGAGTCGGGCACGGGCGCGGAGCCCTGCGCGTCCGCCGGTGTGGAAAGCACGAGGCTCAGCAGAACGCAGAAGAGGCCGATCCGCATCGGAGGCTCCGTGTGGCGTCGAGGGATGTGTCGGCAGTCTCTCAATCGAGCAGCTCGACGGCCATGCCCACTTCGAGCCGGCCGGTGCCTGCATGCAACAGATTCTGGCCGAAGTCGACCTGGCCCTCGGCGTTACGGCGGAAGGTTGTGAGGGTGC
>DATAFP010000039.1:0-45569 GCA_036257415.1 Gemmatimonadales bacterium
GGCGCCGCAAGCGATGGATGCGTTCGCCCTGGCGCTGGCTGCGCTCGGGCGGAGCGACCGTCCCGAAGCGGAGCGCTGGCTGGCCGAGCTCGAACGGCGATCGAAGACCGCGCCGACCGCCGACCGCTACGGGGCGAACGCGGAGATCGCGGGCATCCTGACGAAGGAGCTGCGCGCTTTGCTCGTCCTGGTCGACGGCCACAAGGACGAGGCGGTCGCCATGCTTCGGGAAGCGGCAGGTGCCGAAGACGCGCTGCCTCTCGAGTACGGCCCGCCCGACATTGTCAAGCCGAGCCACGAGCTGTTGGGTGAGGTGCTGCTCGGATTGGCCGACGGGCGGGGCGCCCAGCGGGAGTTCGAGCGCTCACTTCAGCTCGCGCCTCGGCGCGCCCTCTCGCTCCTGGGTCTCTCCCGCGCCGCCGTGATGAACGGCGACCGCGAGGCCGCCGCCCGCGCCCACGCCGAGCTCAGGCGGATCTGGCACCGGGCGGACGGCGACGTCGCATGGGTGCAGGAAGTCGCGAGGAAGTGGTAGGGCTACTCCCTGGTGACGTCGTATTGCCCACACCCGGTATAGTCGATCGTGACCGTGGACGTGGCGCCGGTACGCGTCACGACGAGCGTGAGCGTGCCGGCATCGAACCGAGGCGCGTCGGTACATGCCGCGTTGTAGTGCAGCGCGGGATTGGTCGTGACCGACGCGCTCCAGGTCACGTCCTCATGCCTCCAACTGGACGTCCCGCTGATGTCCCAGGTACCGCTGGGCAGGGACTGGTTTCGCGCAATGCTGCCCGGGCTATCGGCGGTGAAGTCGGATGACCAGGTTCGGGTGTGGGTAGTGACCGACCCATTGGCGTGAGTGAAGGCGGTGGTGAAACCGGTGACGTCGTGGTGGAGCGCGTCCGCGTCTCCCGTGATGGTGCGAACCCCGTTCCTGAGGGCGGAGACCGTGGCGTCGCTCGCGATCCGCTCGCGCGTGGTAAGGAAGTCGATGAACCGGACTCGTCGCGCCCAATCCAGATCCGTCGGCGTCGGGTCCACCAGGTCGACGATGCCGGCCCGGGTGATCGTGCGGAGTGGCAGCGAGAGCACACACGGCGGGTCGAACGCGAAGCGCACCGAGTCGGGTACGATGTCGCCGTCCTGATCGGCGGGTGTGGGACTCACGCCGGGCGCCGGGCTGCACTGCCCGCCGAACGGCGAGAGCGCGACGCTGAAGCTGGCGGCGTCCGCCGTCGTCGAAGACAACCCGTCGGCCTGCGCGTCGGCGTCATCGCTCACTACCTCCGCCGCGAACTCGGCCTGGGCCTGCGTCAGACCACTGCTTGATGGGCCCGCTCCGTCGTCACTGCACGCCGCCACGCCCAACAACACGAGCCCCGCGGTCGCGGTGTGCCACTGCAAGATCTTGCGCATGATCGCTGCTCCTGGGATCGGGTTTCGCTGCTCGTACGCCTGAGACGTTGGCGTCGCGACCGGAGCGATAGGACGGCCGGGCGGAAGCGGCGTTAACACTTGAACCGTTTTGAGAGGGACCATACCCGATGCGCCGTTGGTCTATCTTCGCGCTCGCCGGGCTCGCGACCGCTGCTGGTGCGCCGTCGAGTGCCGCCCAGGAGTCTCCCGTGTCCGCCCTCGCGACCGAGTATGTGGCGGCGCTGGTTGCGCGCGAGCCCGAGCGATTGACGTATCAGGGCGTGCCGGGCGCGGCGCACGACCAGCTCCTCGACAACTCGCGCGCCGCGCTGGAACGCTGGCATCGGCTGGAAGACGCGTTGCTCGCGCGGGTTCGCCGGTTCGAGCCTCCGACGCCGGGTGAGCGCGACTGGACCACGTACGCCATCATGCTCGACGCACTGGACGCATCCGTGGGTCACCGAGTGTGCCGCTCCGAATTGTGGGCGGTCCGGACGTCGGGCGGATTGCAGAATCGACTGAGCCTGCTGGCGCGGGCACAGCCGGTCGGCAGCGACAGCCTGCGCGCCCAGGCGTTGACCCGCTGGCGGCGAGTGCCGCGCTACGTCGACACCGAGATCGCAAACCTGAGGGAAGGGGTGCGGCAGGGGTACGTCGCTCCGCGGCCGGTGGTTGCCGCCGTGATCCGGGATGTAGCGCAGATGCTCGCCGCCGCGCCGGATTCCTCCCCCCTCGCCTCACCTGCCCAGCGGGACTCGTCCGCCGAGTTTCGCGGCGCGTTCGTCGGTGTGGTGGCGAATGAGGTCAATCCGGCCCTCGAGCGGTATCGCGCCTTCCTGGCGGATGAGTATCTCGCGCAGGCCCGCACCAGCATCGCCGCCTCCGCTGTCCCGGCGGGTCTTGCGTGTTATCGCGCGTCGGTGCGGCGGTCCACCACACTCGATTTGCCGGGCGACTCGATCTTCGAGCGGGGAACCAGGGAGCTCGCCCGGCTCGAGCGCGCCATCGGCGAGCTGGGCCAGCGGGTCCTCGGCACGAGCCACGTGCCGACCGTGCTGCGGCGACTGCGCACCGATACGGCGCTGACGTTCCGCACTCGCCAGGAGATCATGGATACCACGAACGCCGCGATCGCCCGGGCCAGCGCTGCGTTACCCAAGTGGTTCGGTATCCTGCCGAAGGCGGAGCTGGTGGTGGAGCAACAGCCGGAGTACCAGCAGCGGGCTGGGAATGTGGCGTACTATAACCGGCCTTCGGAGGACGGGACCCGCCCCGGAATCTTCTTCATCAACACGTTCGCGCCGGAGCAGCAGAGCCGCGCCCGCATTGAAAGCACCGCATTTCACGAAGCCGTCCCCGGGCACCATCTGCAGGTGACGATCGCCGCGGAGCGGGGCGAATCGCATCCGCTGGCACGCCTGCTCTTCAACTCCGGATATGGCGAGGGCTGGGCGCTCTACGCCGAGACCGTGGCCGGGGAGATGGGAGTGTACAGCTCCGCTGTGGCTCGACTCGGGCTGCTCACCAGTCAGGCATTTCGCGCAACGCGAATGGTGCTGGATGCCGGAATCCACACCAAGGGGTGGACGCGAGAGCAGGCTGTCGAGTTTCTGGCAGCGCATTCGGTGGTGGCGCCGAAGACGGTCGAAAGTGAGGTCGATCGGTACATCTCGATGCCCGGGCAGGCGTCGTCCTACATGCTGGGCAACCTGGAAATTCGCGCGCTGCGCACCGAAGCCGAACGGCGGATGGGCAAACGGTTCGACATTCGCCAATTCCACGACCGGGTGCTGGAGGATGGCTCGCTACCGCTTCCGACGCTGAGATCCAAAGTCCTCGCCTGGCTGGACACCGTAGCTCCGGTTCGCGACGGGGCGAGCAATTGACGCGACTGGTTCGGCTCAACGGCGCCGGCAGGCTGCCAGCAGCTGTCGCGGCGCGGGATGATTGGGGAATAGGGCCCGGGCGCGTTCGGCGTGGGGCCGCGCCAGGTCGCAGCGTCCGCGGTTTCTCCAGGCGTATCCCAACAGCATGCTGATCCGATAGCTCCCGGGGTCGATGCGGGCGGCACGCTCCATCGCCGACAGTCGTCCCGATTCGCCGTACGCGGCCATCGACCATAGCTGGCTCGCATTCCGCGCGGCGAACACCAACCCGGCCGCTGTGACCACGGCGGCGAGCTGGACCGCCCGTTTCTTCTCCACGTCGATCTCCCAGATGGGCCGCTTGGGCGCCCGTGCCAGGAGGCCGAGCGCCGCCCACACGAAGAACGTCGGAGCGGGAAGCAAGAGCACGGCGTCGAAGCTCCCCACCACGCCCCCCGTCGCCAGGATCAAGATGAGGGTCAGGCTCTCCGTTCCTTCGGTCGTCTCCGGCGCCATTCGCCAGCGGCGCCACGCCCCGATCGCGAGCGCCCCGGCCACTCCAGCCAGGGCCATCGTGGCGAGCGCTCCCCGTTCAGCCAGGGAGGCAATCCAGTCGCTGCTGGGCCAGGGGTTGGTGGGGATGAAATCGTTGGGATCGAACCCCGGATCTTCCGGGGTGGTGTACGCGGGATAGGCGACCGGCCAGTTGCCCGGCCCGACTCCGAGAACCGGGTGGCCGGCCGCCATGCGGAGGGAGTTCTGGTACTGCACCAGGCGACCTCGGCCGCTCCCCTCCTTGTAGTTGGCGACGTCCTTGAGTGAATCCAGGTAGGGCGAGTCGGAGCGCCACTCCAGGGTGTTGGGCAGCACCATCGCAAGCAGGCCGCCCACCGCGAGCGCCAGAGCGAACAAGAGAATTCGGCGCCGGCTGATGACGTCGCGCCAGAGAAATCCGAACCAGAGTCCTTCGACCGCAAGAATTGCCACGGCGGCCAGCGTCCCGAGCCACGCGGCCCGCGAGCGGGAGAGAACCAGCGCGGCGCCGAGGATGACGCCACCGGCCGCGGGCAGCCAGGCCTCGCGCCGGCGCCGGGATTCGAGCGTGGCCAGGAGCAGCACCGGAATCCCGAGGGCCACGAAGTGGGCCATGAAGTTTCGGTTGCCGAACGCCCCGCCGGGGGCTCGTCGCTCGGCGAACAGCGTCGATTCGACGCCGTACGCCTGGAGCAGCGCCGTGACTGCGGCGAGGACCACGCCCGCGGCCAGGGTGAGCAGCAACTGACGGGCGAGCCCGGCCGAACGCAACGCCCGCGCGGTCCAGAACACCAGCGCGCCGGACGCGGTGATGCCGAGGGAGCGGACCGCGAGCCAGTGATTGGTGGCGAACAGGGCGGAAAGGAACGACAGCGCCACGAAGGCGGCCACCAGGGCGTCGGCGAGCGAGAGCGACAGCCGCCGCACCCGGGAGAGACAGAGCGCCGCCCCGCCCGCGGCCGCAAGGTGCAGCGCGAGCTCCTTGGGCACCGCATGCCGCTCGAGATCGAAGAGCGTGAACGGCGCCGCGACGAGCACAGTCGCCACGGCACCGGCCTGGAGCAACAAGAGCGCGAGCCGGGCCGCACGGTCGGGCGCGGGGCGGGTTCGAAGCTCAGCGCCGGGTGAAGCGGTCGCCATACCGGAGCCGATGACCGGTAACCCAGGGACGATACTGGTTCGCAAAGGTGATGCGTTCCGCCAGACTAGGGTGTGCGGCGCGCCAGACCCGGTAGATCGGCGCCGGCCGGGGAACCGACAGGTTCTCCTGCTGCAACTTCACGAACGCGGTCGCGGCCGCGTGATTGTCGCGGGTGAGCTCGAGCCCGAAGCGGTCCGCTTCGTGTTCCTGATACCGCGAGATGGCGAGCCCGAGTGGTTGAACGATGAACGACACCACCGACGCGAGCAACAGAAGCAGCGGCGCGGAGGCCGGATCGTCGACGCGGCCGAAGCCGAAGACCGGTCCGAATCTCCTGAGCAGCGCGCCCGCCGTGCGGTGAATGAACCACAATGAGAAGGCGATCAGGAGCCAGTTGAGGACCAGCGAGACCAAAACATGCCGGAGCACGTAATGGCCCATCTCGTGGCCGAGGACGAAGAGGATCTCGTCCGGCGCCAACTTGTCGAGCAGCGTGTCGTAGAGCACGATCCGCTTCGTGCCGCCGAACCCGGTGACGTAGGCGTTGATGGCGCGGGTATCGACCGCCTTTTCGACCTCGAATACCCGGCTGCTATCGATGCCGGCCCGCGACGCCTGTTCGAGGATGCGAGCCTCGAGGGCGGCATCAGACAGCGGTCGGAATTCGTTGTAGAGCGGCGCAACCCACACCGGGACGACGATGAAGGTGGCGACCAGAAACGGGAGCGCGGCGGCGGCGGTCCACATCCACCAGCGCCGCGGGCTCAGCCGCAGCAGGGCATACGGCACGATGGCCACCAGCGGCGCCACCACCAGCGCCAGCGCGAGCGAGGTCAGGGAGTCCGAGACCCATTTGCCCAGAGTCTGGTTGGAGAGACCGTAGGCATGCTCACGCACGTATTGCATGTAGAAGGCGAGCGGCAAGGTCGCGACGCTCACCACCAACGTCAGCAGCACGACGTACACCAGCAGCGTCCCGAGCCACCCCCGTCCAATCCGCCGCGCTCGGTCGCGCAGGCGCGCCGACCATCCGAACCAGAGCAACGCCGCCGGCAACGCGAAGTCGATCGCCGTGTTCAGGACCCAGAGCGCATTCCCGGTGCGATGATAGCGGACCGCCAGCTCGCTCGGTTCGGGGATGGGGACTGCTGCCTGCAGCACGGCGAACAATGGATCGACCGAAATAACCCCTCCAAGCTATCGGGCCCGCGAAGTACAATTGGACATGCCCGAGGACAATCCAGCGTTGGTCTCCACGTCCTGGCTTGCGGCGCGTCTGGGTCGCGCTGACCTGCGGGTTGTCGACGCGTCCTGGTACTTGCCCACGAGCGGCCGGGATGCCGTCGCGGAGTTCGCGGCGGGCCACGTTCCCGGGGCGGTCTTCTACGATCTCGACGCTACCAGTGACGACACGACGTCGCTGCCGCACATGTTGCCCCCCGCGCAGCGGTTCGCGGAGCGCATGAGCGAATTGGGCTTGAGCGACGGCGACTCGATCGTGGTGTACGACGGATCGGGCGTGAATCTAAGCGCACCGAGGGCTTGGTGGACCCTCCGCGTGTTTGGCCATGAGCGGGTCGCGTTGCTCGACGGCGGCTTGGTCAAATGGAAGGCGGAGGGTCGGCCGCTCGAGAGGGACACGCCCGCCCCGAGGCGCGGCCGGTTCACCGCGCGACTCGACCCCCAGCGGGTTCGCCGCCTCCCCGACCTGGTCGCCAATCTCGCCGCCCGCGGCGAACAGGTGGTCGATACCCGCTCGGCCTCGCGGTTCGACGGCTCGGAGCCGGAGTTCCGGCCGGGCGTCCGGAGCGGCCACATGCCTGACAGCCGCAACCTTCCCTTCACCGAGCTGGTCGCACCCGACGGCACCTACTTGCCGTCGGAGGCGCTCCGACGGCGCCTCGCCGCGGCGGGGGTGGATCTCGACCGACCCGTGGTCGCGACCTGCGGCTCCGGGACCAGCGCGTGCAGCCTGGTGTTCGCCCTGCACCTGCTGGGGCACGACCAGGTCGCCGTCTACGACGGGGCCTGGGCCGAGTGGGGCGGGCGGTCCGATACGCCGGTCGAGCTGGGGCCCCCGGGTTGAACTCCCGGCCTGCCGTGGGGTTCGGCTGTGCCGCCTTGTTCTGCGTTCCGTTCATCGCGTTCGGAGTCGGTGGGATGGCGCTCGCCGTGCCGAAATTCGTCGGGGGCGAGCGAGCCGGTGGCGCCGCGCTCGGGTTCTTCGGGCTGGTCTTCGGAATCGTCGGGGTAAGCGGCCTTGCGGCCGTGGTCGCTGGTCGGCGCGAGAGCCAGCGGCGCGGCCGGGCTCAGGAGCAGTATCCCGACGAGCCCTGGCGCTGGCGGCAGGATTGGGCGGCAGGTCAGGCCAAGGACGTCAACCGAAGCGCGGCAGCCGGCCTGTGGGGGTTCGCCGCACTGTGGAATCTGATCGCCCTCCCCGCCGCTTTCTTCGGCATCCGCGACGCCATCGCAAAGCACAATTCGGCGGCGTGGCTGGTGCTGCTGTTTCCCGCGGTCGGCCTCGGACTCCTCGGCGCCGCGGCCCGCGCCTCGATGCGCTTCCGGAAGTTCGGCGCGTCCCGGCTCGATCTGGTGACTGTCCCCGCCGCGGTCGGTCATGGCCTCGGCGGCGTGATCCGTACGCCGGCCGACGTGCGCCCGGCCGATGGATTCTCCCTCACGCTGTCCTGTATCCGGGTCCGTCGCACCGGCTCCGGGAAGAATCGGTCGACCCACGAAACCATGCTGTGGCAGGAAGAGAAGCGGGTCGCCGGGCAACGAGGCGCCGGAGGGCCGGGGGATGGGTTGGTCACCAATATTCCCGTGGCGTTTCGCATCCCGGCGGACGCCGCATCCTACGATGATGCAAATCCCAGTGATCGAGTCGTCTGGAGGCTCCACGCCTCGGCCAGCGTACCCGGCGTGGACTACACGTCGGTGTTCGAGGTTCCCGTCTTCCGCACCGCCGCCAGCGACACCGCGCCCGGTCCGGAGGTCGAGCGGTTGCTGGGCAAGCAGGCGTCCGCTGCCGCATGGATCCAGCCGGCAGACTCGCCCATTCGAGTCACCACCCGGGGCGGCGCCACTGAGGTGCTGTTCCCACCCGGTCGGAACCGACGCGCTGCGCTCGGCACCACGCTGTTCGCCGCGGTCTGGGGCGCCGCGGTGACCGCAGTGTTCGTGCTCGACGCGCCGATCGGATTCAAGGTCGCCTTCGCGCTGGTCGAGGGGCTCGTTCTGTATGCGGTGCTGCGACTCTGGTTTCGGGTGGTGCTGGTGACCGCCGATCGCGATCGTCTGAGCGTGGCGGCGGGGTTCGGCGCCCCGGGTGAGCCGCGCACGCTGCCGGCCGGCGACGTGATGCAGATCGAGGTGCGGATCGGAATGCAGTCGGGCGAACGGGTGTGGTACGACCTCTGTGCGGTCGCTTACGATGGCCGAACGCTGGGCGTCGGTGGTGGCATCAAGGACAAGCGGGAAGCGGAATGGATTGCGGCGCAGCTCAGACAAGCGCTGGGCCGCCCGTCGGAAAGCGGCGCCGCGTCGTAGCGTTTTGCGAGCCGGTTACGGTCCGGCCACCAGCGCGGCGAACGCCGCGGGGTCGCTGCGGCGGCGCTCGACCCAATGCACGATCTCCCAGGAATCGTAGACCACCCCGCCGTCAGGCCCCGGGGTGGCGGGAATCTTGAGCGCGGTAAGGGTCTCGGCATCGACGCCGAGGATGCGGGCGGCCTCGTCCGCGGCGACCGGGCGGGGGCGCTCACGAAGCTCCTCCACCGCTTGTGCCTCGGGTCGATCGTTCGGAATCGCAAGCAGCCGGCGCCGCCGGGTGCGGCGGCGCGACCGCGCGAGCCGCTGGGCGGCGAGTGCCAGAAGGCCTGCGACCACGAGCACGACCACGGCGAGGGTAGCCGAGGACGGCCGCGAGCGGCGACGACGCGCGAAGATGGGCATGACCCAATCATGTGCGCGGTGCCGCCGCGCCGCGGTGACCGAGGGCACACGGTCCGCTCGCCCGGCCTCGGGACTACATTCCCCGTTTTCCGTTCAGGGCAGGTTCGGTTTGAATTCGAACCCCACGCACCGCACCACGCACATCCTGGGCTCCCATACGGTCGATTCCGGCGGCATCGACCAGGCGGTGCGGCGCGCCGCCGGCGCCGGCCTCCGGTCGGTGCAGATCTTCAGCGCGATCCCCAAGTACTACGGCGACAAGGTGTCGATCCGTCCCGAGCGGGTGGCGCGGTTCCGCAGCGCGGTCGACGAGTGCGGATTGCAGCTCGAGCACATGGTGGTCCATGCCGCTTACGTCCTCAACTTCGCTGCCGCCGAAGAGGAGAAGCGGGTCCGCGCCGCGGGCGGCCTCCTCAAGGAGCTCGAGCGCTCGACATCGCTCGGGGTCGGGGGCGTGTGCTTCCACCCGGGAGCCGCCACTGACGGCGATCGCGAGACTGGTATCGCGCGGGTGGCCGCCGCCATGACCTTCGCCCTGGACCAGGTTCCCGGGAATACTCGCCTCTGGGTGGAGAACACCGCCGGGGGCGGCGCAACCCTGGGCAAGACCGCGGCCGAGGTCGGCGCGATCCTCGACCTGGTTCCGGCCAGGCATCGCGGACGGATCGGCTACGGGCTCGACACCTGCCATCTATTCGCCTCGGGCCATGACATCTCGCAGTCGCCTGACGCGTTTCGAGCCATCCTCGACCAGTTTCAGCAGGCTGCCGGCGGGCCGCCGTCGTTCTTTCACCTCAATGACAGCAGCGGTGCGCTGGGGTCCAACTTCGACCGACACACGCTGATCGGTGAGGGCGCCATCGGCGTCGAGCCGTTCCGCTGGCTGCTGGCGGACCAGCGGTCGAGCAGGGTCCCGCTGATTCTGGAAACACCGCAGCAGAACCCCGCGATTCCGGGCGAAGACCCTTCCCCGGACCCCTGGGATATCCGCATGATGGAGCTGCTCTCGTCGCTGGCATGAGTGTCATCTGCTGAGGCGCGCGTGTACGCTCACACGGTCGGCAGCGTTCGCTACACCTTCAGCGATCTCAAGACACTGCTCGCGCGCGCCACGCCGTACCGCTCTGGTGACGCGCTCGCGGGCATCGCGGCCGCGTCGGCGGAGGAGCGCGTCGCCGCGCAGATGGCGCTGGCCGACCTTCCGCTCGCGACGCTGCTCTCGGAGGCGGTCGTCCCGTACGAAGTCGACGAGGTCACCCGCCTCATCATGGACTCGCACGATCGGACCGCCTTCGCTCCCGTAGCGCACCTCACGGTGGGCGGGTTCCGCGACTGGCTCCTCTCCTACGATCCCGACGAGGCCGCACTCCAACACCTCGCACCCGGGCTCACGCCCGAGATGGCCGCCGCGGTTTCCAAGATCATGCGGCTCCAGGATCTCGCGCTGGCGGCGCGGCGCTGCCGGGTGGTGACGCGCTTCCGGACCACGCTCGGGCTCGAGGGACGATTCTCCACCCGACTGCAACCGAACCATCCCACCGACGACCCCCGCGGTATCGCGGTGAGCATGCTCGACGGGTTGCTGCATGGCTCGGGCGACGCGGTGGTGGGCATCAATCCGGTGACCGATAGCCCCGAGACCGTTCGGGGTCTGCTCGAGATGCTCGACCGGCTGAGGCGGCGGTGGGACATCCCGATGCAGAGCTGCGTGCTCGCCCACGTCACCACCCAGCTGGAAGCTCTCAATCGCGGCGCACCGGTCGACCTCGTTTTCCAGTCGGTAGCCGGGACGGAGGCGGCGAACGCCGGGTTCGGCGTTACCATCGCGCTTCTGGACGAGGCACACCAGGCGGTGCGAGAGCTCGGCCGCGGCGGGGATGAGGCCGGGCTCATGTACTTCGAGACCGGACAGGGAAGCGCCCTGTCCGCCGACGCGCACCACGGCGTGGACCAGCAAACCCTGGAGGCCCGCGCCTACGGGCTCGCCCGCCGTTATCGTCCGCTGCTGGTGAACACCGTGGTCGGATTCATCGGGCCGGAGTATCTCTACGACGGCAAGCAGATCACGCGAGCCGGACTGGAGGACCATTTCTGCGGCAAGCTGCTGGGCCTGCCGATGGGATGCGACGTCTGCTACACCAACCACGCCGAGGCCGATCAGGATGACATGGACACGCTCCTGACCCTGCTCGCCGCGGCCGGATGTACCTACGTCATGGGGGTGCCGGGTGCCGACGACGTGATGCTGCACTACCAGAGTACCTCGTTCCACGACGCGCTGTACGTCCGTCGTCTCTTGAGCCTCAGGCCGGCTCCGGAGTTCGAGGCCTGGCTCGAGCGGATGGGCATCCTCGACCGGGCCGGTCGCCTGGTAGAAGGCGCGGCCCCGCGGTTGCTCGCCGGCGTGCCGGAGCTCCGCACGTGACCCGGGGTCGCTGGATCGCGACGGTAGTGCTGGTGGCGGTACTCGCGTGGATCGTGGGAAGCCGCTGCGCCGGTGCCCGGGCCAGCGTGCTGGGCGGTGGCGGGCGCGGCGGGGTCACCCACTCGCTGGTGGTCGAGCGGCTCAGGTCGGTTGCGCAGCTCGTGACCAGCGAGACGACGGTCCGCGACGTGGTCACGTTCGAGGATACCCGGCTCGGCTCGACCAAGCGGTCTCTGGTCGTCGCCACGGCAAGGGTCACGGCCGGCATCGACCTCGACCCGCCGCCTCAGATTCGGATCGACTCCGCTCGCCGACACGTCGAGGTGGTCCTGCCGCCGGCCCGCGTGCTCGGGATCGAGGTGACCGAGCTCAAGACCTATGACGAGCAGCGCGGGCTCTGGAACCCGTTTCGCCCCTCCGACCGCGACGCGATCTTCCGCGAAGCCCGGGCGCAGCTGGGCCGCTCGGCGGAGGAGCTGGGCCTCGCTGCCCATGCCCAGTCCAGCGCCCGCTCGCTCCTGGGCGCCTTGATCAACGCGGAGGGATATACCGCGACGATATCGTTCGCGCCGGGCGTCACCGCACCGGCGGACTGACTCACTCAGGAGGCCCCGTGACCAGCTCTCATCGATGTCTCGTGCTCGCGACGCTCGCCACGGCGGGAAGCGCTCCGCTCACTGCGCAGACGGCGCCGCTTCGCGCCACTCAGCAGATCGCCGTCGCGGTGCTCGCCGCTCCGCCCGAGCTCCGCGCCGACGCCACCGTGCTCGGCTACGGTGCCGACGGGCAGCTTCGCACTCTCCGGGCCGGCACGGGCGGGTTGATCTGCCTGGCGCCCAACCCGGCGCAGAAGGAGTTCCAGGTCGCCTGTTATCATCGGTCACTGGAGCCGTTCATGGCCCGAGGACGCGCACTCCGCGCGGCCGGCCTCGAGGGCGAGCGGGTCGACAGCGCGCGGTTCGCGGAGGTGCGGGCCGGTACGCTGGAGATGCCGGACCACGCCGCGGCGCTGTACAACATGTTCGGGCCCGCCGGGAGCTTCGACCTGGCGACGGGGCGCGTCACCGGCGCCAAGACGCTGTTCGTGGTCTATATCCCCGGGGCGACGCCGGAATCGACCGGGATTCCCGAAACGCCGGCTGAGGGAGCGCCCTGGATCATGGCAGCGGGGACGCCGCGAGCGCACATCATGTTCGTTCCCAGCATGCGATGATTCCGCGGCCGCGGCCCCGGCCGCGATTGCGGGGAGCGCGGCTCGTCGTCGGCAGTCTCCTGCTCCTGTGCCCCGGGCTGGCCGGAGCGCAGGTCGACGCGTTCCGCTTCGACTCGTCTCGAGTGCCCGTCGGCCGAGCCTTCGAATACGTCAAGTCGAACCGGGACGGCACTCACCCCACCCAGGTCACCGTCTACGTTCCAGCGATTGACCGGCTGGAGTCGCTGAAGTGGGATTCCGGGGGTGACGTCGCGACCCTCGTCTCCGCGTCACTCGACTGGAAGCATTTCTCCGTCCGCGGCTTTGAATCGCGGCGGCTCCGTCGCGCTGGCCCCGAGGTGCTGCAGGGGACGCTTGCCACCGACGGCACTCGCCCGGAGATCCGGGTGTCCTTTCTGCCCGACAGCGTGATCACGGTACGGGCCTGGCCGTGGCACAGCTACGATTTCGACTTCGCCAGCCTCGGCGCCGCCTTGCCGCATCTCCGGGATCCGCAAGCCGGGTTCGTCTTCGCGCGGATGGACGTGGTGTACGCTGGGGATGACGTGGGCTTCGCGGACCTTGGCCCGGTGGAGGTGGCCTTCGAGCAACGGGAGCGGAGGGACGGACGCGACACTCGACGCTACCGTATCGGCGGCCCCGGCCTGTTCAATACGACTGGGCTGCTTTGGACCGACGCGCGGGACGGAACCCTGATCGAGTACGAGATCCCCATTCCGGACGAGCCCGGGTTCCTGGACGGGCGGCTCCGCCTTACCCAGACGCTCGAGCTCGGGCCGGCGGAGTGGGAGGCATACAAAAAGGCCAGGATCGGACGCTGATCCTGGCCCCGTGAGCTCCGGTCGGCGGCCTAGAATCGTGACGTTGTCAGCTTCACATCCGGACCGGTGGCCGCGAGCCGCTTATCGACGTCGACGGCTTCAGCCTCCTTCCCCTGCGCACGGAGACTGGCCGCGAGGCCCGCGAGCCCCCAGGCGTTGTTGGGAAACCGCTCGAGATCCTCGCGATAACGCTTTTCCGCCTCGGCGGGCCGCCCCATCGTCAGGAGCAGGGCGCCGACTAAGTGCCGCACGGGCTGGTGCCAATAGGGGGGCTCGATGTACACCATTCCGTCCTCCAGCTCCTGCGCGGCCTCGAGCTGCTCGAGCGCCTTATCGTTCCGCCCCGCCCTCACCTCCACCTCCGCCGCCAGCACCTGCGCGCCGATCTCGACGCTCGTGCGGGTGTCGTCCTTGGGAAGGACGGCGGCGATGGCCGTCAGGGTATCGAGCGCGGTCCGGGCATCGTCTATTCGTCCCTTGGTCGCGAAGGCCATCCCCCGGCTGAAGTGGGCGAGCGCGACGGCGAACCGCAGGTCGGAGCGGGGAAGGGGAAGCGCGAGCAGCTCGTCCCAGCGGCCGAAGGTCTGCAACTCGAGCTGGTGGAACACCGCGGTGGGCTGCGCGAACGGCACCTGTGCCAGTATGTCGAGCGGAACGCGCTCGGTCACGATCCGTGCCGCCTCGATGGCCTTTGCACTCCGGCCGGCGAGCTGGGCCGCGAACGCCATGAAGTGGTAGTTGTGGGGATAGTACGCGCCGATGTAGATCCCCATCGGGGGGTGTTCTTGACTGATGTACGATTCGTCGGCGTGCACTGCATGCTCGTTGGCCTCGATCGCATCGGCGTAACGCCCCACCCGGATGTAGATGTGCCCCGGCATGTGTACGAGATGGCCGGCACCGGGCATTAGCGCGGCCAGGCGCTCGGCGCACGGAACCGCCTTCTCCGGCGTCGCGGCCTCGACGGCGTGAATGTAGAGATGGCAGGCGCCGGGATGCTTGGGATTCCGCGCCGTCACCCGCTCGAGCATTGCCACCAGGTCGGGCGTGCCGGGCTGCGGCGTGCCGTTTCGCTCCCAGTAGTTCCACGGCCGGAGATTCATCATCGCGTCGGCGGCGAGGGTCTGGGCGTCGTCGTCCGCGGGATACGCCCGTGCTACGGCCCGTGCCGCGGTGGCGTACGTGGAATCCAGCTTGGCGCGGTCGGCGGCAGGGTCCGCCGAGTAGCGCTTGGCCAGCGCGTCGATCAGGGCGCGTTCCGTCGGAGTCGTGTTACGGGCGAGCTGCTTGGCCTTGGTGATCGCCGTCCACGCCGGCGCGACCGCCGCCGTGTCCATTGGCGCGTTGATGTTCGGCCCTAGCGCGAGCGCTACGCCCCACCAGCACATCGCGCAGCGGGGGTCGCGCCGCGCGGCTTCCTGGAACGCCCGGATCGCCTCCGGGTGGTTGAAGGCGTAGTGCAGCCGGAGACCCTGGTCGAAGTAGCGCTGGGCGATGGGACTCGCGGTCACCTTGCGGTGGAAATCGCCCAGGTTGTCGTACAGGGGCACGGTGTCCGGGGGTGACCCGACGAGCGCCGCAAGGAACGCGAAAGAGGCGACGAGCATGGTGGCCTGCCTGTGGGTTCGTAGGTAAACGCTACGACGGAAATCTCGGATCCGGAGGGGTGGTGCGGAATCGGCACGCACGGGATCCGGAGGTCGGACGGCGGATGACACCACCCCGGGAGTGCGGCCCTGACGGCGAACGATAGATTGGTCGCGTGTCGGTCCGTCTCCGAGACATTCCTGGCTTCTCCATCGACCGGGTGGCCGCCGCCGCGGGGAAGGACCCGGCCGTGCTGCGGCTGGAGAACCTCGACACCGACCTCCGACCACCCGCGGCGGCCATCGCCGCCACCCGGCTTGCCATCGACGACGACGACGCCAACAGCTACCTGCCCTTCACCGGCACCGACGAGCTGCGGCGGGCCGCGGCCGCCCACGTAAGCCGGCTGAGTGGAGTCACATATGACCCGGCGCTCCAGTGCGTGATCAGCGCCGGGGGCACGGCCGGCATGTTCAACGCCCTCCTCGCAGTGCTCGATCCGGGCGACGAGGTGATCCTCACTGACCCGACCTACGCCGGGATGATCTATCGGGTGCGCCTCGCCGGAGGCCTGCCACGGCTGGTACCGTTCGTTCGCGAGAGTGGCGGATGGCGGCTCGACCTCGATGCCCTCGACGCCGCGGTCTCGTCGCGCACCCGGATGTTGTTTCTGATGAATCCCTCGATGCCATCGGGCGCGGTGCTGAACGCGACCGAGTGGCTTCGAATCGCCACGGTGTGTGCAGGGCACGACCTCTGGCTCTTGTACAACGCCGCGATGGAGCGAATCCTGTACGATGGACGATCGTACGTGCACCCCGCCGGGCTACCCGGGATGGCGGAGCGCACCATCACGGTCGGATCGGTTTCAAAAGAATACCGGATGATCGGCTGGCGGGTTGGCTGGGTGATAGGCCCGGTGAGCATCATGGCCGACATCGCCAAGGTCGGCATCTACAACGTGGTGACGCCGGTGGGCCTGGCGCAGCCGGCCGCGGCAGCGGCACTGACGACCGCCGACGACGGCGTCCAAGCGGCGGTGGCGGAGTGGGAGCGCCGCCGCGATCTGGTCGTCGCTGAGCTCGACGGGCTCCCTTTCACCCCCGCCGCGGGGGGCTGGTCGTTGCTGCTCGATGTTGCGGCGCTGGGCCTCGATTCGTTCACGGCGTCGGAGCAGCTGCTCGCTCGCGGCCGGATCGCTGCGACGCCGATGCGACACTGGGGCGAGGTCAACGGGGATAACTTCATCCGCTTCGTCTTCAGCAACGAATCAGTGGCCCGGTTGACCGGCATGGGGCCGCGCGTGCGGCAGGCGCTTTGGCCGGGGAGATGAGCATGCGGTTCGTCCCGCTGTTTCGTGCCGGCGCCTGGTTCCTCGTGGCCGCGGGAGTCTGGTACTTGTACCTCGGCGCGCGCAGCGCGCGAGATGGTTCGGCCGTGTGGCGTCCGCTCGCTATCATGGGGGTGGCGGTCCTGGCGGTGGGCACGTCGCTGCTCATCTGGTTTCGCCGCGCCGGCCGGCCCTGACACTCTCATGCCCCGGCTTCGCTGCGGCGGTGCCACACGACCGCGCGCGGCCGGTTTCCCAACCTACTGACACCCATGTACTTAGGAGGCGATTCGACGCTGGTGTAGTGCTTGCTTGACGTCGTTTCGTGAGCCGACTCTCTACGTCCATTCTCATCGTCCGGCACGGTCCCGGCCGCGGGCGCTTCTTCCGCTACGGCGAACGCACGCTCGATTGGATCCGGCGCAACGACCCCGCGCTGGGCCGGCGGATCGTCATCCACGAGACCGGCAGCGGCGCCACCCCCACGGTGGCGGCCGACGCCGGAGCCGTCGTTTTCTGGATGGCCGACCCGCTGCGCGAGCTGTATTCCGACTGCTTCGCCGAAGCGTGCGAGATCGCCGAGCTCGCGACCCGCCGAGGCGCGCGGGTGGTGAATCCACCGGACACGCTGTCCAACTCAATCAAGACCACGCAAGCCCGCCTCTGGGAGCAGGCCGGCATTCCCTGCGCGAGCGGGCAACGATTCACCGGACCGATCGAGCTCGAGCGCCTGCTGGAGACCGCGGAATTTCCGGTCATCGTGCGCCCGGACCTTCTCCATGCGCAGCAGGGCATGCACCTGTGCGGCACCCGCGACGAAGCGATCGCCGCGGCCGAAGCCGATGGCCGCTACCCCGGCGCCCTGATGCAGTTCGTGGACACGCGCCAGGAGTATCGCCTTCGCGACGCCGCCAGCGTCTGGGCCCAGTGCTATCACAAGAAACGGGCGTACGTCTTCGGCGACGTTGTGCTGCCGATCCACATCTTCTTCTCAACCTCACCCATCGTGGCCTGGAGGGGCTCGACCTTCTCACGCTACGCGGGGTGGGCCTCTCTGGGGCAGCACATCGCCTACTTCCGGCGACTGGATCGAGAGGCGTTGACCGCGGACATCGCCTTCTCCCGCGGCAACCCGGAAGAGCCCGCGCTGATGCGACGCGCGGCCGCCGCGCTCGGCCTCGAGTTCGTCGCTCTGGACTACTCGACCTTCGCCGACGGCAGGGTCGTGCTGTGGGAAGCGAATCCGCATCCCAGCATTCCCGGATGGCGCCATACCGGCATGCCACTCGCACGCCGCACGTTCGGGCGCCTCACCCGCATCTACGCCGCTATCGCGACGTTCTTCCGCAGTCTGGTCCATGAGTCGATCGACCACCGCCGAACCGCATAGCGCGGCGTCGCTCGCCGCCGAGCTGCTCGAGAGCGACCGCAGCTACTTCGAGAGTGCCGCGGTGCTGGAGTTGGCCGGCGGCGCGACCATCGCGCGCGTGCCCGGCCTGGAGCGGGTGTCGGCCGGTTGCGTGGTGCACCGGGTAGATCCCTCGGTGCTTCCTCGCGATCCGCTTCGATGGGTCGAGCTGGTGGAGCAGCGCCTCCGCGGTCACGGCTGCCGCAGGGCGCGATACTACCTGACCGGCCGGCATCCCGGTCTGGAGGCCGCGCTGCTCGCCCGGGGCTACCGGCCGCAGGACGAAACCGGCTACGTCCTCGCGGTGGACGGTCGTCCGATCGGCCCGCGGCCCGACGCGCCGGTCGCCGAGCTCCGGCCGGTGACGACGTCGGACGATTGGGCGGCCAAGCTCGCCCTGCACCGGCTCGCCGGCCCGGGGCCGGATGGGCACGAGTCGGATCCGGATGCGTGGGTCGAGCTGGAGCGGATCCGGGTGACCACCGGGTGGATGCGTCCGTTCTTCATCGTCTCGCGCGGCGCTATCTGCGGCGTCGTCGCGCTGGCCTCGGGCGGGTCGCTGCTTCGGCTCAAGAACCTGGTCATTCATCCGAGCTGGCGTCGCATGGGCATCGGCACCGCGGTGCTCCACCGCACGATCGCGATCGCATGGCGCGAGGGCTGGGCCGGCGTGGGCGCCTTCGCGCTCACCGGCGATCCGTCCGAACAGCTCTACCGGAATGCCGGGTACGAGGCCGTGGCGCGCCAGACCGAATGGATGCGGCCGCTCGGTCTCCGCATCGATATCCTGGAGCCCACCGCGTGACCACCTCGATGCCGACGCAGCAGGCCGACGACCTGGCGACCCGCTACTGGCGGGATGGCTATGTCAGCGTCCGCCGCCAATTCACCGCGGCGGACATCGAGGCCTGGCGCGCCGAGTGCGACCGGCTGTGGGGAGTGGTGGACGCCGATCCGGACGCCGCCCGGGTCCAGTGGCGCGGCCACGAGCAACAGGGCCAGATCCGCGACCGGATCGATCCCGTCGTCGACATCTCGCCGCTCTTCGCGGCCCTCGCGGCCGACGCTCGCCTACTGGGACCGGTGGGCGACGTCCTGCGCGCCGAGCCGGCTCTCATGAAGGCCAAGCTGATCACCAAGCGACCCGGCACCGCCGGGTACACCATGCACCAGGACTTCCCCTACTGGGCGCCGCTCGGCATACCGGCCGACGATCTGCTCACCTTGCAGGTGAGCATCGACGAGTCGCGGGCGGACAACGGAGCGGTCGAGCTATTTCCCCGCTTCCATTACCGGCGACTCGAGTCGCGGCCTGAGGAGCCGCTCGACGTGGACGAGGCGCGAATGGACCTGAGCGACGCCGAGCTGATCACCCTCCGAGCGGGCGACCTCCTCCTGTTCCACAGCCTCACGCCGCACCGGAGCGGACCCAATCGGTCGCAGAGTAGTCGGCGCGCGCTCTTCCTCACCTACACCACCACCGCGCATGGGGACGTCTATCGCCGGTACCACGAGCATCAGCGGATATCCCAGTAAGGCCCGTGCAATAATTTGCAGCCCGGCGAGCATACAACTTGCCGCTCCCTCGCGAAACGACCGGAATTCCTGCAGCTCTCCGACGCTTTCCGCGAGGTACTCATGCCCAATACCCGGCGCACGCTTCCCGCGCTGCTCGTTGCCGCGGCCCTGACCGGCTGCTCCGGCAAGAGCATCTACCAGCCTGAACCCAAGCCCGAGCCGTCCGAGTCGAAGAAGAGCACCGCCGCGACGCTCGGCATCCCGCCCGGCCACCTGCCCCCGGCTGGACAATGCCGTGTGTGGATGCCCGGCAAGCCGCCCGGGCACCAGGCGAAGGCGCGTGGCTGCGCGAACATCGAGGCGTTCGCACCCGCGGGTAGCTGGATCGTGTACGGGCCGGTGGACAGCGATGCCGGCCCTGGCAAAGGAAAGGGCAAGGCGAAGGGTCACGACAAGCGACTCGTGCGGGTGCGGGTGGTGGACGACCGTCGCGCCGGCGTGATCGTGTGGGTCCGGGTGTTCGACGCGGCGAGCGGCGTCTTGGTGAGCGAGGAGCGGGGCTGAGCGAGGATGGACGGATGGTCAGAGGGTGGGCTGCACCCCTGACCATCCGGCCCCTCTGACCATCTTCCCATCCCCTCCGGCTACCGCTACCCTCAAGGGCCCTACCCTGGGGGATCTCTCGCCCGAGCTCGAGCTCGACCCCTCCGACCGGAAACTCGTCCGGGCCATCGGAACCCGCGCGCTGGCGGCCAGCGCGGTCAACCTGACCGTCGGCGGCGGGATTTTCGTGCTGCCGGCGGTGGTTGCCGGGCAGCTTGGCGCGGGCGCACTGGCGGCCTACGCGGTGTGTGCCGTGGCAATGACCCTGGTCCTGCTCTGCTACGCCGAGGCAGGGAGCCGGGTAGCGAGCTCAGGCGGCGCGAGCGTCGTTCGCACTGTCGCGCTGGCGATGCTGCTCGGCGGCCTCGTCTGGCTCAACATCCGGGGCGTGCGGCAGGGTGCTCGCGCCGTCGAGCTGCTCACGCTGATCAAGCTGGTTCCCCTGGTCGCGTTGGTGCTCTTCGGTCTCGTCGCGGTGGCGGGCGCGCCGCCCAGCATCGAGCTGCCGACCCCCACGGCCCTCGGCGCGGCTTCCCTGGCCCATCTTCTTCGCCTTCTCCGGCCCGGATGCCGCGCTTGGCCCCAGCGCCGAAATCGTGGATCCTCCGCGAACCGTGCCCCGCGCCATGATCCTGGCGGTGCTGGGCATCGTCGCGCTCTACGGCGGACTGCACTATGTGGCGCAGGGACTCCTGGGCCCTGACCTCGCGAAGGAAGGCGCCACGCCGCTTGCCACGGCGGCCGGTCGGCTATGGGGACCGGCAGGGCGCACCTTGTTGCTTGGTGCCTCTGCGATGTCGGTGTTCGTATGCGTCGCCGGTGATCTGCTCGCGACGCCACGGGCGCTGATGGCGTCGGCGCGCCAGGGCGGCCTCCCCTCATGGTTCGGCGCGGTGCATCCCCGCTACCGGACGCCGCACGTGGCCATCGCGGCCTTCGGCTTGGTCATCTTCCTCCTGGGCGTAAGCGGGACCTTCGAGCGGCTCATCGTGCTCGCCAGCGCGGCACTGCTCGTCGTCTACGGCGCGACGGTCGCGGCCGCGGTGGTGCTCCGCCGACGGGACGTGCGGGCCGGCGGCGAGCCCTTCCGGACGCCTGGCGGATACCTGGTCCGGTGCTGGCCGGAGCCGTCGTGATCTGGCTGTTGGTCCAGACTACGTGGCGCGAGCGGCTCGGCGTCGCGGCCCTGCTCGCCATCGCCACCCTGGTGTACGCCGTTCGCCGGGCTCGCACGCTGGAGCCGCTGCCCCGCCTGCAGGGGTGAACTCGATTCCGACGATGACGGATTCCGCGACCCGGCTCGAGGTGCTGGCCGCCGCCCGAGAGCGAATCGCTCTCTTCCTCACCCTCCTCATGATCCTGTTGTACTTCGGATTCATCGGCCTGGTCGCCTTCGCGCGCCCGGTCCTCGCGCGGCGCGTGGTGCCCGGCTTGAGTCTCGGGATCCTGCTCGGAGCGCTGGTGATCGTCGCCTCGTGGCTGCTCACCTGGGTGTATGTGCGCTGGACCTCGGAGCACTACGACGGCGAGATCGAGCGGCTCAGGGAGGCCGCGTGATCGTGCAGGAGACCGCCATCGGGCAGCCCAATCCGGTCGCGGAAATGTTCTTCTTCGGCTTCATCGCGGTGACCCTCGGCATCACCTGGTGGGCGGCGCAGCGCACCCGCACCACCGAGCACTTTTACGCCGCCGGCCGCTCGGTCACGGCGGGACAGAACGGCCTCGCGCTCGCCGGCGATTACATGAGCGCGGCATCGTTTCTCGGCATCGCGGGCCTGGTCTCGACCACCGGGTTCGACGGCTTGATCTACTCGACCGGCTGGCTGGTGGGTTGGCCGGTCGTCCTCTTTCTCATCGCGGAGCCGCTCCGCAATCTCGGGCGCTACACCTTTGCCGATGTGCTCGCGGCGCGGCTCCGACCCGCCCCGGTCCGAGTAGCGGCGGCGGCCGGAACGCTCGCTACCGTGACGCTGTACCTGATCGCGCAGATGGTCGGAGCCGGCGGACTGATCACGCTGATGTTCGGGCTGAGCTACGAAACCGCCATCGTCGTTGTCGGCGCCGCGATGATTGCCTACGTGCTCTTCGGCGGCATGCTCGCGACCACCTGGGTACAGATCGTGAAGGCGGTGCTGCTCCTGGGCGGGGCCGCGTTGCTCGCGCTGATGGTGCTCTGGCGGTTCGATCTGAATCCGGCCCGCCTGTTCGCGGCGGCGGCCGAACGCTACGGCGACGGAGTCCTCGCTCCGGGTAAGCTGGTCGCCAATCCGCTGGATGCGCTCTCGCTGGGCATGGCGCTCATGTTCGGCACGGCGGGGCTGCCCCATATCCTGATGCGCTTCTACACCGTGCCCGACGCGCGCGCCGCCCGCCAGTCGGTCTTCTACGCCACCGGCCTCATCGGGCTCTTCTATCTGATGACGTTCGTCCTCGGCTTCGGCGCGATGGTGCTGGTCGGCCCCGACGTCATCCGCGCGGTGGACAAAGGGGGCAACATGGCGGCGCCGCTCCTCGCGGAACTCCTGGGCGGTCGGCCATTTCTCGGATTCATCGCGGCGGTGGCGTTCGCCACCATCCTCGCCGTCGTCGCGGGCCTCACCTTGTCGGGCGCCGCGGCGTTGTCCCACGACCTGTGGGTCAACGTTGTCCGGCACGGGAGGGCAGCCGAAGGCGAAGAGCTCAAGGTCGCCCGGGTGGCAACGCTCGGTCTCGGCCTGCTGGCCGTACTGCTCGGCATCGCGTTCAAGGGGCAGAACGTCGCCTTCATGGTTTCGCTCGCCTTCGCCATAGCCGCGAGCGGCAATTTTCCCGCCCTCCTGCTATGCATCTTCTGGCGGGGGTGCACCACGGCCGGAGCGGTGGCGAGTATGGTCGTCGGGACGGTGGGGACGCTCACGCTGATCGCGTTGTCGCCGACGGTACAGATCGACATTCTCCAGCGGTCGGAGGCCTGGTTCCCGCTCAAGAACCCCGCCCTCGTCACGTTCCCGGCGTCGTTCGCGGCGGGCATCCTGGTTTCATTGCTGACGGCGAACGCCGACCTTCGGGCCGGCTACCGGCGGTGGGAACGCCGCATGCATCTCGGTGTTGTAGAAGAAACGCATGGCCACGAGCGTGGATCCTAGGAGCGAGAGTATGGTGACGAAGATCAACCTGGCCGAGAAGTTCGGGCGGTTCACCGATCATTGGAGCCCGAAGATCATCGCCGACCTGAACGACTGCCACGTGAAGCTCGCCAAGGTTCAGGGCGAATTCGTGTGGCACGATCACGCCAACGAAGACGAGCTGTTCATCGTGATCGGCGGCGAGCTCACGATCGAGCTGCGCGACGGCGCGGTGACGCTCGGGCCGGGGGAACTGGTCGTCATTCCCAAGGGTGTCGAGCACCGGCCGGTGGCGTCAGGCGAAGTGCAGCTCATGCTGATCGAGCCGAAGGCCACCCGCCACACCGGCGACGTCGAGAGCGAGCTGACCGCACGCGAGCTCGCGCGGATTTGAGCGGCGGACCGTGGTTCATCCCGAGCTTCGCCACATCCGCAGCTTCGATCTGGAACCTCCCTCGCTTCCCCCCGATCCCCGGGACTGCGCGGTGCGCTTTCAGGTGCTGATCGGGCCGCAGGGCGGTGCCGAGAGCGAGTCGTTCACGTTCACCGCCGTCACCCCGGGACACCTGGCCCGCATCGCCGGCGGGCGGTGGGGGAGGGGCTCGCTCATGCTCGCCGCGTTCGACTGGGAGTCGGTAAGCCGGGCGATCGCCCAGCTGCTCGTCGCCTCGGCCCGCCCGACCTGGGATGAGGTCGCCACCGAGCTCAACCGCGTGCTCGATTGGGAGGTCGGGCGCGACCGCGGCCGCGCCTGATCCCCCGGCCGCGTTACTTCTGCGCCCCGGTCATCGGCTCGTCACCGGTGGTCCATTCAGCCGGATCCTTGATGCGTCCCGCGTCACGCTCCCTGACCTCCAACCGGTTATCCAACTGTGACTTAGATCACGTTCCAGCTCAGCTTGCCTGCGGGGGAGACGGGATGTTGGAGAAGAACTGCTCCTGCACGACCTGTCGTCCTTGACGGTGTAAAGCGCCCTCTCGGTCAAGGCGAACCGCTGCCCCGTGGGCTTGAAGGTCACGTCGAAGTCATACTGCACGGCGAACTGACGATCGCCAACGAACGGCCCGTTGACTTCCGCGGATCTCGTGGTTGTCGAACCACCACAGGTTCTTTCCCCGAGCGGCGTCGATGCCAGGCATCTCCGGCGGCGTGGTCTCGTCGCCTACCGACTCGATGCTGACGATGTTGGGTGAGTACAGCTTCGAGTACAGCTTTTCGATAGCATCCAGGTTCCGCCCCTGCCGGCACAAGGCGACCAGTTCCTGGCGATGGTGGCGGTGGATGCGGGAGCAGCGGCAGTTAGGACGGGCTCCCCACCATCGCACGGCACAGTCAGGTAACAGACTCGCCGATCTGCGAAGAGCTGTGGCTCGCCGTGGAGGTCGGCGCGGCGCATCATACGTGGCTGCTGACGCACCCTCGCTCTCCTGGCCTCACGCGGCTATTCTCGACTTCCTCCACAGCTTCCGAGGCTGAATCTTGTCGCTCGCTTATCGCGTCGCCGTCACCGGCATGCTGGTCGCCGCCTGCGCCCCCGCGCCGTCCACCTCTTCGCCCAGCGCCAGCCGGCCGGCGCCGCAGATGGATCCGGTTCGGCTTCAGCCGAGCACCACCCACCGCTTCGACCCCCGGAGCGTGCCCGCGTACAGTGGTTCGCACCCCGAGGTCTACGGGTACATCGACGCAAATCTCAGTGCGCACCTGCAACAGCTGCAGCGGTGGGTTCGGCAACCGTCGGTCAGCGCGCAGAACATCGGCATTCGCGAGATGGCCGAGCTGTTGCGGGGAGATTTGTCGAAGCTCGGCTTCAAGGAAGCGGAGCTGGTGCCGACTCGGGGTCATCCCGGCGTCTGGGGATACTACGATGCCGGTGCGGAGACTACGCTGGCCGTGTACATGATGTACGATGTCCAGCCCGTCGATACCATCGGGTGGCAAGTGCCCGGCTTCGAGGGAGCGGTAGTGGACCATCCGCTCGGCCGGGCACTGATGGCGCGCGGCGCCACCAACCAGAAGGGTCCCGAACGCACGTTCCTCAATGCGATCGAATCGATCCTCGCGACCCGCGGCAAGCTCCCGGTCAATCTCATGGTGATCGCCGAGGGCGAGGAAGAGCTCGGCTCGCCCAACTTTCCCCAGGTGGTGGCGAAGTATTCCGACCGTCTTCGCACCGCCGACGGGGTCATCTTCCCGTTCCCTGGGCAGGCACCAGCGGGACCGGCGGCGATGAGCCTGGGAGTCAAGGGGATCCTCTATTTCGAGCTGCAGGCCAAGGGCGACAGTACCGGCGGCCCGAAGGACGCGGAGATCCACGGCTCCTGGAAGGCGCTGGTGGACGCGCCGGCGTGGCGTCTCGCTCAAGCGCTCGCGACCCTGACCTCACCCGACGGCAACACCATCCTGGTCCCGGGATACACCGACGCGATCCGCCCTCCCAATGACGAGGAGTGGCGGCTGCTCAACGGAATGCTGGATGGCTGGACCGTGCAGGAAGCCCGATCGCGTGAGCTGCTCGGCGTAACTGAGTGGGTGGACGGACTCTCCGGCCGAAACGCCCTCGCCCGTTATCTCTTCACCACGACGCTCAACATCGATGGGATGTGGTCGGGCTACACGGGTCCCGGTACCAAGACCATTCTTCCCCACGTCGCCACCGCAAAGGTCGACTCACGCCTGGTTCCCAATCAGCATCCGGATTCCGCGCTTGCGCTGATCCGCCGCCATCTCGACGCGAAGGGTTTCAGCGACATTGTCATCCGCAAGTTGTCCGGTTACCCGCCCGCCCAGACGTCGGTCGAGGCCCCGCTCATCAAGGCCGCAATCGGCGTGTACAACAAGTTCGGCCAGCCGCTTGGCGTGTCCCCCCGCCTAGGCGGCAGCGCGCCGTACTACGTGTTCACCGAGCTCGGGCTTCCGATGGTGCCGGCGGGCATTGGACACGGGTCGGGGGCGCACGCCCCGAACGAATACCTGGTGGTGGAGCCCAAGGCCGGCTCCCCTCTGGCAGGACTAGCCCAGATGGAGAAATTCTACGTAGACCTGCTCTACGCGCTCGCGGAGGTCCCCCGATGACCATCACCGACGACCGGCTGCGCCCGCCGCCCAGCGTACGCGAAGCGGGGCCCGAACTGCCGCTCGATCTGGTCGCGACGCTGCGCGCGCTGCGTGCCGAGCCCCATCCACCCACGCAAGGTCACCGGCAGATCAGCGTGGCCCATCGCGGCCCGCTCCGGCTAGTGCTCTTTGCCTTCGACCAGGGCGGCCGGCTGCCGGCGCATCAGGCCCCCGGTCTTGTCACCATCCTCGCTCTCGCCGGGCGGCTCAGGGTGCGCACGCCCCGCGGCACCCACGAGCTTGAAGCCGGCCAGGCGGTGCTGCTCGACCCGGACATTCCCCACGACGTCGAGGCCCTGGTCGAGAGCGACATGCTGCTCGCAGTGCACCTGCTCGAGCCCCGGTGAGAGACGGATATGGCGGCTGATCAACCGCTGTCGTCGGCCTTCCTCCGGGGCATGTGCGGTGGCTGCTGTGTCGCTGCGTTGAACGCCGCGGCGCCCGCGGCTCAGCAGGCCGCGAAGCACCCGGTCACGCACGAGGACATCTGGCTCATGAAGCGGGTAGGCCCGCCGGTGCCGAGCCCCGATGGGCGGTGGATTGCCTTCACGCTGACCGAGCCCGCTTACGATGATTCCAGCAAGGTCGAAGATCTGTGGCTGGTTGCGGCCGACGGCAAAAGCGCGCCTCGGCGTCTCACCACCGCCCGCGGGAAGGAAAGCGAGCCGGCATGGAGCCCCGACGGCACCCGGATCGCCTTCGCGGCCAAGCGCGAGGGGGACGATGCCGGACAGATCTACGTGCTCGAGCTCGCGGGCGGTGAAGCGAAGCGGGTGACCAAGCTCTCCGGCGGGGCTTCGAGCCCACGCTGGCGGCCCGATGGCGGCGCGCTGCTGGTCAACACGACAGTGCATCAGGGCGCCACCGACGAGGCGTCGAACGCGAAGCTCGCCGCCGAGCGGAAAGCGCGGAAGTACAACGTGCGGGTGTACCAAGGCGGCGGCCCGATCCGCTATTGGGACCGCTGGCTGGACGGCACCCGCCCGCAGCTCGCCGTGGCCGACCCGGCTGGCGCCGCGCCCGCTCGGCTCCTGTTCGCGAACACGAAGCTCGCTGCGGAGCCGGGCTTTGGCGGCCGTTTCACCGACGAGCGGGAAACCCTCGACGCCGTCTGGACGCCGGACGGCTCCGCCATCGTCTTCGCGGCCACCACCCACCGGAACCGCGCCGCCACCGAGATCATTCGCAGCGATCTGTTCATCGTTCCGGCGTCCGGCGGCGAACCCCGCCCGCTGACGGCCGGGCCGGACAGCTACGGCGCACCGGCCTTTTCTCCCGACGGCGATCGCCTCGCCGCCGTGGTCAATCTCGAGTCCCCCAAGCTCTATACCCACGACCGCCTGGTGGTCTGGCCCTGGCCGGCGCTCGAGCCCCGCACCGTCGTCACCGCAGGGCTCGACCGCGCGGTGTCGAGCTGGGCGTTCACGCCCGCCGGTGATTCGCTCTACCTGACCGCGGAGGATGCCGGCCACGAGAAGCTGTACCGCGTCGGATCGGCGGGCGGACCGGTGCGTCTCGCGCACGAGCTGGACGCCGGCGTCTACACCTCGCTGGCTGTTCCGCCGAAGGCTGCCGCGACGACGCTGTTCGTCCGGTGGGGCAGCGCGGTCCATCCGGCGGAGATCGTCCGTGTCGACGCGGCCGGCCATCGCACGCCGCTCACCGATTTCAACGGCGCGCGCTCCGCCGCCATCGACTGGCAGCCGGCGCGGAGCTTCACGTTTACCAGCCGCCGCGGACGGTCCATTCACAATCTGCTGGTGCTCCCGCCCGGGTTCGATTCGACCCGGCACTATCCGCTGTACGTGATGATGCACGGCGGTCCCCACAACATGTGGCGCGACGAGTTCTTCATCCGGTGGAACTACCACCTGCTCGCCGCCCCCGGCTACGTCGTCCTGCTCACGAACTACACCGGGTCCACCGGTTTCACCGAAGCCTTCGCGCAGGCGATTCAGGGGGATCCCTTTGCGGCGGCCGGCGAGGAGATCAACCAGGCCGCCGACGAGGCCATCCGCAGATTTCCCGTCATCGATCGCAGTCGGCAATGCGCCGGCGGCGCGAGCTATGGTGGCCATCTGGCCAACTGGCTCGAGGCCACCACGACCCGCTACCGCTGTTTGATCAATCACGCGGGTCTGATGGATGCCCGGTCCCAATGGGCCACCAGCGACCTCAGCTTCTCGCGCGAGGTATCCTACGGCGGGCCGCCGTGGCAGGGCGGGCGGCTTTGGCGGGAGCAGAATCCGATCAGCCACGCGGCGAGCTTCCGTACACCGATGCTCGTCACGGTGGGCGAGAAGGACTACCGCGTACCGCTCAACAATGCGCTGGAAACCTGGACGGTGCTGCAGCGGCTCGAGATCCCGAGCCGGCTCTTGGTCTTCCCGGACGAGAACCACTGGATCCTCAAGGGCGAGAACAGCCGGTTCTTCTACGCCGAGGTGCATGCGTGGCTGGCGAAGTACCTGAGCATGCCGCGGGCAGCGGACGCAGCCCGGCAGTAACCGATCCCGCGATCGACCTCCTCGCCGCCGCGCTCGGCGAGCGTTACGCGATCGAGTCGCTGCTCGGCCGCGGCACTTCGGCCTCGGTCTTTCTCGCCCACGATCTCCGCCACGGACGGCGAGTAGCGCTCAAGGTGCTGCACGACGTGCTGGGCTCGGCGGTCGGGATCGAGCGGTTCCAGCGCGAAATCCGCGTCGCCGCCCGGCTGCAGCATCCCAACATCCTCCCGCTGTTCGATTCGGGCGCCGACGCTGGCCGCCTCTGGTATGTCACCCCGCTGGTCGAGACCGGATCATTGCGAGATCGGCTGGCCGCGGGCGGACCCCTGCCCCCAGGCGAGGCGGCGGCGCTGGGCGCCGAGGTGGCCGACGCGCTGGCGCACGCGCATGCCGCCGGAATCGTCCACCGCGACATCAAGCCGGAAAACATCCTGATGGGCGCCGGGGGTCACGCGCTGCTCGCCGATTTCGGGATCGCGGGCGCGCTGGATCCGATCACCTCCGGCGAGCGATCGCTCACCGAAACCGGCATCGCCGTCGGCACGCCGCTGTACATGAGTCCCGAACAGGCCACGGGAAGCGGCGGGTATGACGGGCGAAGTGACATCTACGCGCTCGGAGCCGTCGTGTTCGAAGCGCTCACCGGGCGGCCGCCGTTCGATGGCGACAACGTGCGGGAGATCATCGTCCGCCGCCTCGTCGAGGAGCCGCCTTCGGCGCGGCGGATCCGACCCGAGGTGCCCGCCGAGCTCGATCGGGTCGTCCGGCGCGCGATGGCACGGCGACGGGAAGAGCGGTTCGAAAGCGCCGCGGAGTTTGGGCGGGCGTTGCGCGATGGACGGATGGCCGGATGGTCCCCAGGACGCAGGCGGCTTCGCGCGAATTGGCGGGTAGCGGCCGGAGGCGTCGCACTGCTGGCTCTGGTGGCCGCAGGGCTGTGGGCATGGCGGGTGGCCCGTCCGACCATCCGACGCTCTGACCAGCCGTCCATCCCGGTCGTCGCCGTCCTTCCGTTCAAGAGCCTGGGCCCGCCAGACGAGCAGTATTTCGCCGACGGGCTCACCGAAGAGATCACGAGCAGGCTGGCTGGCGTGAGTGGGCTGCGGGTGATCTCGCGCACCAGCGCCGACCAATATCGCGGCACCACGAAGTCAATGCGTGAGATCGGCGCGGAGCTCGGCGCCGCCTACGTGCTCGAGGGGAGCGTTCGCCTCGATCGGGCCGCGGGTGCCTCGGGGCGGGTCCGGGTGACCCCGCAGCTCATCCGGGTGGCAGATGACACCCATCTTTGGGCCGAAGGGTACGACGCGGAGCTTCCCGGCGTCTTCCAGCTGCAGACCACCATCGCAGAGCGGGTGGCCGGCGCGCTGGACGTGGCGCTCCGCGAGCCCGAGCAGGAGATGTTGGCAGAAGGTGGCACCGCCAACAGCGAGGCGTACGACCTCTATCTGCGGGCCAATGAGTACATGCAGCGGGGCACGGAGCGCGCCTCCCTCGTTCCCGCCGTGCAACTGTACCAGCGCGCTGCGGATCTCGATCCCAGGTTTGCACTCGCCCTGGCGCGGCTCGGGTCGGTGCACGCCGCGATGTACTGGTTCTTCCACGATCGGACCGCCGCGCGGCTCGCGCTCGCCCGGCAGGCGGCGGATTCGTCGCTTCGTCTGGTACCCGGACTTCCCGAGGGGCGGATCGCCCTCGGCCTCTATCACTATTGGGGCAGCCTCGACTACGAGCGAGCCCTCGCCGAGCTCGAGCCGGCGCGACGACGCCAGCCGAGCAACAGCTTCCTGCTCGCCGCCATCGGGTACGTCGAGCGCCGCCGCGGGCGGGAGGAGCAGGCGCTGGAGGCGCTGGAGGAAGCGGCCCGGCTCGACCCACGCTCACCGTTACGACAGCTCGAGGTGGGCACCACCGCGCTTCAAATGCGGCGCTACGCGGAAGCGGAGCGGGCGCTCGATCGCTCCATCGCGCTCGGCCCGGACCTGCCCACGGCGTATGCCTATCGGGCCATGCTGGATGTCATCTGGCGCGGCGACCTCGCTCACGCCCGGCAGGTCTATCGCGATGCGTTGCAGCGGATGGGGCCGGAGCGTCTCATGGTCCAGGCCTACAACTCCGACCGGATCTCGGGCGCCGTGGTCACCGCCGACAGCGGATTGCGCCGGGCGCTCGCCGGCGTGACCGCGGGGACGTTTGCAGGGGACAGCGCCCGCTATCACCTGCTCAAGGCGGAAGCGGCCTGGTTCGCCGGAGATCAGCCGGCCCGTCTGGCGCACGCCGATTCCGCCCGACGGCTGTTCGAGGCGGCGCTCCAGTCTCTGCCCAACGATGCCCGCCGCCTGGCCCACTTGGCCGTGGTATACTCATTCCTCGGCCGTCACACCGACGCAGTGCGGGCTGGCCTGCGAGCGGTCGAATTGCTCCCCGTGAGCCTGGACGCGCACGCCGGGCCGTTCCTCACGGCGAGTCTCGCGCGGAACTACATGCTGGCTGGTGAGCGCGACAGCGCCGTGGCGCTGCTGGAGCGACTCCTCCGGATCCCATCTTGGATCTCGTCGGCGGAACTTCGGGTGGACCCGACCTGGGATCCGCTTCGCGACCATCCCCGCTTCAAGGAGCTGGCCCACGCCGATGCTGCGAATCCGTGACCTGCGGGTGCTGACGCTCGAGGGGGCCAACGTGCTCGCCGACGCCGCCGAAGCCGAGGCGCGCCGACGGGAGTGGACCGTGGCGATCGCCGTGGTGAATCCTCAGGCGGGCCTCATCCATTTCCGGTGTATGGACGGCACCCAGCCCGGCAGTCAGCAGGTGGCGATCGAAAAGGCGCGCACCGCGGCCAACTTCAAGCGGCCCACCAAGGCGCTGGAGGACGCGCTCACCGCCGGGCGGACCGGGCTGCTCTCCATGCCCGGCATCATCACGCTGGAAGGAGGCGTACCGGTGATTGTGGACGGCCAGATCGTAGGCGCGATTGGCATCAGCGGGATGCAGTCGACGCAGGACGGTATTATCGCCGCCGCCGCCTTGGCGGCGTTCAGCGCATGAGCCGGCGGCACGTCGTCGCGGCGCTCCTCCCGCTGGCGGTGGCCTGTTCGAGCGGCGCGCCCACACCCGGCGCGGAGACTCCCCGCGGCGTCGTCACCCGCATCGACTCCAACGCCATCGTGCTCACCACCGGACAGGGCATCGGCGATCCCACCCGTTCCGTCATCCGCGACTCGACCGCATGGAAAGAGTTCTGGGCTCAGGCCAACGCCCAGGTAGAGCCGGCGCCGCCGTTGCCGGCCGTGAACTTCGCCGACTCGATGCTGCTGGTGGCGACGCTCGGCACCCGGTCGAGCGGCGGCCACTCGGTGAGCATCGACAGCGTCGCCCGCGGTACTACGCTCAGGGTATTCGTCACCGCAGTGACGCCCGGCTCCGACTGCGTCACCACCATGGCGATCACCTGGCCGGTGCAGGTCGTGCGGGTGGCGCGCTTCGATGGGTCGGTGGAGTTCGTCGAGGCCGAGCGAGAGGAGAGGTGCAACTGATGCGATGTCTCGTGGTCACCACGCCGACCATTGAAGGCCGGCACATCATCAACTATCTCGGGATTGTGAGCGGCGAGGCGATCCTCGGCGCGAACATCTTCCGGGACCTCTTCGCAGGCATCCGGGACATCGTGGGCGGCCGTTCCGCCGCTTACGAGCAGGAGCTGCGAAAAGCGAAGACCATCGCCATCAAGGAAATGGAAGACCAGGCGGTGGAAATGGGCGCCAACGCGGTCGTCGCGGTGGACCTGGATTACGAGACCATCCAGGTCGGCTCGGGCGGCGGGATGCTGATGGTCAGCGCGAGCGGCACCGCGGTAGTGGTGGAGTAGCAACCGTCCATCTGTAATCAATTCGGTGCTCGGGTGCCCGGCCCGGCATAATCCCTGTCGTCGCCGATTACCGGCCCAGCTGGAGACCGAGTGCACCGGCGCTGAGCCCGTCGTCGTTCGGGTCGTCGGTGCCGGCGTGATAGCGGACCAGTCCGAGGCCGCCCTTGACGGTCGCAGTTGACACGGTGGACGCGCCGCGGAGTCCGCCGCCGGCCCAGAATCCGCCGAGCTTTACTTGCTGCGCCTGCACCGGCGCCGCGACCAGCGCCAACGCGGTCAGCAGGGTCGTCGTCCGGAACGTCATGGCCTCCTCCAAGGAAGGGGTTTGCAGCCCCAGAAGGGGCGAGTTTCGGGCCAACTGCCAGCCAACCGGGTCCTGGAATTGCCCTTTGTACCGGCATTCCCCACGACCGGTAGGCACGGTGACGCCATCGCAAGCGATTGCGACCGCTCCCTTGGTGCGCGGCGCCGCATCGATTTGGGCCCGGCTCAGGACGCTGCTCGCCGATCAGATCGACGAGATCGCCGCCGATCGAGTGCTCCGCGCGTATGGTGCCGCCCTTGCGCTCACCCACCTCTTGAGCGCGGTGTTCTGGTGGCAGGAAGACGCCGGCGCGATGGTGCATCGCGCGGCGGAGCCGATTTGCTGGGGCCTGGTGCCGAATTGCGTCGCGCTGCGGGTGTTTTCGGAGGCGCAGTTCGAGCTCGCGATCGCCGCGTACGGCCTCGCTGCCGTGCTGATCGCGCCCCTGTTCGCTCGGCGCCGGCTCACGCTGTACGGCTACCTCGGGCTGGTCGGGCTCACGCTCTTCAAGCTGTTCATCCTCGCGCTCGATTTCCGCCTCCGGCGCAATCAGCACTACATGGCGCTCTGGGTTACCGGCGCGTTCCTGCTGGTGCCGGGCCGCCGCGAGGCCCTGCGGGTGCTGCTGGTGCTGTTCCGGAACGCTCAAGCTCAACTGGGAGTGGCTGTCAGGTGCGGGGTTGTACCGACCGCTGTGGTTGATCAAGGGACCGGCGATGATCATGGCGGCGTGCGCGTACGTGATCGTCATGGAACTGGTCATCTCCTGGGGCCTCTTGTCCGGGCGGCGCTGGATTTTCTGGGGCACCTTCGCCCAGCTGCTGCTCTTCCACGTGATGTCGTGGCCGGTGGTGGGATTCTTCTACCCCGTGATCATGTTCCTCCTGCTGACCATAGTGCTGCTGGACCGGCTCGACCCGTCGGATCGATCCGCTCCCGAGCTGCTCCGGCCATTGTGGGCCGGTACCGCGCGCGCGGGGAGTTACCTGGTTCTTATCGCCTTCTCGCTGTTCCAGCTGTTTCCGTACACCTTCCCGGGCGACCGCGCGATCACCGGAGAGGGCAGGATCTACGGCCTGCACATGTTCGATGCGCGGGTGGCCTGCGCGGTGACCGCGACCGTCGAGGAGCGGTCCGGGGCCGTCCGAACCATCAGCCTGAAGCCGGGTCTGCCGCCCAGGATGGACTGCGATCCACTCGTGGCGTATCATCGAGCGCGGAACCTTTGCGAAGGCCGAGGGCTGCTGCCGCTCGATGTCGCCGATCTGCGGCTGCGTATCGCGAGCCGGCGCACCACCGAGCCCGAGCTGCGGCCAGTAGTGGACGTGCCGAACTTCTGCACCAAGATGCCGAGGTATGACCCACTCCGGCCGAACCTCTGGATTAATCACTGGTAGCAAGCGTGCCTAGCACTGCCGTGCTCGCGGCGGCAGTGGTGGCTCTGGTGCTCGCAGGCTGTCGCGAGAGCACCGGGCGCCTGAGCGCCGAGGGTTGGGCGAGCGACATTCGAGCTGTTGTCCGGAACGCGCAGCGCTGAACCAGCGGAGGTCGCATGCCTCGCGTCGTCCATTTCGAGATCCACGCCGAGCAGCCACAGCGCGCCATCAAGTTCTATCAGACGGTTCTCGGCTGGACCTTCCACCAGTGGCCGGGTCTCTCGGAGTATTGGCTGGTCACCACCGGGCCGAAGGAGCAGCCGGGTATCGACGGCGGACTTATTCTTCGCCGCGGGCCCCCGCCGGTGGACGGGCAGGCAGTGAACGCGTTCGTGTGCACGGTGGAAGTGGCCAACCTGGACGATGCCGTGAGCGCCGCGGTTGACGCCGGTGGAAGCATCGCGGTGGCGAAGGTGGCGGTGCCCGGGGTAGGGTGGCTCGCCTACGTCAAGGACACGGAGGGCAACATCCTCGGCATGATGCAAACCGACTCGGCCGCCGCCTGAGCCGAGTCAGGCGCCCGCGCTGAGTCGCGCATAAAGGCCGTCGAACACCGAACCGCTCCGCGCCAACCGGTCCGCGTCGTCCCCAACCTCCAGCGTCATTCCCCGAAGCACCGTCTCGACCCCAATCGTTTCCTTCCGCCCGTAGCGCTCTTCCTTGAGATCGATGTCGTGCACGATCTCGCCGATCGCGGTGAGCGCCGGGTCAGTGAGGCCGAACCGGAGCAGCAGCGTCTCGAAGGTGCAGCGGTCACCCTCGTGGGTGTACTCCCCCCCGAACATGTCGAACCGCCGCTCGTGCGACTCGGGGCTGTAGCTCCGATCGGCGACGAACTTGAAGCGGGCCGCGGGATCGATGAACCGGCGGATGAGCCAGGCGCTCGCCATCCGGTCCACGAACACCCCCGCGCGGGTCACCCACACCGCCCCTTTGGGACCCTCCGGGGTCGCGGCCGACCCGCGGGCGACCGCCTGTTCGGCTGAACCTCGCCCCACCGCGTCGAAGAAGTCGTTTCGCATGACTGCCTCCAGCCGCCGCCGGAGCCGGTCCGGTGCCACGCCCAGCCCGGCATCCCGTTCGATCTCGGCATACTCGGTGTCCCGCTCCCGGCGAAACGCCGCTTCCAGCCCCGCATCGTCTATCCCCGCCAGCATCCGCGCCGAGCAGACAGTCGCCTCGCCACCGTCCGCGACCACCTCGCGCAACAGCCACTCTAGGTCCTCCCGAGCGTCGTCGGTCTCCGGCAGCACATAGACCGAGTTCTTCAATGGCACGGCGCCGACCCGCTGGAGCCGCCGCCGGACCTTGACCCGCAGATAATCGGGCTTGGGCGGGATCTGGTGGATGAAGAGCAGCCAGGCTCGTGGCCGGCCAGGTGCCTCTTGTGCTTTTGATTCAGATGAATCATTCATTGATTCAATTGTATCACAATGATGAGCAATCGCGCAAGTCTCACGGGGGTACGCAATGGATCTTGAGCGACGAGAGCTCCTCGGCCTCCTGGGGGCGGGGGCGGCAACGTGGGGTCGCGGAGCTCCACTTGGGATGGTGCGTCGGGTGAGGCAGGCGGTTGTCCGCGACGATTGGCGCGGCCAGTTCCCGGCGCTGACGCAACGGATAGACGGGCAGCGGCTCTTCTACCTCGATTCCGCCGCCACCACGCTGAGGCCGGACGCGGTGATCGAGGCGATGGTCGACTTCTACCGCGGGGATAACGCCAATCCCTCCGCGACGCTGCATACGCTGGCCCGCCGGACACACTCCCGGTACGAGTCGGCCCGCGCCGAGATCGCGAGCTTCATCGGAGCAGCGGACGCAAGCGAGATCGTGTTCACCCGGGGGACCACCGAGGCCCTCAACCTCGTCGCTTCGGCCTGGGGCGGCGCGCAGCTCGCCCCGGGCGACGAGATCCTGCTCAGCATCGCCGAGCATGCATCCAACCTGGTGCCCTGGATGCTCGTCGCGCGGCGAACGAGGGCGGTGCTCCGATTCTTCGACGTCGACCGCGCGGGCCGCATGCGGCTCGACGACTTCGAGCGGAAGCTCACGCGAAGAACCCGTGTGGTCGCTTTCAGCCACGTGTCCAATGTGCTCGGCTACATCAATCCCGTAGCGGAGATCTCGGCGCGGGCCCGCGCGCAAGGCGCGGTCGTGGTGGTCGACGCGGCCCAGTCGGTGCCTCACATCCCGGTAGACGTTGGTGCGCTCGGCGCCGACTTCGTGGCGTTCTCGGGACACAAGATGCTCGGCCCGATGGGGGTCGGCGTGCTCTGGGGCCGCCGCGCCATGCTGGACGCGATGCCGCCGTATCAAGGCGGCAGTAACATGGCGCACGAGGTGGGGACCGAGCCAGCCGAGCTCGAGGCTCATCTCGTATCCGGCGGGCACAAGTTTGGCGCGGGCACACCGAATGTGGCCGGGGCGATCGGCATTGCCTCGGCAGTCCGGTTTATCCGATCGATCGGAATGCGGGAACTTCGGGCGCACGAAGAGCGTCTGGTCCAGCGCGGGCTCGACCGGCTCCGAGCGGTGCAGGGCCTGCGCCTCCTGGGCCCCGCCGAATCGGAGAATCGGATCGCCGTCTTCTCGTTTACCCTCGAGGGGTTCACCGTGCCGGAGGTGGTCCGGGCGCTGGACTCCGAAGGGATCGCCGTGCGGGGCGGGGACCTTGCTGCGACGCCCCTGCTGGCGCGCCTCGGGACCAAAGCCGCGATCCGGGCGTCGTGCTATCTGTACACCACGACCGGTGAGCTGGACATGCTGGCCGAATCGCTGCACCGGCTCACTCGCCAGCGCCGCCTGCTGGAGTCGCCCCGGTGAGCGATATTGAAGCCGGTATCCGCGAGACGCGAGCAGCGAATGACCATCGCCGAAATCACAGTGACCAGTCTGGGCGAGCTGATCGACGGCGTGACCCCCACGGCGCCCGATCCTGCCACCGGCCGCCGGCGCGACACGGGCGTATATCGCGGCGCGGCGGACGCGCGTTGGTCGCTGCTCACGAGCCTCGATCGCCTGGGCGGCGTGCATCCGCCGCACTCGAAGGCGGGGCTCGAGGAGCACGTACTGCGAAACTTCATCCGGTATTCGCGCCCGCACCTGGCGGCGTCGCCACCGGCAAACGAGTGGGAGCTACTGGTGCAGGCCCAGCACCACGGGCTTCCTACGCGACTGCTCGACTGGACCTACTCGCCGTTGGTGGCGGCGCACTTCGCGACCCTGCAGCACCGCCCGGGCGGCGACGCGGCGGTTTGGCGACTCGACTGGCAGCAGGTGCATCGCCGGTTCGGGTTCCCGGCGATGGCCATCGCGATCGAGGATCTGGAGCGGCTCTTCCCGGGCGACGGCGCGTTTACGCCGTGGACGTTGTTCCGCGCGAGCCGGGGGCCCGACGTGTTCGCGTTCATGATCGAGCCGCCGTCACTCGGCGCGCGGATCGCGGTTCAATCGTCCACCTTCACGATCTCGAGCGACAAGAACCAGGGGTTCGACTGCTTCCTCGAGCACCATGACCTCGGCGGGGCACTCACCAAGCTGGTGATTCCGGAGGCCGAGGTGCCGCGCATCCGCGACCAGCTCGACCTGGTGGGCGTGGACGAGCGGCGCCTCTTTCCCGACCTCGATGGCGTGGCCGCTCAGCTCAGGCGCTATTACTCGTAGCCGACCGCTCCGCCAGCAGCCGCTCGGTGAAATCGAGCCGGTTCTCCAGCTCCGAGACCCGCGTCTCCAGCTGATCCACCAGCGCGAGCCGCGCCTTCGTTTCCTCGTCCGGCTCCGCTCGCACCGGCCGCGGGTCTCGCTCCCAACGGCGATGCCGACGGTGCGGCGCAAACCAGAAGAACATCAGGATCGGAAAGATCCACCACCACCCCCATGCGTGTTCCATGATCACGCACTCCTTCCGGTCCCGGACTCACCCGCGGGACGCTCCCATTCGCGTTCGATCTCGTCGGTGGCGCGCCGCAGGATTTCCACCACGCGCGCAACCGCGGGGTGGTCCGGGCCGCGGCGCCACGCCTGCTTGTAGGTCAGCCCGGCTAGTCGGGCAAACGCTGCGTTGAGCTCGCCCATGGAGCCACCCGCCACGTCGCGCAGGGTATCGCGCACCCGGCCGAGGATCTCGTCGAGCACGTCCTGATTGTCGTTGAGGAATCGCTCGCCTTCGGGCGTGATGTGGTAGACCTTCCGGCCTTCGGTCTCGACGGCGCGCACGTAGCCCTGATCTTCCAGCAGCTGCAGGGTGGGGTACACGGTGCCGGCGGACGGGGTGTAATGCCCGCCCATCCGCTCCTCCAGCGCCTTGATGATCTCGTAGCCGTGTCTCGGCTTTTCCCTGAGCAGGCGCAGGATCACGAACTTGATCTCGCCCGACTCGAACATCTGGCTCCGGCGCCGGCGCCCTCCAGACTTTGGCCCGCCGAACCCCCAGGCGAATCCAAGCCCGCCCGGACCGCAGCCCCCGAACAGATCGCCGAACCCCCAATCATCCCTATGTCTGTGCCGCACAAGTACCTCCGATTAGAAATAGCGCTCGATATGCCGTAAGCCATATCGGAGATATATCGTGCGAAATATCTCCAGATATGTCAAGACCCCGTACAACGGTTTACGCCTGTCCGGCCACTCATAGCATCTCCTGCCGGAGTACCACGTGATCGACAACGCGAGGGATCGTCGCCGGGTCGCGGCGTGCGTCTGGGTAGTCGTGCTGAGCGCCGGATCGTTGTCGGCGCAGAGCCGGAATACCGGCCAGTCGGGTCCGCGCAAGCTTCTGCCGCGGGGCGAAGAGATCGCGCTGGCCCGAAGCGCAGCCCCGGCCCAGGTTTCCAGCGACGCCACGGTCTGGGTGTTCACCGACTCGGGCTACGTGATCGGGGAGTCGGGCAGCAATGGGGTCGCCTGCTACGTGGGGCGGAGCTGGCAGGAAAGCGTCGAGCCCCACTGCTTCGACACCGAGGGCGCCGCCACGATTCTGCCGATCGAGATGAGGACGGTGGAGCTGTATCACCGCGGTCGTTCGCCGGAGCAGGTGGAGCGGGAGATCGCGGTCGAGCTGGCATCCGGTCGCCTGCGCACTCCACGGCGTCCGGCGCTGACCTGGATGCAGTCCGGGGCGCAGCAGCTCATCCGCGACGACGGCAAGCCGGTGGGACGCTGGCAGCCGCACCTCATGATCTACTACCCGTACCTCACCGGCGCGGAGCTGGGCCTGGGCTCGGTGTCCGATCTCAAGGGCGCGGTGCTGGTGGATGGCGGCACACCCACGTCCAATCTCATGATCGTCACGCGAGAGTTCGTCCAGCCCGAGCTGCCCGCGGCTCCAGCCCGATGAACGGCGCGGAGCCGCCTGATCGTGACCTGGTGACGCTGGTCGCCGAGGGTGGCGACGAGGCCGCGTTCCGTATGCTGTATCGCCGCCATTCCGCGCGGCTCTACCGTACCGCGCTTCGGCTCGCCGCCGGCGACGCCGCCGAAGCGGAGGAGATCGCGCACGACGTCTGGATTCGCGCCGTTGCGCGCTTCCGCGATTTCCAGTGGCGGGCGCAGCTGCCCACTTGGCTGATCTCGATCGCGGTCAACTGTGCCCGCGAACGGAGACGCTCCGCGGACCGGATCGAAGCCATCGACGTCGAGCCGGTGGCGCTCGATCGCGAGCTCGAGACAGCGCTGGCTCGCATCGACGTGGAGCGCGCGCTCGCGCGGCTGCCGGCCGGATATCGCGACGTCGTCGTGCTGCACGAGCTGGAGGGATTCACCCACGAAGAGATCGCGGCGCTGCTCGGCATCGAGCCGGGCACGTCCAAGAGCCAGCTGCACCACGCGCGCCGCCGGCTCCGCACGCTGATCGGAGAGGAGCGGTTATGACCGAATGGGAGTCGGTCGAGCCACCTGCCGAGCTGGAGGAACGGGTGGTCAGAACGCTGCGGCACCAGGGTTGGCTCCGCACGGCGGGTCGTGCACCTCGGCGTCTGGCAAGGTGGTGGGTCTGGCCCGCGGCGCTCGCTGCGGGCCTGCTGCTCTTCATCGGCGGATTCGCCCTGGGGCGACATCCGGCCACAGCCGAAACGGCTGGACGCCGGCAGTACACCCTGCTGTTGTACGAGGGACCCGGCTTCAACCCGGCTGGAGTGCGAGAGCCGGCGCTGGTGCGGGAATACACTGCGTGGGCTGGCGCGCTCGCGGGCCGCGGGCAGCTGGTCGGCGGCGAGAAGCTCGGCGCGAACGAGTGGACCCTTGGCGCCGATCCCGCCGGGCCCTTCCGACGGCCGGCGGGGTTCTTCGTGATCGCCGCGCGCGACGACGCCGAGGCGCTTGCGATCGCCCGGACCTGTCCCCACCTGCGGCACGGCGGCACGATCTCGGTCCGCCCCATCGAGCCGACCTGACCCGGCCCGCGCGCGGATTGCGCCGCAGGATGTGCTAGGGAAACCTTACGGCACCCTCGCACGTCAGGGAGCCGATGCTGTTCGTGCTCGCCACGGCCGCCGCTGCCGTCACGATCCATTCCATTCCGCAAGCGCCTCCCGACACCGCCGTCATCGTCTTCACCGACGTGACCGTGGTGCCGATGGACCGGCCTCGCGTACTCGAGGGCCAGAACGTGGTAGTGCACGGCGGGCGCATCACCGCCGTCGGCCCGGCGGCCACCATGCGGATCGCAGCCGGCGCCACCCGCATCGACGGCCGGGGCAAGTATCTCATGCCCGGCATCGCGGAGATGCATGCCCATGTGCCCGGCGAGCAGAATCCGCAGGCCGTGGACATGATGGCGCTGTACGCGCTCACCGGCGCAACCACGATCCGCGGCATGAACGGCACCCCGTTCCAGCACGAGCTCCGGCGCCGCATCGACGCGGGGGAGATCGTGGGGCCGACGTTGTTCGCCGTCGCGCCACCGTTCAGCGGACAATCGGTGGGTGGCCCCGATGACGAGCGCCGCAAGGTGCGAGAGTACAAGGCCGCCGGCTACGACGTGCTAAAGATCTATCCCGGGATCCCACTGGAGACCTATGACGCGATCGTGGCCACCGCGCGGGAGGTCGGGATTCCATACGCCGGGCACGTCCCGCCCGAGGTCGGCCTTCGCCACGCCATCGCCTCGCGGCAGTCGGTGGAGCACCTGGACGGGTACGTCGAGACCAGCCGGGGCGACGACGCCGTCATCGCCGAGCTCGCCCGCGCCACCCGCGATGCGGGGATCTGGCTCGCCCCCACGATGGATGTGTGGAAGACGATCCTCGGCACCCGTGCTACCGACGAGCTGCGCCGGCGTCCGGAGCTCATCTACATGCGGCCCGAGGTCGTGGACCAGTGGGTGAAGCAAACGACGCAGTTCGCCCGCGGAGGCGGAAGTTTCTGGCAGGCGGCACTGGAGCAGGTGGGGATGCGGGAATCGCCCGCGGAGATCGTGGCGCTTCGCGACCGGATCCTGCAGGCGCTGCACCGAGCCGGCGCCCGGCTCCTGCTCGGCGCCGACTCACCGCAGGTGTTCAGCGTTCCCGGATTTTCGCTCGCCCGCGAGATGCGGGCGATGGTGGAGGCCGGCGTCCCCACGTATGCGGTCCTCGAGGCGGCGACCAAGAATCCGGCCGCGTTCTTCGGGCGCGAGGAAGAGTTCGGCACGGTCGAGGTAGGAAAACGGGCCGACCTCATCCTGCTGGACGGCAATCCGCTGGAGGACATCCGGAACGTGCACCGGCAGGCGGGGGTGATGGTGCGCGGGCGGTGGCTGCCCAAGGCGGAGATCGACCGGCGGCTGGCGGAGATCGCCGCGCGGGCTCGGGGCCGCTAACTCAGCGCGGGAGTCCCAGCCCCGGCTGGTAGAGCGATTGAATGCGGGTGGCCCGGAAGACGTAGCCGGGGTCGCCGTGGATCTCCCACACGATCTCCCCGGTCGAGTTGAACTCCTGCACCCGATTCCCATTGCCGAACGCCACGAGCGTTCGGGGTCCGGGCAGCTGCTGGGTAGTGCCGCCCAGCATCGCCACCGTGGCCGGCGCCGGCGTCATCGCGGCCTCGAAGGACAAGGTGCCCGAATCCTCGTCGATCATGTAGCGCTCGGCGCGGCTGCCGACGGCCTCACCCAGGTTGTCCAGCACCACGAACGTGCGCGGGCCGCCGGTACGGACACCATGTTGCCGGCGGAACGGCGGGAGCGGATCGGCGAAGGTCAGCTGATTGGCTCGCCCGCCGATGCGCCAGAGCACCGCGCCGCTCTGGGTGTTGATGATCGTGATCTCGCTCAAACTGCGGAACGAAACCACCAGATCACCGTTCGGAGCCAGGTCGATCGCATTGCCGTGGGTCCAGTTGACGTCGGGACCGGTGCGGTCGGCCGGGTCGAGGTCGTCGATCGAGAAGTGGTCGAACGGACTCCAATCGAACAGCACGCTTCCATCCTGCCCGATGTGCTGAACCACGGTGCCGGTGACCCGTGCGGCGGCGACGCCGCCGCTGGCCGACAGATCCATCACCCGCGACTCGTCGCACATGACCCAGTACGATCCGTCCGCGACCGCGATCAGATCGTGAAATCGCGCGATGAGTCCGCGGGCGCAGCCGAGCGTGCGGGTCACATTGCCGAGCGGATCGATCTCGAGCCAGGGCACGGGGCTCAGGTTGGTGATCGGCCGGGTGTAATACCGGCCGGTGGGCTGGGGTTCGAAGTTGAGCGTGGCCGGATCGGCCAGACGCACGTACCACACGACCCGTCCGGTGTTGTCGATGGCGAGGCCGTAACCGCCGCCGGAGAACACGACGTAACCCGGCGACGGGTCTGATCCGCCTGCGCTGTAGGATGGCAGGTCCGCAGGGAGGGCTCCGGTTGTGAGGTGGAGCAGCTCGCTGCGTGCGACGCCACCTGGGCCATACGCCGCGACCTTGAGTGCGTACGAGGTACTCGGCAACAGGCCGAGCACCGGGATCACGGCCGAATCGCCGACTACACTGACGGCGGGCGCGATGCTGTCGAGCGCTCCGCTCTCCACCGTGCCGAAGCGCGCGCCGGCGCTGTCGCCATCCTGGAGCCGTACCCGTATGATCGCGCTGAGCACGTTCGCGGGCGCCGCCGCGGCTTCCGCCATATCGATGGTGGGTCGAGGCGCGACCGGCAGATCACCCGGCTCGGTGAGACACGCCGCGAGCAGGGCAGTCGCGATGCAGCAAGCCGTGTGGCGCATGGCGGCTACGGGATGTCGGTGCAGACGACGTGGAACGGGACTTCGGTCATTTGCCCTAGCACGACCGTGACGGTCTTGGGATTGGCGCCGTCAACCGTGCAGTTCGGGGCGAGATCACTCAGGCCGTAGGTATGGCTTTCCGGCGTGACTTGCGCATGCTCGAAGGCGTCGTTCGGGCCGACGAAGACGGTGACCAAGCCATAGTAGTAGTAATCGACGTACTGGAGCAGTCTACCATCGAACAGCACGGTGTACCCGTTGGGATCGAGGTCCGCCCCCGTCGTTTGGGTGATGAGGCGGACGTCGCCGGTGAGCGCTGAGCATGCGAACTCGAGAACGACCCTCGTCGTATCGCGGGTCAGTCCACCGGCGGTGACGCTCACCGGGAAGCTGCCGGTCGGGTTCGGCACGCAATTGTGGCTCAGGTCGGCGAGTGATATCTGGTGGCTCCCGGGTGGGATGCCTTCCAGCCATACCGCCCCACCGATGTAGGCGGTCGTGGAATTCTCCTGCGGCTGTCCGTCGTCAACCACTACGGTGAATCCATTCGGATCGTAGTCGCGGCCCGAGGCCTGCGCCGTTACCTCGATCACTCCGGTAACCGCTCGGCATTCCACCCGGAACTGCACCTGGTTGACCAAGCCGGCCACTGCGGTTGCCTGAACCACGTCGGGACCTGAGACACTGCAGTTGGCCGGGAGCCCTTCCAGGTGCACGTCGTACACGCCCGGCACCAGGAGCAGGCTCGCGGAGCCGTTGACCGTAACGGTCTTCGACGTCGTGCCCGCGAGCACCTGGAAGACACTCCCGTGGTCGAGACCGCGCGTGGTGACAAACACACGCAGGTTCGCGGGTTCCGGGTCGGGATTCGTCGGCCCGTCACCGCCGCCGCAGCTGGCGGCGAGTAACCCGGCGATCATGGTCGCGAGGAGGCGCACGCGCGTTCGGAGAAGGAAGATGGCGCTCATCATGGGATGTCCGTGCAGACGATGACGAACCGCACTTCGGTCGTGTCGCCGCCAACCACGGTCATCGCCCGGGGGTTGCTGCCTTGCACCGCGCAGTTTGCGGCGATGTCACCGAGCTCGTAGGTATGGCTGCCGAGCCCAAGCCGTAGGTCAAAGAACTCGCCGGTCAGGTCCAAGCGTCTCGGCTCGGAGACGCAGTAGCCGTAGTAGTAGTGGTAGCAATTGGGGCCCTGCAGCAGGGTGCCGTCCCGCTTCAGCGTGTAACCGTTCGGGTCGAGGTGGGCTCCCGTCGTCTCCGTGACGATCGCCACATCACCGGTGGTCGGCCGGCATGCGAACTGGAATGCGATTCTGCTCGTATCGCGGGTGAGCCCGCCTGCGGTGACGGTCACCGCCACAGGGGCGGGCGGGCTTGACGTGCAGTTATCGCTCACGCTGCCCAGCGTAACTTCGTGGTCTCCGGGTGGCACCCCATCAACCGTGTACGATCCGACCATGAAAGCTGTTGCCGTCATCGCCGACGGCGTGCCCGCGTCCACCAATACCAGGAGGCTCTGATCGTAGTCGCGGCCGGACGCAGTCATGGTGACTTCGATCGCGCCGGCCCGTGCGCGGCACTCAACCCGGAATTCAACTGTCTTGAGCTGACCTGCCACTACGGCGACCTGCACCGGATGCGCGCTCACCACGCGGCAGTTCTGGGACACATTTTCCAGCCGCACCTCGTAGGCTCCCGCCTTCAAGGGAAGACCCACCACGCCGTTTACCGGAACGAACGCCGATGTGGTGCCTGCTCGGACGCGGTAATTGCTGACCGTATCGACGCCGGTGGTGTGCACCTGTACCCGCAGGGTCGGGGGCTGCGGCTCCAAGCTCCCCCCGCCGTCACCATCACAGCTGGCGGTGCCCGCGACGGCAATCATCGCGGCGAGGAGGCGAGCGCCCAGTCGGGAAGCGTAGCTGGCACTCATGGCGAGGACGTGCACGCGACGTTGAAGACGACCTCAGTCGCGACGCCGACGACCACGGACACCGTACGCGGATTGGCGCCGCTGATGGTGCAGTTCGAGCTAATGTCCCTTAGCTCGACCGTACGACTGCCGGGAGATAACCGTTTGACGAGATAACTGCCGCTGGGGACCCGAAGGCGGAGCGGACCTTCGTAGGGCTCGTAGATCGGCTCGCCGTCCAGCGAAACAGTGTATCCATTCTTGTCGAGACTCTGGCCCGTGGTCGTCGCGCTCACGCGAAGATCACCCGTGATGGCCGC
>DATAFP010000265.1:0-8328 GCA_036257415.1 Gemmatimonadales bacterium
TCGAGGAGCGCGTCGTCCCGCCGATCGTCCGGATCCTCGGTCGCTCGGATGGGCGGATCGTCCAGATTGTTGAGCGGCAGGTAGCCGACCAGCTCCCGGACGAGCTGGAGACATTCGGGCTCGGTGTCGAGCGTGAAATGGGAGATGCCCGAGGTAGAGCCGTGGACATCGGCACCGCCGAGCTGATCGAAGGTTACCTCCTCATGCGTCACCGTCTTCACCACGTTGGGGCCGGTCACGAACATGTAGCTCACCCCCCGGACCATACAGACGAAGTCGGTGATGGCGGGGCTGTACACCGCGCCGCCGGCGCAGGGCCCCAAGATGGCTGAGATCTGAGGGACGACGCCTGAGGCGAGCGTATTGCGCAGGAAGATGTCGGCATAGCCGCCGAGAGACGCCACGCCTTCCTGGATACGGGCGCCTCCCGAATCGTTCAGGCCGATCACCGGCGCGCCGTTTCGCACGGCGTGGTCCATGATCTTGCAGATCTTCTCGGCGTGAGCCTCGCTCAGCGAGCCGCCGAACACCGTGAAATCCTGGGAGAACACGTACACCAGGCGCCCATCGATCCGCCCGTAACCGGTGACCACTCCGTCGCCAGGCACTACGTGGTCCGCGAGCCCGAAATCGGTCGCCCGGTGAGTGACGAAGCGATCCAGCTCGACGAAGCTGCCGTTGTCGAGGAGGAGGTCCAGCCGCTCGCGGGCGGTGAGCTTACCTTTCTTGTGTTGCTGGGCGATTCGCGCGGAGCCGCCGCCTTGCTCCGCCTGGGCACGGCGGTGCTGGAGCTCGTCCAGCAGGTCACGGGGTGTGGGCATGGGTGCGGAAACATAGGCCTCTCGGCGTTGAGGGTACAGCGCTCGGCTCACGACGACGCCGGAGCTAATCGCGCGACACCCAACGGACTAGCCCACCTTCGAACCGCCGTCCGGGCGACTCTTGCGCTAGGCGGGGAGGAGGCGACGCGGGTGAGGTGGCGGCGAGGACCGCCTGTCAATTCTGACAGTTGCGGCCTCCATTACCCCTCCCCACCGTGCCGAGTTGCAGCTGGTAGTTTTGGGAATAGCCGGAGGACGAAATGTGCAATCGAATTTTGGCCGTTTTGGCGCTCGCAGGGCTAGCGGCCTGTTCACGTGACAGCTCGAAGGAGACCGCGATAGCGCGGGACACCACGCTCCGCGATCTCCAATTGCCGCCGGCGGACACGACCCGGCCATTGGCCGATCGGCCTGCCGATACCGCATTCGCGCCTGCGGCGCCGGAGCCGACGCCGGCCGCACCGCCCGCCGCGAAGCCGAAGCCCACGCCGGCCACGCCCACGCCGGCCACGCCCAAGCTGGAGGCCGCATCATCCACCTCGGCCACCCGACCGGCCCAAACGACCAAGCCGGCCGGCCCCGTGGCACTCGAGGCCGGGACGACCATCCGAGCCGCGATGGTGGACTCCATCACCTCGCGCAAGAACAAGGCGGGTGAGAAGGTCACGGCCCGCATCGCTCAGGACGTCAAGGACGCGAGCGGCCGAGTTGCGATCCCGGCGGGATCCACCGTGACGCTGGCGATCGCTGAAATCAAGGAATCGGAAAACAAGAGCGACAAGACCGGCAAGCTCAAGCTCACCCCCGAAAGCGTGACGATCGCTGGCAAGACCTATCCCATCAATGCATCGGTCGACTCGGTCGAAAGCAAGCTGGTGGGCCGGGGCACAAGCGCGGGAGACATCGCCAAGCCGGCCGCCGGTGCCGGCATCGGGGCGATTGCCGGCAAGATCGTTGGCGGCGGCACGGGCGCGGTCATCGGAGGCGTAGTCGGCGGGGCAGTTGGTGCGCAGCGCATGGCGGAAACGAAAGACCGCGACGTCGTGGTCGCGCCCGGTGGTGCGGTGGTGCTGACGCTCCGCGATCGGTTCATCGCGAGCAAGTAAGAGCGGCTCCGCTTCGCACTCACTCCGGGCGTCGCGAGTGGCTGTTCGCCCGCGGCGCCTTGGGTTGGAATATCCTCGCGCCGTCCGGCGGGAGCCCTGTGATAACCTACGGAGTAGCAATCGGATACCCCACCGACCACGGCGGTCGACCGGCTCCCGTGATCTGCCGCACTCGCGTGACGGGGCACAGGTGCCAGCCTCGGGTCAGCGTATTGAATAGGATGGGTGCCTCTGAACTAACCCGGCGGTTGCCGGAGGAGGCAAACATGACCCGAGTGAGATGGATCACGTTAACGGCACTCGCAGCCGCGCTTGCCCTGCCATCGACCGCGTTCGCCCAGGAAGAGGTCGAGGTGGCGGCGGCGCCGCACAGCGTCTCGTCCGCTACCATTCCGCCCGGCACCGATATTCCGGTGACGGTCAACCAGGATATCACGATCGACGAGAAGCACCTGAACAAGACCTATGACGGAGAGGTGGCTCGCGACGTGGTGGTGAACGGTGAGGTGGCAGTCCGGCAGGGCGCCCCCGCGAAGGTGCAGCTGGTGCGGAATGATGAAAACGCGGACCAGGCTACCCTGCGGCTGTCCGAAGTCCAGATCGGTGGCGAGATGCGCCCGGTGACCACCGAGAACGCTCGTGCCGACACGGAGAAGGATCGCGCGGGCACAGCCAAGAAGACCGGCATTGGGGCGGCCGCCGGCGCAGTGGTCGGCGCGGTGACCGGCGTGGGTGTGGTGAAGGGCGCCATCCTCGGCGCGGGTGGCGGTCTGGCCTGGGGTCTTCTGGGCGGTCGCGACCGTGAGGTGGGCCGCGGGACTACGCTCCAGTTCGAGCTGTCCGAACCAGTCAACACCCGCTAAGCATTCGAACTCGTAACGCTTGAGGCCCCGCCATCTGGCGGGGCCTCAAGCGTTTTCTCAACAGCAAACTCTGGCCTTATGAGTTGCATCGATTACGAGCGGTGCCCGACCCGAACGGCCCGCCGCTCCCGAAATCAAGGACTTGCGCTCGGGTTGGCAACCGGTGCCGCCGGCTCGGGGTAGCCAACTACCGCCAGCACGATCCGGTGATGGATGGGGTCCACCTCGATGACACGCAAGTCCACCGGCTGGCCTTCCTTCACCGCGTCTCCCGGATTCTCGAGATTGGGCACCCCGAGCTGGGACATCGGAACGAAGCCCTCGATGTCGTTCCCTACGTCCACGACCACGCCCTTGTCCATGAGGCGAAGAACCGCGCCCCGCATTTCCATGCCGATGGGATAGGTCTCACCGATGTGGAGCCAGGGGTCATCCTGTGCCTGCTTGAGGCCCAGAGAGATCCGCTTGTTCTCCGCGTCGATGTTGAGGATCGCGACGTCGACCGCGTCCCCCTTCTTCACCACCTCGGAGGGATGCTGCACCCGCTTGGTCCAGCTCATATCCGAGATGTGGATCAGGCCGTCAATACCCGGCTCGATCTCGACGAAGGCGCCGAAGCTCGTCAGGTTCCGGACCTTGCCGTTGATTCGGGTGCCCACCGGATATTTGAGCGGCAGCACCATCCAGGGATCCTGCTCGGTCTGCTTCATGCCGAGCGAGATCTTTTCTTCGGTCTCGTCTACCTTGAGCACGACGGCTTCGATGGTTTCGCCGATGCTCACGATCTTGGACGGGTGGCGGACGTTTCGGGTCCAGCTCATCTCGGAGATGTGGACGAGACCCTCGATGCCCGGCTCGATCTCGACGAAGGCGCCGTAGTTGGTGATCGAGACGACCTTGCCCTGCACCCGGGTGCCGACGGGGAACTTCGCGGCGACGTCCTTCCAGGGATACGTCTGCAGCTGCTTCATGCCGAGACTGATGCGCTCGCGCTGCCAGTCGATGTCAAGGATCTTCACCTCGACCTCGTGGCCGATCTGCACCATCTCGGTGGGATGCGAGACCCGGCCGTAGGACATGTCCGTGATGTGAAGGAGGCCGTCCACGCCGCCGAGGTCGATGAAGGCGCCGAAGTCCGTGATGTTCTTGACGACGCCTTTCCGCACCTGGCCGACGGCGAGCTCCTTCATGAGGTGCTCGCGCTTGTGCGCCCGCTCGTTCTCCAGGATCACACGGCGGCTCACGACGATGTTGCGCCGCCGCTTGTTCAGCTTGATGATCTTGAACTCGTAGGTTTGCCCCAGCAGCTCGTCGATGTTGGGCACTCGGCGAAGGGCGATCTGGCTACCGGGGAGAAATGCATCCACTCCCATCAGGTTCACCACCACGCCGCCCTTGATCTTCTTGATCAGGGTGCCTTCGACCGGCTGGTTGCTCTCGTGCGCCACGCGGATCCGTTCCCAGACCCGCATGAAGTCGGCCTTCTTCTTAGAGAGAACAACTGCCCCTTCCTGGTCCTCGAGATGCTCGAGGAACACCTCGACCTCTTCCCCCTCCTTGGGCCGCTCCTTGAATTCGTCGAGTGACACCGAGCCCTCGGACTTGAAGCCCACGTCGAGGATGACGGCGTTCTCGGTAATGCGGAGCACCTTGGACTTGACGATCTCGCCCTCGGCGATCTGCGACATGGTGCCCTCGTACATCGAGAGCATCTGTTCATAGTCCTGCTCGGAATACTCTTCGTCGTAGAGATCGGGGCGAACGCGGAGGCCCGTGGCGGACACGAGGGGCTGAGGGGTGGTACTACGAATTTGCTGTTCGTCGAGGGTGGCCAAAGGGCATTCCTTCCAACAGCCCGCAGCTGAGCGCGGGGCTCGAGAGTCTGGTCCTCGTCCGGCCGAGGTGCTGGATGAGGCAACCTAGAAAACTAAAGTCCGGGCCCGTCGGGGACAAGCCCCCAAGCCCCGTAAGTTTCGGCGCCAGCGTTGGTTGTGGGGTCAGTATCCACGCGCACGAGCCAGGGCGACAATCCGGGCCACCTGCTCGGCAAAGTCGAGCTCGGTGGTATCCAGCTCGATGGCGTCTGCGGCGCGGCTGAGCGGCGCCACGGCGCGGGTGGAATCGGCCCGATCCCGCGCGGCAAGCCGTTCGGACTCCTGCGCAATTCCAACTGGATCGGTGGAGGAGCCCTGCTGCGCAAGCCGGCGGGTGGCACGCGCTTGCGGGGTTGCGGTGAGAAAGATCTTGAGGTCGGCGTCGGGAAACACCACGGTGCCGATGTCACGCCCGTCCACCACCACGTCCATCCCCGCACGCACCATCGCGCGGAGCCGCGCGTTGATCCACTCCCGGATGACCGCCACGGCCGACACGGCCGACACGCGGGCGGTGACCTCGGCGCTTCGGATCGCGGCGTCCACCGGTTCGCCGGCGTAGTACGCGGTGAACCCATGGCCATCGGGCTGGAGCATGAGCCCACGGTCCTCGGCCCCCCGGAGAATCGTCTCGGGATCCACCACGTCGAGGGGGTTTGCCCCGGCAGCGCCCCGTTCGCGGGCCAGGTCGAGGGCGACCAGCGTGATCCCCCGGTACAGCGCCCCGGAGTCGAGGTGCTGGAAGCCGAGCGCCTCGGCGACTGACCGCGCCGTGCTGGACTTGCCCGATGCGGCCGGCCCGTCGATGGCCACAACCGTTCCGCTCATCGGCGGCGCGCCACCGAGCGGAGAGCAGCGGGAAACGCCGGGAAGCTCACCTCGGCACAGCGCATGTCGTCCACTCGCACCCGAGCTCGTGGAAGGGTGCCCAGCACCGCGAACGCCATCGCCAGGCGATGGTCTCCGGCGGTGCGGACCCGGCCGCGCGGAGCGGCCTCGCTGCCCCGCACGTAGAGGTCGTCAGCGACGGCCTCGGCGTCGATCCCCACCGCGCGGAGGTTGGCCGCGAGCAGTCCGAGCCGATCGCTCTCCTTGACGCGAAGCTCACCCACCTCCCGGAAGACGGTGGTGCCCTCGGCCCTCGACGCCACCACCGCGAGCAACGGAATCTCGTCGATGAGCGCCGGCACCTCGCCGGGCAGGACCTCGGTGGCGCCGAGCGGCGCCGGACCTGCCACCAGATCGCCAACCGGCTCGCCCTGTCGCTCATGCTCGTTCTCGATCGCGATCGGCACACCCATCCGCCGCAACACGTGCACGAATCCGATCCGGGTCGGATTGACCCCGACCGCCTTGATGCGCATGGTGCCGCGTTCCGCCAGCGCGGCCGCACCGATCAGAAAGGCCGCGGAGGACGGATCGCCGGGGACAGTGAAATCGAGCGGCCCGATCGACCCGGTCGGCGCGAAGCGAAGCCAACCGTCCAAGTCATCTACCCGGTACCCGAACGCGCGGAGCATCCGCTCGGTATGGTCGCGCGACCGGCCGTGCGGCTCCCGCAGCGATACAGGGACCGCTCCGGCCACGCCGGCAAGCAGCAGGGCGCTCTTGATCTGCGCGCTCGACACCGGAAGCTCGTACTCGAGCGCGGTGAGCTTTCCGCCGCGCACGGCAAGCGGAAGCCCATCCTGTCCGGCGTGTTCCTCGAAGCGCGCGCCCATTCGGGCGAGCGGTTCGGTCACGCGCCGCATAGGCCGGCGGCGAAGCGACGCATCCCCGGTGAGGACCGCGCGGAACGGATGGGCGGCGAGCAAGCCGAGCATGAGGCGCGTGGTCGTCCCCGAGTTGCCGCAATCGAGCCGCGCCGCTGGAGCCCGCAGGCGGCCGCGCCCATGGATCGTGACTGCGGCGCCCGGTCGGAGTGGAGCGAGTTCGGCGCCAAGCTGGCGAAGCACCCGCGCGGTGGAGCGGGCGTCGAGCGACGTGAGTGCGCCGTCGATTCGGCTGACACCCTTGGCGATCGCCGCAAACATGAGCGCCCGGTGGGTGAGACTCTTGTCGCCGGGAACGGCGACGCTGCCGTCAACGATCATCGATCAAGCCACCGCCGGAAATCGGCAGCCGGCGCGAGCAGCGCGCGGAGCGCCGTTTCGTCAACGCTGGCGACATGCTCGCGGAGCGCGGCCAGCTCACCCCCAGCGGCGTCCAGTGCCGCGATCAGCGCATCGCGATTGAGCTGGAAGATCTCGAGCCAAAGGTCAGGGCTGCTGGCGGCGAGCCGCGTCGTGTCGCGGGCCCCCGTCCCGAAGCCTGATGCCGGGTAGCCCTGGCGGGCCAATACGCCTGCCAACGCGTAGGCGACCGCCTGCGGCAAATGGCTGGTCCAGGCGAGCTGCCGATCGTGCTCCGCCGCGTCGACGTGCACCGGCGTGGCCTCCATGACGTTGGTCCAGAATTCCGCGACCCGCGCGGCCGCTTCGTCACCGGCAGTCCCGGTGCGACACAGGTACACGACGCAGCCGCGCAGCCGGTCGGGCGCCGCGTGGGCGAACCCGGAGCCGTGGGTACCCGCAAGCGGGTGGGCGCCCACGAAGCACGCGGCAAGACCAGCGGCGCGAGCCCGCGCCACGATCGGAGCTTTCACGCTGGCGACGTCGGACACCACGACGTCGGGCTCGGGCGAGCCCGAAAGTCGATCGATCAGCTCGAGGATGGCTCGAGGTGGTGCCGCGAGCACCACGAGCGAACCACCGGCAAGCGCTGCGTCCACACTCGGCGCGAGCTCGGTGACCGCCCCAGCCGACAGGGCCGCACGTCCTTCTTCGGGATCGGGTGTGTACCCGACCACTCTTCGCAGACCGGCGACACGCGCACGCCAGGCAACCGAGCCGCCGATCGCGCCCAGTCCGATGACGGCGAGAGAATCGAAACTCCGGTGCTGAATGGCGGATCGCTCGTGGTTTGGACGGCAGGCGGGAGTGTACCCACTCGCAACCCCATTCTCAACGGAACGGGCACGGCCGCCCTCGCCGTGGCGAAGCGCGACGGTTGGAGCCCGCTCGGCGTGCTCGAGTGCGGCTGAAGGCCGGGGCTCAGCCGAAAGAACCCGGCGGGAAATCGCTGCGAACCCGATGGTTAGCGAGCGTGGCCGGGCCGCTGCCCGCCCGCCGCGACGGGACGAGATGATGGCCCAAGTATTGCCCGGCGAACGGGTTGACCGCGCAGCGTTACCCCCGGGAGCGATCGATGGCCGAACCGAGAACAGCAGCCACTACGCCGAATCAGCCAGCGGGTCCGGTGGGCGGCAAGCAGGCTTTGCTCGAAGCCGCACAGGAAGTGCTTCGAAAGCAGGCCGCCGACCGCGCTGCGGAACTGGAATCCGAACGGCAGGCGCGCAACGAAGTCTCGCCGATCGTGGCGGTGGGTTGCGCAGTGGTGCTGGTCGTCGGTGCATATGTGGCGGTCGAGCGTCCGACGTGGATCTTCCCGAAACCGCCCGCCGTCGAGACCGTCGAGATCCGGGAAGCAAGCCTTCGGATCGGCATGGTGGCGGCTGCGCAGCGCATCGAAAAATTTCGCCAAATGAGGAATCGTCTCCCCCGAACGCTGGTCGAGACCGGCGGCGTCCTGCAAGGCATCCGGTACGAACGCACCGGACCGCAGA
>DATAFP010000059.1:0-12912 GCA_036257415.1 Gemmatimonadales bacterium
CAGGAAGGCGGAGCCGCAGACGCCGGCTGCAGCCCAGCGATCCCAACGAGCCGCGAACGGCCGCGCACCGAGGAGGCCGCAGCCGGCACCGGAGAAGCCAACCAGGGCCATGGCCCAGGCTGCCGTCGGGAGCAGATCGAACCCAGCCGCCGCGCGCATCCCGGGGAGCGTGTGCGCGAAACCATGGCCCAAGAGTGCCAGGCCGGCGACCCATCGCCAGCTCATCGCTGTCGCTCCCTTCCCCGACGAAGGAGTAGCACGGGGCACGGGGCGCCGCGGGCGACTTTGTCCGCGACGCTTCCGAGACCGAGCCGCCGGACCCCGCCCCGGGCGCGGGTCGCCAGTGCGATCAACCCGGCACGCTCGTCAGCCGCGGCGTCGATCAGGGTCCGGGCGATACCGTGGCCCACCAGCGCCTTGGCGCGCGCCCGCGCCCCCGACGCGGTCAACCGCCTCATCAGGCCGGCCAGGTAGTCGCTGGCCTGCCGCTCCAGACTGGCGGTGAGCTCGACATCGTGGGCAACGGTGACTGGAAGCAGGGGATCGGCAGGCAATGGAACCGGTTCGACGACCCGGCGAAGCACCAGCTCCGCCTGAAGCAGCCGGGCGAGCTCGGCGGCGGTGTCGAGCACGACCTCCGCCGCCTTCGACCCGTCGAGCGCAACGACGATGCGCTCAACCGGTGGGGGCGGGGACGCGTCCTCGCGGGCATGCACGACGACCACGGGCACCGCCAGCGTTCGGATCAGGTGATCCGCCACACTACCGAACCACGCCCGACCGAGTCCTCCGCGTCCGTGGCTCGCGAGCACCACGAGGCTGGGATCCCGCTCCTCGGCGTAGCGGGTCAGCTCCCCCTCCGGGTCGCCAGTCAGGATTACTGACTTGACGTCCGAGAGTCCGTCAGCCCGCAGCCGCTGTACGACCCGATCGAGGTACTCGCGTTCGACCCGGCGCAACTTCAGCTCGGCCGCGACGACGTCCCCGCTCTGGACCGCGCCGGGATGATGTACCAAGACAAGCCGCACCTTCGCGCGGGCGGCGCGCGCGACCGTGGCGGCGAACCCGAGCGCCTGCTCGGCGAGCGCGGAGCCGTCCAGCGGGACGACGATGAGCTTCATAGCGCCTCCTCGACGCCGCCCCCGCCCTGGGTCTTCGGTTCCGGGATCTCGGTCAGCGTCGCCTCGGTCAGCAGCAGCACTCCGGCAGCGGAGACGGCGTTCTCCAGCGCGAGCCGGACAACCTTGGTGGCGTCGACGATGCCCGCCTCGAGAAGGTCGACATATCTGCCGGTCGCGGCGTCGAGCCCGTAGGCTCCTGTGCCGTTGCGCATCCGCTCCACGACCACTCCGCCGTCGAGCCCGGAGTTCTCTGCGATTTGCCGGGTGGGAACCTCGAGCGCGCGGCGCAGGATCTGCAGGCGGGTGCGCTCGTCGCCCTCGCACTGCGCCTCCTCCGCCATTACTGCCGCCATGGGTCTCAGCAGGGCCAGCCCCGCGCCGGGCACGATCCCCTCGGCCATGGCCGCTTTCGTGGCATTGATCGCGTCGTCGAATGCCTCCTTGCGGTTCTTCATCTCGGTTTCGGAGGGTGCTCCCACGCGAATCACCGCGACACCACCGGCCAGCTTGGCGAGACGCTCCTCCAGCTTCTCGCGGTCGTAGTCCGAAATCGTATCGGCGATCTGCCGACGCAGTTCCTCGCACCGACCGGCGATCGCCTCGCGCTTCCCCGCTCCACCTACGATGGTCGTGTCGTCGCGGGTTACCGTCACCCGCTTCGCGCGACCCAAGTCCTCCAGCGTGACGCGATCGAGCCGGAGGCCCACCTCGTCGGCGATGACTTTGCCCGCCGTGAGGGTCGCCATATCCTGGAGCATGGCCTTGCGGCGATCGCCGAATCCCGGCGCCTTCACGGCGACCGCCGCCAGCAGACCGCGCAGGCGGTTCAACACCAGCGTCGCGAGCGCGTCACCTTCCACATCTTCCGCGACGACCAGAAGCGGCCTGCCGGACTTGGCCACGGCCTCGAGCAGGGGCAGAAAATCCTGCATGGACGTGATCCGCCGCTCGTGCAGCAGGATGTACGGTTCCTCGAGGACGGCCTCCATGCTCGCGGGATCGGTGACGAAGTAGGGCGAGAGATAGCCGCGGTCGAACTGCATGCCTTCGACGACATCGAGCGCCGTCTCGGTTCCCTTGGCCTCTTCGACGGTGACGACTCCTTCGGAGCCGACCCGCTCGACGGCTTCCGCCACCAGCTTCCCGATGGCCGCATCGTTGTGGGCGGAAACGGTGGCGATCTGCTCCTTCTCCCGGGCCGTCTGGACCGGACGAGAGAGCTCGCGTATGGCGGCGACGGCAGCCTTGAGCCCCCGTTCCAGCCCGCGCTTCAGGTCGACGGCGCTGGCACCAGCAGTCACGTTGCGCACGCCGTCCGCGTAGATGGCGTGAGCAAGCAAGGTGGCGGTAGTCGTGCCGTCACCGACTGCTTCTCCGGTGCGTTCCGCCGCCTGTCGAATGACCTGGGCCCCGAGTCGCTCCTCGGGATCCTCGAGGTCCAGCTCCTTGGCGATGGTGACGCCGTCGTTGCAGACCAGCGGCCGGCCCCAACGCTTCCCGATCAGCACCGACTTCGACTTTGGTCCCAGGGTGACGCGCACGGCGTCGGCGAGTGCGCTTGCGCCCCGGAGGACCTTCTCCCGGGCGGCGGCTTCCAGTAACAGGTGTGTATGCGGCATGGAAACGCCCTCCGGGCCTTAAGGTGCCTGCCACAGAGTACGGGAGTTCCGCTGACCCCGGGATGAAGGGCTCGTGAGAAAACCTTCACGGACCGTGAATGACTCTTTCGGCCATCGTCACGCTGGCTTCATGTCGCGGTGGTTAGGCTCGGGGTGCGGGGCGCCGGTGTCGCCGCAGCAACCATTGAGTACCTATGTCCGATCCATTCGACCGATCCGTGACCTCCGCGGTGCGCAACGCCGCGCACCGGCTGCAGGGCTCGTCCGCTGACTTCGATCCGTTGCTGGAGCGAATCGGCGATGCCCCGCTGGTGCTCCTCGGCGAGGGCTCGCACGGCACCCACGAGTTCTATCGCATCCGTGCCGAGATCACCAAGCGACTGATCCGCGAGAAGGGATTCACCGGCGTGGCGGTCGAAGCCGACTGGCCCGATGCCTACCGCGTCAACCGGTACGTGCGGGGCGACTCGGTCGACGCCGACGGCACGGAGGCCTTGGCCGGCTTCGTCCGGTTCCCGCGTTGGATGTGGCGCAATGCCGACGTTCTCGATTTCGTCGGCTGGCTGCGCGAGCATAACGACGGACTGGTGGAGGAGCGGGCCAAGGTCGGCTTCTACGGTCTCGACCTCTACAGCTTGCACGCCTCGATGGCGGCCGTGTTGGAATACCTGCGGATGGCCGACCCTGACGCCGCGCGCCGGGCGGAGCTCCGCTATGCCTGCTTCGACCACGTCGGCGACGACCCCCAGACCTACGGCTACGCCGCCACCTTGGGGCTCACGCCATCGTGCGAACGCGAGGTGATCCGTCAGCTCGTCGAGCTTCGCAGCGCCGCGGCGGAATACGCCCGCCGGGACGGCCGGCTCGCACCGGACGCACTGTTCTTCGCCCAGCAGAACGCCAAGGTGGTGGCCAACGCGGAGCACTACTACCGGGTCATGTTCCAGAGCCGGGTGGAATCATGGAACCTCCGCGACCGCCACATGGCCGAGATGCTGAGCGATGTCATGGGGTTCCTGCGGACTCAGCCCGGGGGTGGCAGGGTAGTGGTCTGGGCGCACAACTCTCATCTGGGCGATGCGCGGGCCACGGAGATGGGAGCGCGGGGGGAGCTCAACCTCGGGCAGCTCGCGCGGGAGCAGTTCGGCGCGGGGGCCTGCCTGGTCGGCTTCACCACCAACGAGGGCACGGTTACCGCTGCCTCGGATTGGGACGCGCCGCTGGAACGCAAGCGGGTGCGCACCGCCCTGCCCGGTAGTTACGAGGCGCTCTTTCATGACTGCGGGGTCCCCCGCTTCCTGCTGGACCTTCGCGCGGGCCAGGTACGCCGGGCGCTCGCGGCGCCCCGGCTCGAGCGGGCGATCGGGGTGATCTATCGGCCGGACACCGAGCGCATGAGTCACTACTTTCTCGCGAGTCTCCCGGAGCAGTTCGATTTCGTCCTTCATCACGACCATACCCGCGCGGTCGAGCCGCTGGAACGAAGTCCGGCCTGGGAGCGCGGTGAGGCTGAGCTGCCGGAGACGTATCCCTTCGCGGTGTGAATGGTGAACCGAGACAGGAGCCGATCATGCGGGTGCTGATCGTCGAGGACGACCACAAGGTGGCCGGGTTTCTCGAGCAGGGCCTCCGCGAAGAGGACTTCGAGGTGGATCGGGTACAGAACGGAGAGGACGCCGTGGCGCTCGCGACCGAGCGGCGCTACGACATCGTGCTGCTCGACTTCATGTTGCCGGTGAAGAGCGGACCCGAGGTCGCCGCCGAGCTCCGGGCCCGCGGCCGCGAGGTGCCCATCCTCATGCTCACTGCCCGCGATTCTCCCGACGACCGCCGGCAGGCGGCCGAGGCGGGCGCGAACGACTTCCTGAGCAAGCCGTTTCGCTTCCAGGAGCTGCTGGACCGGATCCGGGGGCTGACCAACCCGGGGCGCGGATAGCGCGATGGCCCGAAGCCTGCGACGTACCCTGCAACGGCGATTCTGCTGCACCATGTTCGTCGCGCTGGCGCTGATCGCTGCGTCCGCCTATCTCGGCGTCGGCCATACCGTGCGACACCAGCTGGACGAGACGCTCTGGGGCTCCGCCCGGGCTGCGGGCGACGTGATCGCCGTCTACCGGACCCTGCCGGAACACGGGGATGGCGCCGACCGCCGCCGATTCGTCGCGGAGCTCGACCACCTGGTCGTTGTCCGCGACGGCGATGGCCGGATCCTTCAATCCAACTCGCCGTTTGCGCGTACGCTTCCGCTCGATAGCGCGAGCTTGCGTATCGCACGCGATGGCGGGCGCAGCTGGGCCACCGGCGTCTGGCGTGGCGACCCGGTGCGGAGTCTCTACGCCGCCCTGCCGGGGGATTCCGTAGCGGTGATCCAGGTGGCGGCATCGTTGCTACCCCTCGCCGAGGAGCAGCGGACGGTCCTGTTCCTGCTGGCGAGCACCGTAGTATTGGGAACGGCCGCGACCGTGATCGGCTCCGGATGGCTGACGCGATCTGCACTGGCGCCGGTGGCGGAGATTGCCGCGCAGGGATCGGCCATCGCGGGCGACCGCTCCGGCCAACGAATCACGGCCCACGCGGACGTGATCGAGTGTCAGCAGCTGATCGACGTCCTCAACAGCATGGTCACACGACTCGAACGCGCGACTGAATGGCACCGGCGCATGATCCGCGATCTCGGGCACGATCTGCGCACCCCGATCACGGCGCTCCGCGCCGGCGTGGAAGTCGCGCTCTGGGGTGAGCGCCGGCCGGACGAGTACCGCCGGGTGCTGGGCAGCGCCATGGAAGAGATCGAGCGGCTCACGCTCATCAGCGACGCGTTAGTCCTGCTTGGCCGGCTGGAATCGGGCGCGCTCAAGCTGGAGCGCGCGCCGCTCGATCTCGCCGGGGTTGCGGCCGACGCCGTGCACCGGGTGCAGCAGCGGATCGGCGCCCACGTGTTTCGGTTTTCGGCACCTGCCGCCCCTGCGATCGTCTTCGGTGATGCCCGCCTGCTCGGAGTCGCGGTCGACCAGCTGCTCGACAACGCCAAGCGCCACACGCCTCCCGGCACGACCATCGAGCTCTCGATTGCAGGGCGTGACGGCCCGATCGCGCTTTTCATCGAGGACAACGGACCCGGTGTTGGGGACGAGCTCTTGCCACACCTGTTCGAGCCCTTCTTCCGGACCGACCCGGCACGTGGCCGTGAAAGCGGGCCCGGGCTCGGCCTGACGCTGGTTGCTGCCATCATCGAGCTGCACGGCGGCGGCGCCCGCGCCGAACGATCCGAACAAGGTGGGCTCCGGGTGCGGCTAGAGTTGCCGAGCGTTGCAGAACCGGTTCCCACGGCAGTGACACCGCCACGGTACCTCGGCGATCGATCAGTTTGAACCGGGCATCACTCCACGAGGGCGGCAGGCCCCATGAGAGCCACTCCGAGCAACACCAGCGCGGCGGGTTGCTCGCTCTCACTCGTTGGCGTGCTCGGACCATCCGAACACGCCGCCAGGGAGGCTCACCGCCGCGGCAACAGCGATTGCGCTGCGCCCACAGCGACACCTGGGGAAATGCGCAGACATGTGACGTCGCTAGTCGCGGTTCGTGAATACCGGCGCACGAGCGGCCACAGCCGGTGCAGCCAAGCTAGGAGGCGATGCGGGAGTTTTTCGTGAAGCGGCTCAGAAGGGTCGTTTCATGAAGAGCCGACCAACGCCGAGAGGCGCGCATCATGAAGGTCTCTTGACGGAACTTTCACCGAGGCATCATCCCCACGCGTGCAGGTTGAGAGCACACGCCGGCCCACCGGCCTTCAATGGGATGACCATGACAGGAACAATTGAGCGCCCGCCCCGTCCGGCGCACGGCACCACGGCAACCGCGGCGTTGAAACGGCTCTGCACGATCGAAGCCGGTCGCCAGGACGTTGTCTCCTGTTACATCCGGCTCGAGCCCGCGGATCGCATCGATGGACGTTATCTCGCCGATCTCAAGGCCAAGGTCGCCGCGCTCGAGCTGTCCGCCCTGTCGCGGGAACGGCGGCTCGCCGTTCAGCGTGACATCGACCGGATCATCGCCGCGCTCGACCCGGCCGAGCTGCCGCACAGCCGGGGCCTCGTCCTGTTTGCCTGTGAAGCACTCGGCCTTCTGATGACCGTGCCCGTGCCGCGAGTTCACCGGAACCGCATCGTGGTCGACGACACTCCCTGGCTGCTGGAGCTCGTGGCCGCCGAGCGGGACCTGGGTCGGGTGTTCGCGGTCGCGGTCGACCGCACCCACGCCCGCATGTTCCGGGCAAGCCCGATGGAGGTAGTGGAGCTGGCGGCACCGGTAACGCCGGCGAGCCGCGGCGGGAAGTTTCTCCCTGATCGAGAGGACGCTCCGGGTTCGGGCGAGCAGCGCTATCACACTCGCATCGCACAGGAGCGACATCGGCACTACGCGGCAATCGTCGACACGCTGGAATCGCTGCTGAGCGAGACCCCGAATCGGGGATTCGTGCTTGCCGGTCCGGTCGACCACACCGCTGCCCTTCGGCGTTTTCTGCCGCCTCGGCTGGCCAGCCAGCTGATCGGAACTCGAAAGCTCAATCCGCGGTCAGTCACCCCGGCAGAGATCCAGGCAGCCGCGCTGGAATGCGCCGCCGAGAACCGCAACCGGGCTATCAAGTCGCTGTTGGACAAACTGGACAATGCCTTCGGCTCCGGGTGGGCCGTGAACGGCATGCGCGAGACGCTTCGCGCGCTGGGTCACGGCCAGGTGCGTGCATTGATCGTGCGGGATGACGTGTCGCAATCCGGGTATCGCTGCCGGACCACCGGACGGCTGGTGGTGGCGAAGACCGATTGCCGCGGTGAGGGCGAGCCGGACCCGGTCCGCGACATCCTGGACGAGGCGGTCGTGGACGCGTTGCGGCAGAACGTCGAGGTCATCGTGGTGGATGACCCAGCGGTCGCCGCGTCGGTCGATGGGCTCGCCGGATTTCTTCGTTTTCGGTAGGAGCGCTCGATGGGCATGCAACGAGGCTTCCGGTCGATTCTAGTCCCGCTCGACGGCTACCCCCTCGCCGAGGAGGCGCTGCCGGTTGCCGAAACGCTGGCACGCCGCTGCGGCGCCACTCTCCATCTCGTCACGGTAGAGCCCCCGACGCCCCTCGTCCTCGCTTCGGACGTGGCCGCGGTCGCTCAGGAAATGCAAGACGACACGGCGCGGGCGATGCGCGCTTACCTGCAACGCGCAGCGGCGAAGGCCGGGCGCAACGGCTGCTCGGCGGCCAGCGCTCTCCTTGCAGGCGGGCCGGCGGAACGAATCGCAGCCTACGCGCGCCAGCATCGGATCGAGCTGGTCGTCATGACGACGCACGGCCGTGGAGGGCTCAGCCGACTGTGCGTTGGCAGCGTGGCCGAGCGCCTCCTCCGTACGCTGGAGGTCCCGATGCTGCTGTTGCGGCCCCGCGAAGGACCCCAGCCGACGGAGTACCGGCGTATCCTCGCGGCGATTGGAGAGCGGGCCGAGCTGGAGCTGATCGAGCCGGCACTCACCCTGGGCGGGCTCGCTGGCACGACATCGTACGTGCTGGCGCATGTCGTCGAGGAGCCGCCAGCCATCGTTGCTGCCCTGCCGTGGTATGTACCGCACGTAGTCCCCCTGGGGATTCAGGCGCGCCAGAGCGAGGCGCGGCACTATCTGGGTCCGTTGGCCGAGCGGCTCTCTCAGCACGGCGTGGTGACGGAGGCCCAGGTCACGGTCGGAGGACCAGTAGCGGCAGAACTCCTCGGGCTTGCGCGAACGGCCGGCGCCGACTTGATCGCCATCGGCACGCACCGGAGGCGAGGCCTGGAACGGGTGGTTCTCGGAAGCGTTGCCCGCGAGCTCGTGCGCCGAAGCGACGTCCCGGTCCTGATCACGCCGCTTCTAACGCCGGCCGATCACGCGCTTCCGCCGGAAATTCACGCCGGTTTCACAGAGGTCTCATGACCGGTCCTGTAACGTGTGACACGCCGGGGCGGTTATGGACGCACGCCATCATGCCCGGGCCACATGGAGTACCGCACTCAGAGTCGCAGGAGGGACCTATGAGATTGGATAACGAGCTACAGCGCGATGTTGCCGCCGAGCTGAACTGGGACGCAAGCATTCGGAACGAGGACATCGCGGTCGCGGTCAAGGAAGGAACTGTCACACTGGCTGGTTCGGTCGACAGCTACGCGCAGTGGTACGCGGCTGGACGCGCCGCGGAGCGGGTCAAGGGCGTTCGCGCGATCGCGAACGATCTGAAAATCCTGATCCCGAGCGCAAAGGAGCGTTCGGATCCCGATATCGCGCACGCAGCGCTCAACGCGCTCAAGTGGGATACCGAGGTGCCGGAAGAGCAAATCAAGCTGAAGATCGTCAACGGCTGGATCACGCTCCAGGGTGACGTGCAACGGCAGTACCAGCGCGACGCGGCGGAGCGCGTGGTGCGGGCATTGACCGGTGTTCGGGGGGTGACGAACGCAATCGCGATTCGCAAGACGCCGACCCCGGCCGACGTCAAGCAGCACATTCGCGACATGCTCAAGCGTCAAGCCGAGTTCGACGCCGAAAATGTGATGGTCGAAATTGTCGAACACACCGCCAAGCTGCGGGGGAAGGTGCGGTCGTTCGCCGAGAAGCGGGACGCGGAGCGTGCGGCCTGGCAGACCCCCGGGGTGACGACCGTCGAGAATAATCTGATGATCGAGGTGCCGGCCGCAGTGGGTGTGTAGCACCGTCCCGGAACGGCGGCAGCGACTCGACGGCGCTGCCGCCGTACCCGAGGGCCGAGGTCATGCCGATTAAAAATGCCGAGGTCGCTCGGCTCTTCCGAGCGGTCGCGGATCTGCTTGAGCTCGAGGGTGCGAACACCTTCCACGTCCGCGCCTATCGAACGGGGTGACCTCCAGGCTCACACCACCGATAGCGACGGAAGGGACGCGCTGCCCGACATGGCGCGCGCCGCGGAGGAACTCGGCTATGAGTACCTTGCGATCACTGATCACAGCCAGGCGGTTCGAATCGCCGGTGGGCTCGATCGCCTCGGTTTCCGCCGGCAGATGAAGCGGATCGATCGCCTGAATACTACCCTGGGGAAGCTCACGGTCCTCAAGGGAGCCGAAGTGGACATCCGGCCCGACGGCTCGCTCGACCTCGACGACGCGACGCTCGAGGCGCTTGATCTCATCCTGGTCTCGGTCCATTCGGCGTTCGATCTTTCCGAACGGGAGCAGACACGCCGCGTGCTCCGGGCCATTCGACACCCGGCGGTGGACATCCTGGCCCACCCCACCGCTCGGCTGATCGGGCGGCGGGGAGCGCTGCGGCTGGATCTCGAGCAGGTGGCTCATGTCGCGGCGGAACAGGGCGTGTTCCTGGAGGTGAACGCGCAGCCCGATCGGCTCGATCTCGACGATGTCGCGATTCGCACGGCCCTCGGCGCCGGCGCGACGCTGGTGATCTCCACCGATGCCCATGCCGTGGCGGAGCTCGGATTCATGCACTGGGGGGTGGATCAGGCCCGGCGCGGGTGGGCCGGACCGGCGCAGGTGTTGAATACCCGGCCGCTCCGGGAGCTCCTCACGTTCCTGCACCGCTCCCGCCACGCCTAGCTGCGTACGCGCAGCGTACTCGCATGGAACCGGCTTCCTCGCACGAGCTCATCGACCACATATCCGAGCTCCGGCTCCGCCTGCGGGCGGGATCGTTGGCCGGACTGCTCGCCGAAGCCGGCCACGCGCTGGCCGAGCTGCAGCTTCGTGGTGCCGAGCAGACAGCGCCCGCGGGTTCGAAGCGGCTGCAGGTCACCGCGCCCGACCGCGACCGGTTACTGGTGGACTGGCTCAACGAGCTTATTTACCTGGCCGAAGCCGAGCGGTGGGTCGCTACCGAGTTCGAGATCGAACGAGTCACCACCCAGTCGCTCGAGGTTCGCGCGAGCGGCGTGGAGGTCCCCTTGCCCCGTGGTCTGGTGAAGGCTGCCACCATGCACGGCCTCCGCGTTCACGATGTGGATGGCAGGGTTGAAGCCGAGGTCATTCTGGACGTATGAGCGCGGATATCGGCTATCCAATCGTGCAAATCGACCCGCTGGTACGTGAGATCCCGTCCAGCGCACGCGATGACATGCGGGTGCCGGTCCGCATCTATGCCGACGACGAGCTCTGGCGTCAGATCGCGGACGATCGGTCAGTCGAGCAGGCGGTCAACGTCGCCACCCTTCCCGGCGTGACCGGATGCGTGTACGCGATGCCCGACGTGCACGAGGGGTACGGGTTTCCGGTGGGTGGTGTGGCCGCGATGCGCGCGGCCGACGGGGTGATCTCCCCGGGCGGCGTGGGCTACGACATCAACTGCGGAGTCCGGCTCCTGGCGTCGGAGCTGGAACTCACCGCCGCACGTCCACACCTCGAGGCGACGGTACACGACCTGAGCCGCAGCATTCCGTCCGGTCCGGCGCGCCATGCGCGACTCGACCTCGGCACGGCGGAGCTCGACCGGGTCCTGCAGGAGGGATGCGGCTACCTGCTCGAGCTGGGACTCGCCTTGCCCGAGGACATCCCCACCATCGAGGCGGCGGGCGCGCTCGCGGGGGCCGACGCGGCGAAGGTCTCAGCCCGCGCGAAGCAGCGGGGCCACAACCAGCTCGGCACGATCGGCTCGGGCAACCACTTCGTCGAGGTGCAGGTCGTCGACGAGATCTTCGACGCCGATGCCGCCGGCGCCTATGGGCTCCACGCGGGACAGATCACTGTCCTGGTCCACACCGGCTCGCGCGGTCTCGGACACCAGGTGTGCACCGATTACGTGCGGCTGATGGACCAGGTGATGAGCCGCTACGGGATCCGGCTCCCCGATCGGCAGCTCGCCTGTGCGCCGCTCTCCTCCCCGGAGGGCCAGGACTACTTCGCCGCGATGTGCGCCGCCGCGAACTTCGCCTGGTCCAACCGGCAGGCGATCACCCACAGCGCCCGCACGGTCTTCGCCCGCGCGTTCGGCGAGGCGGGGAAGCTCAGGCTGGTGTACGACGTCGCCCACAACATCGCCAAGCTCGAGCAGCACGGCGAGAAGCGGGTCTGCGTGCACCGAAAGGGCGCCACCCGGGCCTTCGGCCCGTCGCACTCCGAGACGCCGGAGCGCTACCGCGCGGTGGGACAGCCGGTGTTCATCCCCGGCAGTATGGGGACCGCTTCGTACGTTCTGGCCGGCAGCGACGCGGCGCTCGCGCTCAGCTTCGGGAGCACCTGCCACGGGGCGGGCCGGGCCATGAGCCGGGGAGAGGCCAAGCGGTCGCGCACGGGGGCGGAGGTGCGACACGAACTGGAGCGGCAGGGCATCATCGTGCGCTGCCCGTCGAGCGGGGAGCTCGCCGAGGAAGCGCCCAGCGCGTACAAGGACGTCGAGCGGGTCGTTAGCGTCGTGCACCAGGCGGGGCTCGCCCGCAAGGTCGCGCGGCTCCGGCCGGTCGGTGTCGTGAAGGGATGACAGTTGCTATCCGCTACTTGTGGCCCTCGACCAGGAACGAGACTTTCGCGTTCACCCGGTATTCGGTGATGCGATCGCCGTCGACCGTGCAGCTGAAGTTGTCGATCCAGACACTCTTCACGCCGCGCACGGTCTTCGCCACTTCCCGAACCGCCTGCTGCGTTGCGTCGTCGAAGCTCTTCGCCGACTCCGCGATCACCTCGACGACCTTCACGATGCTGCTCATGGTTGCCTCGCTGCTGTGGGTCGATCCGCCGACCCTGCAATACGTGTTCGCGGCCGTGAACCGGGACTGAGAGCGACGTGAAGGTCTCTTCAGGCCGGGGTGGAAGCGCCAGAATTCATGAACGGTTCGCAGCGGTCGGCGACGCCGAAGGACCAAGTGGAGAGCCGGAGTTGGCGGCACGAAGCGCACGGGCGGCCACGACGCTGAGGGCCACACCGAGCACGCCGAGCGCGACCAGGGGCAGCAGGTTCCGCTGAAGGAAGCTGGCACCGAGGTACACCGCGCCGATCGCGTATGGAATCTCGGCCGCGGCCAGCGCTGGGAGAAAAACGCGAAATCGGCAGCGAACCAGCCCGAAGAGATACCCGGCCACATCCGAAGGAATCGCGAGCTGGAGTAGCAACACCGGTACGAAGCCGGCCCTTTGCTGCACCAAACCCTCATACCGGGCGAGCGTACCGGCCGGCAG
>DATAFP010000177.1:0-12865 GCA_036257415.1 Gemmatimonadales bacterium
GCCTCCGGGCTCGCGATCACCGCCGACATGTATACCTACCCCGCCGGCGCGACCGGGCTCGACGCCGCCATGCCCCCCTGGGTTCAGGAAGGCGGCTACCTGAAGTGGGCCGAGCGACTGCGGGATCCGAAGATCCGCGCGCGGGTGAAGCGGGAGATGAACACGCCGACCGATGACTGGGAGAACTTCTTTCTCTTCGCCGGGCCCACGCGAATCCTTCTGGTCGCGTTCAAGGCCGACTCGCTCAAGCAGTACACCGGGAAGACGCTGGACGAGGTGGCGCGGCTCCGCGGTACACCGCCGGACGAGACGGCGATGGATCTCGTGGTGCTCGACGGCAGTCGCGTGGGCACGGTCTACTTTCTCATGTCGGAGGACAACATCCGAAAGCAGATCCCGCTTCCATGGGTGAGCTTCGGATCAGACGCGGAAGCGGCCGCGCCCGAGGGCGTGTTCCTGAAGTCGAACCCACACCCGCGCGCGTACGGCAATTTCGCGCGGCTGCTCGGGCGCTACGTGCGGGACGAAAAGTTGATTCCGCTCGAGGAAGCGATCCGCCGCTTGACGTCGCTGCCGGCCTCCAATCTCAAGATTGCCCACCGAGGCCGGCTCGCCCCCGGCAACTTCGCCGACGTGGTGGCCTTCGATCCTGCGACGATCGCCGATCATGCCACGTTCGAACAGCCGCACCGATACGCCACCGGCGTAGTGCATGTATTCGTCAACGGCGTTCAGGTCCTCAAGGACGGCGAGCACACCGGGGCGAAGCCCGGGCGCGTGGTGCAGGGGCCGGGATACGGCAGAGCCGAGAGACGAGAGACAAGCGACAAGAGACGAGAGACAAGTGACAAGTGACGTCTCCGCCCTACCCGCTCGTTACCCGCAGATCGAGATCCGCCCGCTCCAGTTCGCCGGGCGCCGGCGTAGGACGTCGAATCGGGGCGGGGATCTCGCCCCAGCCGGCGCGACCCAGGACGTCCGCGGTGCGTTGATTCACCGCATCGGACTCGGTGCCGGGAGCGGCGCACGCAGCCGCGAGGTCCAGCCAGGAGAGTGCTTCCTCGTGGGCGTAGCGCTGGCTGGCGGCGTCGGCCGCGGCGAGCGCGTGGCGGTAGGCGAGCGCCGCCTCGCCGCCCAGCTCCGCGTGCCGTGCGATGTCACCGAGCGGGGTGGCGCCCGGCCGCGCGGTCGCGACCAGCTCGAGGGCGAGCGCGATGGTGCGATGCACTTCGCGCCGGCGCGACGTGGTGAGGCCGTGGCGCACCACGCGGGCGATGACCGGATGGGCCGGGCGATAGGCGCCGTCCTCTTCAGCGGCCAAGTACCGTTCGACCAGTCCGTCGGCCATAGTCGCCGCGCGGAGCCGGGAGATGCCGTGCACGTGTGAGAGGACATCCGGGCCGCAGCCTCCGCCCGCGAGCGCGATGGTGATCAGCAGGTCGTGCAGGTCCGGCGGGAGCGACTCGATTCGCTCGGCGATCGCGTCATGGACCGTGGGAGCCATCACGATCGGCGCCGACGGCTCGCTCGGCGCTGCCGCGAGCCACTCGCCCGAGTTCACATCGGCCGCGATCCAGCCCTGCGCGAAGAGCGTGCGTAAGAGCTCGATTACGTAGAACGGGTTGCCGCCGGTGACCTCGTGGACCCGGGCCGCGAACCGGCGTCCACCGGTTGGCAGCCGGATGTGGCCCATCTCCCGGACCATCTGCCAGACGTCATCCTCGGCCAGCGGCGCGAGCGTGACCGCGGCGGCGCGGGGGCGGGCGCGCAGGGCACGGGACAGCCGAGCCGCCGGGGCGTCACGGGTGAGCTCACCGAGTGTGAGCGTCGCGCACCAAAGGACGGGCGCTTGCTCCAGCCGCCGCACCACCGCGTGGATCAGGTTGCAGCTCTCGGCGTCGGCCCAGTGCAGGTCGTCCATCGCGACAACGACGGGCTGTTCCGAGGATACGGCGAGCAGGACCTGCGACACCGCCTCCGAGAGACGCCACGCGTCGGCGGAGGTGGCGGAGACAGCCGGTTGGGGAAGACCGGGAAACCGGCGGCGGAGCTCCGGTACCAGCCGGCTCAGCTCTGCCAGCCACTCGGGGTCGGTGCCGGCGAGGCCCGGAGCATCGAGGGCCTGGCCGAGCACTTCTACCACCAGGGCGTAGGGCAGCGCGGCCTGTGCGTCATAGGTGCGTCCGCGAAGCACCAAGCCACCGTCCGCTACCACTCGGCGGAGCAGCTCGTCCATCAGGCGGGTCTTCCCGACCCCGGCTTCGCCCTCGACCAGGGCCACCCGTCCGCTCCCGCGGCGCACGGCGCTCCACGCCTGGCTGAGCGCGTCCATCTCCGCACTTCGGCCGAGCAATGCACCCTGGAGCGGGGGGAGCTTTCCCAATCGCTCGGCCGTAACCGGACGGGGGGTACGGCCGGGAGCATCGGCCTCGATCCGGCGGACGAGCTGGAGGATCGCTCGTCCAGGCTCGGCCCCGGTCTCAGCCAAAAGCCGCGCCCGATACCCGGCATACCGAGCGAGGGCTTCAGCGCGATCGCCGGAGAGGTAGAGAGCCTCGATCAGGAGCCGCGCGGCCTCCTCGAAAGTAGGCTCGGCGTCGAGCCATGCCCGGGAATGGTGCACCGCCTCCCGCCAGTCCCACCGCGCCATGGCCGCCCGCGCCAGTGCACCGCGCGCCGCGGTCCATCGCGCGAGGAGGCGGTGGCGGACATCGGCCGCCCATTCATCAAACGCCGGCGCATGGCGGACGGCGAGGTCGTGAAGAAATCGGGGAACGTCGTACTCGACGGCCGCGGCGGGATCCTGGTCAGCCGCCGCGAGAAACGCGAGAGCGTCACAGCGAACCGGTTCAGCCAGGCTGACGGTGGTCCGGCTGACCGAGAGCGCATCGCCGAGCGCGGCACGCAACTGCACCAAGGCTTGTCGCAACGAGGCGCGGGCGGCTTCGTCCGAGTGCTCACCCCATAACAGAGTGGCAAGACGCTCCCGGGAGTGCGGGCCTGGCTCCATCACGAGGAACGCAACCAGCGCCAGGCATTTCGCGCCGAGTCCGGGATCCGCCGCGACGGAGCCGGGGGCGGTGAGGGACGGGCGGCCAAACAGGGTGAGCGCGATGGCGGACACGAGTGGTCCTGGGAAATGAATCCCCAACGTACCGGCGTTTCACGTTGAGGCAAGGGGCGATTCACGATGAATTCACGGAAGGCCGACAGATTCTCCGGTGTCTCAGCAAGCGGTTCCCAGCCCCACCCCAGGAGGACACGATGTCGAACGAGAGCTCGCCGGTCCGGATCAAGCTTACCCCTGAACAGCGCGCCATGGTCAAGAACGCGACCGGCAAAGATGCCGAGTCTCTGGAGCTCAGCGTGCAGGAGCTCGAAGAGCGGATCGCCCCAGGCGGCGTCGGCCAAAAGAGTGGCGGGGTCAGGCCCGTTTGATGCCAAGAAGTCTCGCTCGATAGCCGGCAACCACTCACGGAGGTCACATGTCGGAACGCAAGGAGCAGGTCCGGATCACGCTTACGCCAGAGCAGAAGGAGACGATCCGGAAGGCCACCGGCAAGGACGCCGGTTCACTCGAGATGACAGTGCAGGAGCTCGAAGAGCGCATCGCGCCGTACAAGTTCTAGCGGAGTCGGACCGGTGAGGTTGTGGTAACGAAAAGGGCGGGCGCCAACCGGCGCCCGCCCTTTTCGTTCCAGACTGGCGCAACCCTCTACCGGGCCGTACCTTGCGGTCACATCCCCTTACCACCAGGTCTCCGGCTCGTCTTGGACACCATTTCGACCGCCACACCCGGCGCTACGCCGGCAGAGGACTCCGCGGACCCGCTCCGCGGCGAGATCGAGCGCCTGCGACTCATTCAGCAGATCTCGAATCAGTTCAACTCGTCGCTGGACTTCGATGCCCTCGTCCCCGAGGTCTTCCAGACTGCGCTGACTACGCTTGGCGCCGAGGGTGGCTCGCTGTGGGTGGCCGACGGCGATGTGCTCACCTGCCGGCTGGCAGTGGGCGGCGCCAGCCAGCGGATGATCGGGGCCCAGATGCCCGTTGGAACCGGCTTCATCGGGGATGTTGCCCAGCGACAGCGGACGACGGTCGTGACGCAGGCCATTCAGGATCCGCGCTACGATCCCAAAGTTGATACCACCGAACACGGGCATGTGGGCACCGTGATGGCGACGGCCATGGTGGCGCAGGGCCAGACAGTGGGCGCGCTTCAGGTCACCAACAAGCTCACCGGCACCGGCGTTTTCGACGCGGGTGACCGGGAGCTGTTCGAGGGGCTGGCCGCCAGCGCCGCGATCGCGCTTCGCAACGCGCAGCTTCACACGGCCGAACGCCGAGCCCGCGATCTCGCCCTGCTGCTCGAGATCAGCCGGGAGATCACCGCCACCCTGGACCTCGATCGGGTGCTTCGGTCGGTGGTGAACCTCGCTGCCCGGGCGCTGCCGTTCGATCGCGGCGCGGTGGCGCTGTACCAGGATGGCCGCTGCGAGGTGCGAGCCGTTGCCGGCCAGGAGCAGGTGGACCCGAAGGACCCTCGGCTCCAGGACCTCGCGGTCCGTGCGGCCTGGGCGGCCGGTCGGGGCGAGCCGTTCTATCTGTCCGATCGCACGGCACCCACCAGCGACGCCGAGCGCACGTTCCTCACGATCTTCGGCGCCGACCTGGAGTCCGACGAGGTCACCAGCGGCTTGTATCTCCCGCTCAAGGACGAGGAGGGCATCGTCGGCATCCTGCTCTTCGAGGCGGCGACGGCCCGCTTCGCGAACGACACTCAGCGCGAGCTGGCCACCATTCTCGCCAACCAGACCACGGTGGCGCTCCGAAACGCCCAGCTGTACGCCCAGGTGCCGATGGTGGATGCGTTCACGGCCATCGCGGAGCGGAGGCGCAAGCTGCTGGCGATCCCCGAGCGCCGCAGGGCAGCGGCCGCCGCCGTCGCCGTCCTCATCCTGGCGGCGTTGACCCTGATCCGGTGGCCGCTCCGGGTAACCGGAAACGCGCCGGTGTTCCGATCCACCCAGCACACCGAGGTGCGGGCCATGGTGCCCGGGATCGTCGACCGGGTGCTGGTCACCGAAGGCACGGCCGTCGGGCGCGGCGCGCCTGTAGCGGTGCTCCGCGACGCCGAGCTCCGAGCTCAGCGCGACGCCGCGGCGGCTGCCGCCGCCGAGAGCGAGCGGTCTGCCGCGCAGGCGGCGGCGCGGAACGACGCGGGCGAGGAACGCCGCCAGCGGATCCGGTTCACCAGCTACCGGACGCTGGCGAACGTGCTCGACGAGCGGCTCGCCGCGACCATCATCCGCTCGCCCTCGGCTGGCATCGTGCTGACCGCCCGCCCCGAAGAACGGGTTGGCGGCAGGCTGGATGCCGGCGATCTCGTGGTCACGGTAGGTCGCACCGACACGCTCGAGCTCGAATTCGGCGTGGATCAACGCGACGTCGCGCGGGTGAGCGAAGGCCAGGAGGTGCGGCTTCGGGTGGACGCACTCCCCCAGCGCACGTTCTCGGGGCGGGTGAGCTCGATCGGGCGCTTGCCGCTCGATACGTCGGACGGGGTGCGCTTTCCGGTGCGCGCGATGGTTCCCAATCCCGATGGACTCTTGCGGCCGGGCATGGCCGCTCACGCGCGGGTGCTGACAGCACCCGGCTCGACTGCGGGCCGGGCGCTACGCGAGCCGATCCGCCAGGCTCGGCTTCTCTGGTGGAGGCTCTGGTCATGAATCGCCGAATCCTCTGGGTCCTGCTCGGTTGTGCGCCGCCGGCAGTCGCCGGCTGCGGAGATCGCCCCGCCCAGGCCACCGCCGCGGCGCCCACCGCCGCGGTGGACCTGCTCACGGCAGACACCGCCACGGTGGCCGTGCCCCTCAGCGTGCCGGCGCAGCTCTACGTCGAGCACGACGCCGTGGTGGCCGCCCGCACCAGCGGCACGGTGCAGCAAGTCGCCGCCGACCTCGGCGCGCGGGTCGCGCCCGGCCAGCTGCTGGCGCGGCTCGAGAGCGTCGACCAGGAGATCGCGTTGGCGCAGGCGGAAGTCGCGAACGCCAACGCGGAGCAGAACGCGACGAGGGTGCGGTCGCTCGCGGCGTCGGGCGCCGCCACAGTGGCCGATTCAGAAGCGGCGGAGTTCCGCTCCCGTGAGGCCGCGCTCGCAGTGCGGAAGGCGCGGCGGGAAGAGGAGCTCACCCGCATCACCGCGCCGTTCGCCGGCGTGGTCACGTCGCGGAGCGCCCGCCCCGGCCGCCTCGTGGCACCCGGTGACACGTTGTTCCGGGTCACGGCCGCGGGCCCGCTGCTCGCGCAGGTACGGGTCCCCGAAGCCGCGGCCGGGGCGATCCGAGTGGGCTCCAACGCTCGCGTGATCGGCTCCGGCGCAGCGGCGGCAGAAGCCAGGGTGATCCGCGCCTCCCCCGCGATCGACGCGGCGAGTGGAACCCGTGAGGTGGTGGTCGAGCTGGTTGGTGGCTCGCGGCTGTTGCCAGGCGCATCGGTGATGGTCCGGCTTGGGAGCGAGCGGCGGCGGGTGGTGGCCGCACCGCGCGCGGCGATCGCCGAAGAAGGCTATGTGCTGGTGTGGGAGAACGGCCGGAGCGCGCTTCGTGCCGTCACGCTCGGGGCTGACTTGGGTGACGGTCGGGTCGAGGTGGTGAGCGGCCTCGCCGCCGGCGAGCGATTGGTGCGGTCTGAGCGGTGAATCCCCGCCCGCGCTGCCGTCCTGAGCTCCGTTTGGTCGAGCAGGTGTATCGGGGCGAGCTGGGCTACATCCTGAAGGATCCCACCACCCGCAAGTACTTCCGCTTCCGGCCGGTCGAAGCGCTGGTGCTCCAGTCGTTCGACGGCCGCCGCACCACCGCCGAGATCGCGGCCGCCCTGGTGGACGACGGTATCCGGCTGTCGGCCGCCGCGGTCGAGGGCTTCGCGCGCAAGCTCTCCCAGATGGGATTGATGGAGCGGAGCCTCGGCGAGCGCACCACGCTCGAGGTCGAGCGACTCCGCGCTGAACGCCAAAGACGGCGCCGGCGGCGCTTCTTCCGCGGCGACATCACCCGCATGCGATGGTCGGTCGGAGATTCCGACCGGTTTCTCGACCGCACCCTGCCGTGGGTGCGCTGGTGCTTCAGCCGCACGTTTCTGCGGGCATCGGTGGCGCTGTTTGGGATCTACTTCCTGGTGATCGCGGCGCGCTGGCCCGAGTTCTACGCCGCGCTGGAACGAACGTACTTCCCGAGCTCGCTCACCCTGGGTACGATCGCGCTGCTATGGTGCGTGAGCATCGTGGTTGTCTGCATCCACGAGCTGGGCCACGCGTATACCTGCAAGATATTTGGTGGCCAGGTAAACGAGATGGGCTTCATGCTGCTCTACTTCCAACCCTGCTTCTACTGCAACGTGAACGACGCGTGGACCTTCCCTGAGCTGCGGGCCCGGCTCTGGGTCACCGCGGCCGGATCCTGGATTCAATTCGTGATCGCCAGCCTCGCGGCGATCGTCTGGTCCCTCGTCGCGCCGGGGACGCTGGTCTCCGAGATCGCTTTCGCCACCATCCTGATCGGCGGCGTGACCGCTATCCTCAGCAACATGAACCCATTGATCCCGCTCGATGGCTATTTCGCCTTGAGCGACTGGCTCGAAATTCCCAACCTCCGGCAACGGGCGTTCGCCCATCTGGGGTGGTGGATCAAGCAGCGGCTTCTGGGCGTCGAATTGGAGGAACCGCCGGCCACCGACCATGAGCGCCGAATATTTCTCTGGTACGGCGCGCTGGCGACGACGTACATCGTCGTAAGCCTTCTCGCTTTCGTACTGATCGCGGGGGGCTGGGCGCGGGAGACCTTCGGGGTAATTGGCGGCGTAGTCGTCGTCGCCTGGCTCCTGGTGTCCCTGCTCAAACCGTTGCGCGCCGGGATGAGCTCGCTTGCGCTCGCGTTCCGTGCCCGCCGCGCGGCCTGGCGGGCGAGCGGGGCAGCCGCGTTGGTCGGCCGGCGGGCGGCAGCAGCCGTCCTACTGATTGTGCTCGCCGCCTTGTTGATCCCGCGGTGGGTGACCGTGACCGGCGATTTCACCGCCGCGCCGGCCAGGGCGCTCGCGCTGGTGGCTCCCGAGGTGGCGGTCATCGGCCAGATCGCGGTACGCGAGGGCACCAGTGCCTCGGCCGGGACCCCTCTCGCGCGGCTGGAGAGCCCGGAGCTCGAGCGGCTGCGCTCGATGGCTGCCCGCGAGGCCGACTCCCTCGCGGCTGACGAGCTCCTCGCCCGGGGCAACAACTGGCCCGACGAGGTGGAACGGTTGGACGCTGAACGTGCCAGCGCCGATGCACTAGTCCGTGCCCTCGACGCTCGCCGCGCCGCGCTTACACTCAGGGCTCCCACCGGAGGTCAGGTCCTGACGCCCCGGCCGGAGCTCAACCTCGGCCGTCTCGCCGCCCCTGGCGACACGGTCCTCATCATCGGCGATGGCGACTCCCTTGAGGTGCGGGTTCGGTTGGCTGGGGGCGGCGCGAACCTGGTCCGGCCGGGCCAAGCGGTGAGCCTGATAGCCTACGCCGATCCCGGGCATCCACTTCGAGCCGCTGTGGCCAGCGTGGCTTCGGTCAGCGGGGGCGGCGATCGGTTGGAGGCGCGCGTCCGCACTCGAGCCGGCGGCGTCTGGCGCGCCGGGAGCACCGGCGAAGCCAGCATCCGGATCCGTCGCAGCAATGTGGCCGGCGCCCTGTGGTGGGGTATCCGGAAGCGACTCCGCTCCGATCTTCTGCTCTGATGCGGCGAGACTTCGTCGCGCTGGTCCAGGGCGTAATGGGCGACCGCTTCAAGATCGAGCGCGAGCTGGGACGAGGCGGCGCAGCCCGCGTCTTCCTGGCCCGCGAGCCCGGCGGCCGGCAGGTGGCGCTCAAAGTCTTGCACCCCGAGCTGCTCGCCAGCAGCGCTGCCGACCGGTTCCTGCGGGAGATCCGACTGGCGGGAAAGCTCGCTCACCCGAACATTGCGCCGTTGCTGGAGTCCGGCGAAGCAGGTTGGGCGGTGTTCTACACCATGGCGTACGTGGAGGGGCCGTCGCTCCGCGAACGGCTCACCACGGGGCCGCTCGGGGTGCAGGAGACCCGCCGAGTCGCGACCGACCTGCTGTCGGCGTTGCAGCACGCCCACGAGCAGGGGATTGTGCACCGGGACGTGAAGCCCGAGAACATCGTGCTCTCCCCCGTCGGCGCAGTGCTGCTCGACTTCGGGATCGCCCGCGCGGTGGAGACCATCGGGGCGGAGCATCTCACTCGTTCTGGAATCACCCTCGGCACCTCGGCGTACATGAGCCCCGAACAGGTGCAGGGGCTTCGCAATCTGGGGCCACCCACCGACCTGTATTCGCTCGCGTGCGTGCTCTTCGAGTGCCTGGCGGGCCGGCCGCCATTTGTGCATCCGAACGAGTTCATGGTGCTGCGGCAACACCTGAGCGACCCCCCGCCGGGGCTGGCGGCGCTCGTTCCCGCCACTCCGCCCGGCCTCGCCGACGCGCTCGGACGGGCCCTCGCCAAGGCGCCCGAGGACCGCTGGCAGTCGGCGGGCGAGATGCGGAATGCGGTGTTATTGTAAGAGTTGACACCCCCGCGGGACCCACTGTTGAGTGATGCACTTGTAGGCGATACGCTCGAGCGGCTTCGGCTGACGCTGGCCGAGCAGTATGCGGTCATCCGAGAGCTCGGGCGGGGCGGGATGGCGGTCGTCTATCTCGCGGAAGACGTGCGCCACGGCCGTCAGGTCGCCATCAAGGTGTTGCTCCCCGAGCTCGCCGCCTCGCTGGGTGGCGATCGTTTCCTGCGCGAGATCCGGGTCGCCGCCAAGCTTCAGCACCCCCACATCCTTCCGCTGTTCGATTCCGGCAGCGCCGACGGCCTGCTGTACTACGTCATGCCGTTCGTGGAAGGCGAGTCCCTTCGCGACAAGCTGAACCGCGAGAAGCAGTTCGAAATCGGGGAAGCGATCCGGCTGGCGGGCGAGGTGGCCGACGCCCTCCATTACGCCCACACTCAGGGCATCGTGCACCGCGACATCAAGCCGGAGAACGTCATGCTCTCCGGCGGGCACGCGCTGGTCGCCGACTTCGGCATCGCCAAGGCGGTAAGCGCAGCGGGTGGCGAGCGCCTTACCCAGACCGGTATGGCGATCGGCACGCCCTACTACATGAGCCCCGAGCAGGCCATGGGGGAGGGGATGGACGGCCGCGCCGACCAGTACTCTCTCGCGTGCGTCCTTTACGAGCTCCTGGCCGGCCAACCGCCGTTCACCGGACCCACACCGATGGCGGTCCTCGCGCGCCACTCGCTGGAAAAGGTGCCGAGCCTCCAGATCGTCCGACATTCGATACCCGCTGGCGTCGAGCTGGTCGTTCTGCGGGCGCTGGAAAAGGTGGCCGCCGATCGGTATCCGACGATGGGCGAGTTCGCGAACGAGCTCCGCTCAGCGGAGATCGAGCGAATCTCCACCCGGACCGGCGCCCGCCCGCTGCCCACCCGCGACCTGCCAGTCTCTCCGGTCGCGGAAAAACGCGTGCGTCGTAAGCGTCTGGCAATGCTGGCCGGAGTCGCTATCGCGGCGATCGCAGCGGCCGCGGGAACGTTCCTGTGGGTGCGGCGCGGCTCTGAGCCAGCCCCGGTAGGCGCGACGGGGCCGGATCCGCGACGCATCGCCGTCCTCTACTTCCAGAGCCGGGGCGGCTCCGATTCGCTCCGGTACCTCGCCGACGGCCTGACCGAGGGTCTGATCAATGAGCTCAGCCGGGTTGCAGGCCTACAGGTAATCTCCCGAAACGGTGTCGGTCTGTACCGAGAGACAGCCGTGCCGCCCGACAGCATTGCACGCGCACTCAAGGTGGGCACGCTTGTTACGGGTACGCTCGGAGGGCTCGGTGATCGCCTACGGGTTAATATCGCCCTCGTCAATGCCGCGACGGGGACCGAGATCGGGAGCAAGAATATCGAGGAACCACGGGCTGAGATCTTGTCACTGCAGGAGGAGTTGACGAAGGAGGTCGCGCTGTTCTTGCGACAGCAGCTCGGACAGGAGGTGAGGCTCGAGGCATCGCGTCTGGGCACGCGAAACCGCGCCGCGTGGGAGCTTTTGCAGAAGGCACAGCAGGAAGTCAAGGCGGCCGAGCCCCTGATCGCCGCTGGGGACACCGGGGCGGCAAAGCGGCAGTTCGGGCGGGCCGACACGCTCCTGGCCCAGGCGGAAGCCGCAGATCCGAAGTGGGCAACGCCGCCCGCCCAACGCAGCTGGGTGGCGTACCGCCAGTCACGCCTCGCTGGTTCCTTCGATCGGGCTTACTACTCCGAGTGGATTGACAAGGGCTTGGCGCATGCCGAGCGGGCTCTCGCCATCAAGCCGGATGACCCGGACGCACTCGAGGCGCGCGGTACACTCCGGTATTGGCGGTTTCTGCTCAACCTAGAGCCTGGCGCCCAGGCTAGCGCCAAGTTGGCTGCGGACGCGGAAAAGGATCTTCGTGCCGCGGTCGAGGCGAACCCGACCCAAGCATCGGCACTGACCTCGCTCAGTCACCTCCTCGCCGGGAGGCATGAGCTGGCGGAGGCGAAACTCGCGTCACTCCGTGCGTATGAGTCCGATCCCTACCTCACCAACGCGGACGTGACCCTCTGGCGGCTCACGTCCATCTCTAGCGACCTCGAGGACGCGGTGGAGGCGAAGCGGTGGTGCGACGAGGGGCGCAGTCGCTTTCCCGACGATCCCCGCTTCGCCGAGTGCCAGGTCCTGGTCTTCAGCATCCCCGGGGTAAAGCCAGACGTAGCGCACGCATGGAAGATGGCCGACGAGTACGTCAAGCTCAGTCCTCCAGCCCTGCGGGAGTACCGAAAGCGCGAGGCGCAGATGATGGTCGCGCTGGCGTTGGCCCGTGCCGGGCTTAAGGATAGCGCGCGCGGTGTTGCGCTACGCGCCCGCGCAGACGCTTCACTCGACCCAACGCGCGAGCTGGCCAATTGGGAGGCTTGGGTACGGACCCTGGTTGGCGACCGGGATGAGGCGTTCCAGCTGCTAGCGCTGTACCTCTCGGCCAACCCCCAAGAGCGTGCAACTCACAGCGAAACCACCAGTTGGGTGCGGGAGCTCCAGAGCGACCCCCGATGGAAGTCGTTGATGGGGAGCCACTGACGCTCGCCATCGGCAGGAGATCCGAGCGTTCGATTGCAGGAGCGAGGGTTGGACGGTATGTTCTCTCACCCCTTCTCAGGACCCTGTATGCGTTACCGCTGTTTCGCCGCCGCCGGTCTGGCCGTATGCCTCTCTGTGGCGGGCTGTACCGACCAGGAGCCCCCGGGCCCGTCTGCACCGTCTGAACCCCAATTCAGCCACACTGCGTCCGCGAGTTGCGACTTCAACTTCAACTCGCTGATCTCCCAGTTCTTCACCAACCAGACTCGCCAGGGTGAGGTACAGACCCTCAGGCAGCAGATGGTCGACGCCCACCAACTCAGCTCGGAATCGGGCGTTCAAAAATATGGGTTCAACATCCTGGCCAATATCGAGGCCGCGGTGAACGAGAGTGAGTCGAATAACCCGACGGTTGGCTCGGAGCTGGCGAACCGCGTGCTCGCATGCATGTTCACCGAGGCACAGATAGGAAGCCCGGCGGTGACGCTACCCATCGACTTTACGCAGGAGTTGACGGTTGCAGGGCTGGGAGCGTTTGCCGTCCGCGGCAACCTGGTAGGCGAACCGGAGAGCTACGACACCGCAGGGCCGGTGTTCGCACATGATAAGTTCTCAGGGGTTACGCCGGTGAGCGGCGCGGCCTGGTCGACGGTCCTCTCCAATCGAATCCTGATCTACGGTGAGCGTGCGACGAATACCAC
>DATAFP010000186.1:0-3428 GCA_036257415.1 Gemmatimonadales bacterium
TTCACTTCGCCCGCATACTTGGCAGCAGCGTCATGGAGCGGGCGGAACTCGTATGGAATCACTCCCGCATCGGCCAGCCGGATCACCGTGCTCCCGACCAGCTGAGCCAACGCCCGGCCATAGGTGAAGGTCGTGTCGCCGAAGCGGGAGAACCAGCTGTAATCGTCGTAGATGGAATGGTAGACGCCCGACGAGCCGAATCCCTCACCCCCGAAGCTCAGGTTGAGCGCCGCAATCCCCAGGTGCTGCAGGAAGGGGGTGTAATCCGAGCCGGAGCCGAGCGGATCGAGGCGCAGGTCGGGGCGCTCCCGCAACTCTTTCCGGTCCCCCGAGTTGGCCCGCGCGATCTCGTTGAGGTGCCAGCGCTTCCACACGGTCAGGCCGGTCTCGGGGTCGCTGATCTCGCGGGCGACGTCGTTGACCAGCCCCTCGAGCGAGTGCGACCCCCCGGCGTTGAGAAACCCGCGGTTGTTCGAGTCGGTATTGAGATACGCGACCGCCTTGGCACGCAGCTCGGCCGCGTTCGCCTCGGCCCATTCGGTGGAGCCAAGCAGCCCCTGCTCCTCGCCGTCCCAGCCGGCGTAGATGATGGTTCGGCGCGGCCGCCATCCCTGCTTCAGCAGCTCGCCCATCGCCCGCGCTTCCTCCAGCACTGCGGCCATGCCCGAGATCGGATCGACGGTGCCGTTGACCCAGGCGTCATGGTGGTTGCCGCGGAGCACCCACTCATCGGGCGCTTCCCTGCCCCGGATCGTGGCCACGACGTCGTGCACCGTCTTGAGCTGCCAGTCTGAACGCACCCGCAGGTGGACCCGGGCCGGCCCCGGACCCACATGGTAGGTGATCGCGAGCGCCCCCCGCCATTCGGCCGGCGCCACCGGACCGCCGAGTGCACGGAGCAGCGGCTCCGCATCAGCGTAGGAGATGGGTAGCACCGGGATCTTGGTGATCGTCTTCGCGTCCCGTCGATCGAGGCGTTGCGCATCCTTGGTCGCGCCGGCGCCGGGGGTGAGCGGGTCGCCCGGATGGTAGGGCATGTCGGCCACGCTGCCCCGCTGCACACCGCCTCGTGGGCGCATCGGCCCCGCGGGATAGACGTCCCCCACGAAATAGCCGTCGTCCCGCGGATCGGAATAGATGATGGTGCCGACAGCGCCGCGCTCGGCCGCCACCTTCGGCTTGATGCCCCGCCACGAACCGCCGTACCGGGCGATGACGATGGCGCCCTTTACCGACACGCCCAGCCGGTCCAGCTCCTCGTAATCAGCCGGAATGCCGTAGTTGACGTACACCAGCGGCGCGGTCACGTCGCCGTCGGCGGAGTACGCGTGGTAGCCTGGAAGCTGCTCGCTGCGCTGCGCCGTGGTCGGATCGCCGGGGATCACCGGCTCCTCGAGCGAGGCTCTGAACCGGCGTGGGGCGACCAGCTCCACCACGCGCTCACGCGGCGTGGGGAAGAGGACGTCGAAGGTGTCGATCCGCGCCTCCCATCCCCACGCCGCGAACCGGTCGCGCATCCAGCGAGCGTTCGCCAGGTCGTACGGCGAGCCGAGATGGTGGGGCCGCGCCGACAGGTGGCGCATGTAGCTCCGCACACTGTCGGCGCTCGGAACGGCGCGGAAACGGGTCTCCCACGGATCCTCTCGAGGGGCGGGAGGTGCGGGAGTCAGGACCAGGGCGAGCGCGACGGCGAAGGGGAACCGGACGGCCAGGGACATGCGAGCTCCGGGCTGGGCGGCGCCGGACCCGGTAAGGCGGCTCACAGACCGGGCGGTGGCGCGGGTGGAGATTGGGCCTGCGGCACACGCAGGTGCCAATCTATCAGCCTCAAGAACGGAGAGACGACGATGCTGTGGCTGGCGATTCTATTGCTCGTGGCCTGGGTGCTCGGGTTTGCCGTGTTCAAGGTGGCCGGCGGACTCATTCACCTGCTGCTGATTATCGCGATCGTGGTCTTCGTGTATCAGCTGGTGACGGGCCGGAGGTCGGTCTGAGCGAGGCAGGAGGAGGGGGAATCCCAGCATTGCGACGCGCTTGACATCCCGACTAAAAGGGTCGCAATTTCGGACTCCCCCAACGCTCGAGTGATGCGATATGCCGCAGGAAAGCAGCACGGTGCCGGGCGTGATGCCGATCGAGGATCGCGGTTACGCACGGCCCGAGGTACTGGTCTCCACCGATTGGGTGGCGGACCATCTCCACGATCCCAAGGTCCGTCTGGTCGAATCCGACGAAGACGTCCTGCTATACGAGACCGGCCACGTCCCCGGTGCGGTGAAGATCGACTGGGTAGCCGATTTGAACGATCCGCTGATTCGCGACTACGTCTCCCGCGAGCGGCTCCAGGCGGTGCTCCGGTCCAAGGGCATCAGCCAGGACACGACGATCGTGTTTTACGGGGACAAGAACAACTGGTGGGCCTGCTACTCGTTCTGGGTGCTGCGGCTGTTCGGGATCGAGAAGTTGCGGATCATGGACGGCGGGCGGATGCGCTGGGCGCAGGAGGGTCGCCCGCTCGAAACCGCCGTGCCGTCCTATGCCGAAGGCAACATCACCGTCGGCGAACGCAACGACCCTCCGATCCGCGCATTCCGCGACGACGTCGTGGAACACGTTCGGAACCGGCGCCCGCTGGTGGACGTGCGAAGCCCCGAGGAGTTCCGCGGCGAGCGGCTGCACATGCCCGAATATCCCAGCGAGGGGGCACTTCGCGGCGGCCACATTCCGGGCGCGAAGAGCATTCCCTGGGCTCGCGCGGTGAATTCGGAGACCCACACGTTCCGGCCCGCGAGCGAGCTACGGACGATCTACGAGCAGGAGAACGGGTTCACGAGGGACGGCGATACGGTGGTGTACTGCCGCATCGGCGAGCGGTCCTCGCACACCTGGTTCGCGCTCACGTACCTGCTGGGCTTCCAAAAGGTGCGGAACTACGACGGCTCGTGGACCGAGTGGGGCAACGCCGTCCGGCTGCCGATCGAAAAGCCCTGACCCCGAATGTCCGCGACGCCCGACCGCCAAGCGCTGATCGAGCGCCTGGTGCACCACTACCAGCACCCGCGGCACAAGGGCCGGCTCGAGGGAGCCGACGCGGTGATGCCCGGCGGTAACCCGGGCTGCGGCGACCTCGTCACGATGTACGTGAAGACGGCGCCGGGGTCCGACCGGATCGAGGCGGTCCGGTTCGAGGGTGAGGGATGCACCATCAGCCAGGCGGCAGCGTCGATCCTGGCGGACCGGATCAACCGCACCCATCCGACGCTGGACGAGGTCGGCGAACTTTCGTACGACGAGATGGTCGAGCAGCTCGGACGCGACGTGGTGGGGTTCCGCGAACGGTGCGCAACGCTGGCGTTGGGCACGCTCAAGATGGCGGCGCGCACCATCCAATCGCATCGGCGGCTCCGGGCCGCCGGCCACACGGACGA
>DATAFP010000235.1:0-3408 GCA_036257415.1 Gemmatimonadales bacterium
ACGGACGACTGGATCGAGTACGCGGCGGAAGCGTCGAAGGGGCTGTACGCTACGCCGGCGTTGGGGACCTCGCAGCGGGTGGAGCGCGCGAATGTGGCCATGCCGACGGCCTTGCGTCCTCCGGTCGACGGCGCCGGCACCTGGGCCCTGGAGAGCGCCATCGACGAGCTGGCCCATGCGCTGCGTATGGATCCGCTGGACCTGCGGCTCGCCAACTACGCCGAGGTGGATCCCGCGACCGGTAAGCCCTGGTCGTCGAAGAGGCTGCGTGAAGCCTACGCGGAGGGAGCGCGTCTCTTCGGTTGGCGAGAGCGGCCGCGAGAGCCCGGGCGCGACGGCGATTGGCTGGTGGGACAGGGCATGGCCAGTTGTACCATGGGGAGTTTCTTCATGCCGTCCGCCGCGGAGGTCCGCCTGATGGCGGACGGCAGCGCGACCGTGGCCTCGGGCTTCCAGGACATCGGCACGGGTACCCTCACGATCATTCCGCAGATCGCCGCGAGCGTCCTCGGGCTCGAGATCGACCAGATCACGACGCACATGGGCGACACGCGCTTGCCCGAGGCGGGGCCTACGTACGGCTCCTCGTCCACCGCGGGAGTCGGGGCGGCGGTGCTGCGGGCGGCCGAGGAGGTCCGGGCCAAGCTGGCCCGTCACGCCAAGCTGCCTCCCGACGAGGTCGAGATGAGCGGCGGGCGCATCCGCCGCAAAGGCACGGGCGATGGTCCCACCATCGTCGAGGCCATGCGCGAGGCTGGTACCAGCGAGATCGTCGGTGTGGGCAAGTTCGACGCCGGGGAGCTCGGCGCGGACCTGGCCTTCCGCACGTTCGGCGCCGCGTTCGTCGAAGTCGGGGTGGACCCGGAGCTCGGACTTCTCCGCCTGCGCCGAGCGGTGGGCAGCTATAGCGTGGGCCGTATCGTCAATCCGCGAACGGCGAAGGCACAGGTGACCGGCGGACTGATCTGGGGCTGGGGCATGGCCACGATGGAGCAGAGCCAGCACGAGCCGGTGCTCGGGCGGTTTCTCTCCAAGAACCTGGCCGGCGTCGCCATACCGGTGAATGCCGACATACCGGGCGACATCACGATCCACTTCGTCGAGGAGGTGGATGAGCATGCCGGTCCCATCGGCGGGAAAGGCATCGGCGAGCTCGGCGCCACCGGCTGGGCCGCCGCCGTCGCGAATGCCGTGTTCCACGCGACCGGGAAGCGAATTCGGCAGCTGCCGATCACGCCGGACAAGCTGGTGGTTTGAGGACGGATACGCGGACCTTGCGCCGCGATCGGTCATCCGGGAAAGAGGAGCCGAACCGTCCACACCGCAATGATCATCGCCGCGGCATCCGCGATGAGCCCGGCTGGCACCGCGTGGCGCGTCTTCTTGATGCCTACCGCCCCGAAATACACCGCGATCACATAGAAGGTGGTCTCGCTGGAGCCGTACATGACGGCGGCCATCTTCACCAGGATCGAGTCCTCGCCGTACTGGTTGATCATGTCCACTACCAGCGCCGCCGAGCCCGAGCCCGAGAGCGAGCGAATGATGGCCATCGGCAGCAGCTCGGCCGGGAAGCCGATCAGCCCCAGCACCGGATCGAGCGCCTGGGTCAGGGCCTCCATGGCGCCGCTGGCGCGGAACATCGCAATCGCGAAGAGGATCGCCACCAGGTAAGGAATGATGCGGACGGCGACCTGAAAGCCCTCCTTGGCACCCTCGACGAAGCTCTCGTAGACCGGTACCCGCTTGTAGAGGCCGTAGAGCGGGAACCCCACCAGGATGATCGGGATGACGAAATACGACAGGAGGCTGATGACGTTGCGCGCGGTGTCCATGGCGGCCTTACACCTCCGCCGCGACGGGCGGCGCCGCGTTCCGGTTGGGATCGGACCTGCGATGGCCCGGAAGCCGGCCGAGCAGCCTGGCGGCCACGATGGCGATGATGAACCCCAGCAACGTGGTCGTGAGAATCGGGAAGATGAGCGTGTTGATCTGCGTGCCCATGAGCGCCAGGAGGAGCACCGGCGGGACCAGCTGGAGGCCAGCGGTGTTCATGGCCAGCAGCATCACCATGGAATTGGTGGCGGTGTCCTCCGAGGGATTGAGCTTCTGAAGCTCCTCCATGGCCTTGATGCCGAACGGAGTTGCCGCGTTACCCAGCCCGAAGATGGTGGCGGTCAGGTTGAGCGCAATCATGCCCAATGCGGGATGATCCGGCGGCACTTCGGGAAACAGCGGCCGGAGAATGGGGCGAACCAGCTTGACCAGGGCGAAGACGATCCCAGAATCCTCGGCGATCTTGAGCAGGCCGAGAAAAAGGGCAAGCACCCCGACCAGACCGAGCGCGATCTCCGCCCCCGTCTTCGCGAAGTCCAGCGCCGCGGAAGCGATTGCGTTCAGCTTCACGAAGCGGACCGGCTCGAAGACCACCCCGGTAGTCGCCATGGCGCCCGCCGGCGCGAGTGAGACGAGGCGGCCCTGGAGCTCCTCGTCCCGCGAGCGGGAGACCTTGCCGATGGTAGCGAGCGGCTCGGGAAGCTTGCTTTCGGCGCCGAAGCGGAGCTGTGTCCCTTCCTTCGTCTGGAGCAGGTAGCCGGTGTAGCTCGCGCCGGGCGCCGGCTCGGTTCGGTAGAACGTCGCATACCGACTCGGGTCGATCCGGATCTCCACCGGCACCCGCCGAGCGGCAGCGTCGTAGCCCTCGGGGAACGACAGCTCCACCGGGAGCGGCTGACCGTTACGGTATCGATCCCCCTTGATGTCGCGGACGTCGTAGCCGAGGGCGAAGACAAAGCTGGAAATGATGAGGCCTGCCCAGATGTAGTTCAGCATCGACCGGCCGGGTTCTGGTGGATGCGAACGAATACGGCCGGGGCGTGGGGTCTCGCAAGCCGGCCAAGGCCGCAGGCCATGCCATTGGCAAGTTCGCTGGTAGTGTAGGCGGGATCCGGCCTGTATACTCGCGGTAACTAGCCACCGCGAGGGCTTCCATGTTCCGACCGATCGTCGCCGGGGCGATCGCCGCAGCGCTGCTGGGTTCCGCGGCTTCGCGGTCCGCGGCCCACCAGTCCTCCTATCCGGCCTGCGCGCTCGTCTCCGCCGCCGAGATCGCTAAGTTCCTCTCCGTGCCCGCGGTGCAGCTCGATTCCGTCAACAGCGGGAGAAACGACTTCAGCGGGGTGGAGCTTTGCTCATGGTACGTCGCGCTCCGGGATCCCAGGGGCGTGAGCGTCAAACTGCGTCTGGCAAAGTCAGCGGATGAGACCGCCGCACTCGTCGTGGGGGCCCGGATCGATGACGAGTTCGACCGGGACAAGGCGGAGAACATTGCGGGGCTGGGCGACGAGGCGCAGTGGGCCGAACGTCGTCACGGTCACCGGTACGATCTCGAAGGCGGCGGCCGTCGCA
>DATAFP010000253.1:0-2596 GCA_036257415.1 Gemmatimonadales bacterium
GTTCCGCTACGTCAAGCCGAAGAGCGAGGATGCGCTCCGCGCCATGCAGGCCGACGGCGTCGAGCACGCAGTCGCGTTCACGCAGTACCCCCAGTTCTCCTGCAGCACCACCGGCTCCAGCCTGAACGAGCTCTGGCGGGCCGCGAGCCGCACGGGGCTGCGGGACGTCTTCCGCTGGAGCATCATCGACCGCTGGCCGGTGCACCCCGGGTTCATCGAGGCGATGACCGAAACCGTCCGGGAAGGGCTGGAGGGATTCGATGCAGCGGAGCGGGATCATGCGGTCCTGCTGTTCAGCGCCCACTCGCTCCCGCTCAGCGTCATCGACCGCGGCGACGCCTATCCGCAGGAGGTCGGCGCTACGGTGCAGCGGGTGGTCGAGCGCTTGGAGGTGAGCAACCCCTACATCCTCGCATACCAGTCCGAGGTCGGGCCGGTGCGCTGGCTGGGTCCGAGCACGGAGCAGGTGATTCGCCGGCTGGGCGCGCGAGGTGAGAAGCGAGTGCTGGTGATTCCGATCGCCTTCACCAGCGATCACATCGAGACGCTCTCGGAGCTGGACCGGGAGTACGGCGAGGTGGCGCACAAGGTCGGCATCACCCACTACCGCCGTGCGCCGGCACTGAACGAGCGGCCCCGATTCATGGACGCACTGGCGGACATCGTCCGCGAGCACCTCGCCTCGGGTGAGGTCTCCAGCAGCCAGTATCCGATGCGATGCCCCGGCTGCACCAACCCGCAGTGCCGGAACGTGCTGAACCCCGCGGCCCGGGCCACCCGGCGCGCGCGGGGCGAGAAGTTGAAGCCGGTCGCGGGCTGATTACTTCGCGGCAGGCACTTCCGGGAGTCCATCGCCCTCCCGAACCGTGCGGCTGACCGGATAGAGCACCCGGCGCACCAGCCGCTCGGCCATCTCCTTCACTACCTGACGCTCGCGCTCGCTCAAGGTACCCATCAGGGCGAGCGCCGTCTCCGCCTCTTCCTCCGCGAGGCGGGCAGCGATGCGGTGCAGCTCGGCGAGCCGAGGCGCGGCCGCGCGAGCGCGGAGTGCGCCGCTCAGCCGCTCGAGCTCCTCTTCCAGCAGGCGGCGGGCGTGGTCGATCGTGGGCGAGCTGAACCCCTCGACCGGGCAGCGCAGCTGCTGAAGATCGTCGAGGTCGAAGAGCTTGATCCCGGGGATGTCGCGGGCGGCGGGGTCCACGTTGCGGGGCACGGACAGATCGAACACGGTGACCTGCCGGCCGCTGTCGCCCACAGCTTCGGCGAGCCGCGCGGCTCCGAGCACCGGGGCCGAGGCGGCGGTGCCGACGAAGACCACGTCGGCCGCGGCGAGCGCCGCGTCGAGCGCGTCCCACTCGCCGGCCACCGCATCGAACGAGGACGCAAGTGACGCCGCGCGATCCAGGCGCCGGGTGACCACCGCGGTCCGTGCCGTCCGGCCCCGGAGCGCCATCAGCACCCCTTCGGCCACCTCGCCAGCGCCGACGATCAGGACCCGCGCAGGCGCGAGTGCCGTGACGGAGGCCGCCACATCGACGGCCGCCGATCCCACCGATGCGGGATGTCGTCCCAGCTTGGTCTCCCGGCGCACCCGCCGCCCCGCGACGAGAGCGGCGGACAGGATGGTGTCGATCATCCGGTTCGTGGTGCCCGCCGCTCGCGCCGCGTCGTACGCCCGCCGGACCTGCTCCAGCACTTCGGCCTCCCCGAGCACCTGCGAATCCAGACCCGCGGTGACGTCGAAGAGGTGGCGCACCGCCGCCTCTCCATCGAGCCGCAGTAGCGCCTCCCCCAGTAGAGCACCGCGGGTCAGCGCGAAGTCCCGGAACCAGGGCTCCAGGTCGGGACCTCCGGTCCAGTAGATCTCACAGCGATTGCAGGTGGAAATGAGGAGAACGGTGCTCCCGGCCGCAGCCTGACCCTGGAGCCATGCCGCGACTTCGGCCTGGCTGAACGCCAGCTGCCCGCGGAGCTGGATCCCCGCCGTATGATGGTTCAGGCCAACGACATGGAAGGGCAGGTCGGGGAGCATGGTCAAAGCTTATTCCAACCCGGGAGGGCGGCAATCCGGAAGTGCCCCGGAACGGGCTCCGTACGATTACGGAGTACGGAGCCCGCTGGGAAGCTGATCAGGCCGTCCGGACGGGAATCTCCCGGGGACGGGCCCGCTCCGCCTTGGGCACGAGAATGGTGAGGACTCCGTTCTCGTACTGCGCGGAGATCTTGTCGCCGTCCACCGTGCTGGGAAGCACGAAGGCACGCTCGAAGGCTCCGTAGCTGCGCTCGTACCGGTGGACCCGCTCGCTGCGCTCTTCGGCCTCCTGCTTCTTCTCGCCTCGGATGGTTAGCAGGTTGTTCTCCAGGGAGAGTTTCACCTCCTCGGGCTTCACTCCGGGCAGCTCGGCGACGATCTTCACGGCGTCCTTGTCCTCGAACACGTCGCAGGCCGGATACCAGGACGAAGTGATCGACCCGCTCTCCTGCTGGAACGGCCAGGTGGAAAAGGCCTCGTCCAGCACGCTGTTGAGCCGGCGAAGGGTCTGGAAGTTCTCGAAGGGCCGGCGGGATGACAGCTGCGACATCGTTCTCCTCCAAT
>DATAFP010000015.1:0-14688 GCA_036257415.1 Gemmatimonadales bacterium
ATCGAGCCAGGGGTTGGGGCCGAAGTAGCGCAGCAGCGAAACCATCTGGTCGTAGCTGGTGACCAGCCAGGCCGGGGTAAACGAGACCAAGGCGGTGGTCTGGCGCGCTTCGGGACCCGCCCCCACCGCAACTCGCATCTCGCCGAGCACCAGGCTGTCGGGCGCGAGTCGGATGACCTGGCTCTCCACCGGCCGTCCGCCACGGAAGCGAAGCGAGTCGCGATAGATCACGCTGTCCTGGTCGTTGCGCACCTCGAACGGCAGCGTGCGGGGGCGCGGAAAGGCGTACCCCTCGATGTATGCCAGCACGGTGTCACCACCGAAGCCGGCGGTGCCACGGGGGTTCAGCACCAGGTTGAGCGGATCTTCCGGACGTCCCCTGCCCTGCGCTTGATACGTGAGGATCGGATCCGTCGTGGTGCCCGGCCCAAACGCCGGCACTTCATACTCGCGCTCCGCTCGGCCCTCGAGACCTGATGAGACGTCCCGAACCGCCACCGCGACCTGGGTCTTGCCGGGAAGCAGGCGGAAGGTCTGCTGAAACAGCACGCTCTCGTCGGTCCGGGACGTCTCCTGCAGCGTCGCCACGCGGACCGTTTCCTCCCGACCCACGTCCACCGGGGCGCCCGTCACCGGCTTCACGTTCACATCCACCCGATACCGCGCGACATAGGCCGACGGCTCCCGCTCGAAGGTCAGGGAGCGGTTTTCCAGCGACAGCGCCAGGATGGCGATCGTGGTGTCGCCGGGCCCATCGGCGAAGACCATGGTGCCAACAAACGGGAGCGGATCCCCCGCCGCGAGGCGGCCGAGCCGACGGAACACCGCGGCCGTGACGCCCGGGACCTGCGACTCGTCCGCCGCCGGCGAGGGCGATTCCGGTGCCCCGCTCTGGCCCTTGCCGCCGCCACCGCAGCCCAGCGCCACCGCGACCGTCGCCAGCGCGAGCCGGCGCATGCGAACCTCCTCCCAGGCGTCACGCGGCCCGTCGGGGTGACGGACGGCGCGGGCATCAGCGGCCGAGTCTAGCGGCGGCACCGGACGAGCGTCAAGCAGCACGGCATCTCCTTTCGTCGCTTGCTCGCCGCATTGAGCCGGAGTAGCTTGGCGAGCATCATGGCTTCGGACAATCTCGTCGGCCGCACGGTGGCGGGCTACCGTCTCGTCCAGCATGTGGGCGACGGCGGCACTGCGAGCGTATATCGCGCCGAGCATCCAACCTTCGGGCAGGTCGCGTTCAAGGTTTTGATTCCCCGGCTGGCATCCGATCCGATCGCGGTGAAGCGGTTCCTCCGCGAAGCCGAGTTCGGAGAGCGGCTCAATCACCCCAACATCGTACGTACGTATTCCTACGGCGCAGCCGATGGCGTCCAGTACCTCGCCCTGGAATGGGCCGAGGGCGAGCCGCTGGCGAGCTTTCTCACCCGCTCCGGCAATCTGGCGCCGCCGGTGGTGGCCACCATCGTCGAGCAGATCGGCGCCGCGCTGACCGTGGCCCACCGCGCCGGGATCATTCATCGCGATCTCAAGCCGGCCAACATCATGTACGATCCGGCCACCCAGCGCGCCAAGCTGCTGGATTTCGGCATCGCGCGGGACGCGGAAGTGAGCCCGGAAGAGCGGCTCACCCGGGCCGGTTTCTTCGTGGGGACGCTGCAGTACGTCGCGCCGGAAACTCTGTCTGGCGAGCTGGTCGGGGAGCAGGCGGACGTGTACAGCCTGGCGACGATCACCTATAACCTGCTCACCGAGTGCCTGCCGTTCACCGGAAAGAACCCTAGGGAGTTGTTCCAGCAACTACTTTCTCAGAATCCAGTTCCACTGAACCAGGCCAGGAAAGGCCTCCGATTCTCGCCCGCCGTCGAAGCCGCCGTGATGCAGGGCCTCGAGCGCGATCTCTCGCGGCGCAGTAAGTCGGTGGACGAATTCGCCCGGGGTTTCTGCACCGCTGTCCGGGACGAGAAATCCAAGGGCGGTTTTCTCAGCAATATCCTCAAAAACCTCCGGTGACCCGGCTGGAGGAGCTGTTACTCGCCCGGTCGGTCCGCCGTGGCGACTTCGTGCTCGCCAGCGGTGAGCGCTCGTCCTACTACATAGACTGCCGGCTGACGACGATGTCGGCTGAAGGGCTCCGGCTGGTGGGTCGCGCGGGGCTCGCTGCGATTCGCGCGGCTGGCTGGGATGCGTCCGTGGTCGGCGGCCTGACGCTCGGAGCGGATCCGCTCGCGTACGCCATCGCTGCCGAAAGCTTCTCGGCCGGCCCTCCAATGGACGCGTTCAGCGTACGCAAGGACGCCAAGGAGCATGGAACCCGCCGGCTGATCGAAGGCAACTTCGAGCCGGGGGCGCGGGCTGTGGTGGTAGAGGATGTCATTACCTCTGGGCGCTCTGCGCTGCGGGCGATCGAGGCCGTTCGGCAGGAGGGCGGGCAGGTTCTAGGCGTGCTGGCGTTAGTGGACCGCGAGCAAGGGGGACGCGCGCGGATTGAAGCGCAGGGCCACATGGTAGTTGCGATTACTACTGCTAGCAAACTGGGGTTGCTCAGCTAGCGAGAGCCCGCCGTTTCGTCTCGCTCCCACGCCACCGCAGCCAGGGGGTGGAACTCTCGCCAAATGGGCGCGTACGGTCGGACCATCCGATCGATAAACTGCGCCATGGCAGTCGGGAAACTGAACCGCCGCCGGAATTCGGAAGCCGTGATGCCGAGCATCGCGCGGAGATGGCGTCCGAAGCTCTGTGGGGATGAATACTCGAGGCGATAGGCCACGTCGGCTACCGACAGGCCGGTCGTCTCGAACAGCATGGCAGCATGAAGCAGTCGCACGGCCGCGAGATAGTTCTTGGGGGACGGAAGCCCGGCGCGTCCGAACCTCGACATGAGCGTGCTGGGCCGCACCGCCAGTCGCTCGGAGAGCAGGCGGACTGTGGGCGTATCCGGCGCCAGGCGAACCAGGGCTTCGAGAAACAACCTCGCGTCGAGGGGCAGGTCTTCGAGAGCGTCGAGCAGGGGCGCCTGGATTCGCGCAACTGTTCGCGATGCCGGTTGACCGACCACGCGGCGGAGGCGGTGCCAGCCGGCCGGGCTGGTGACGTCCACAACCTGGCGGACCCCCGACGCGCCGAGCCGGAGCAACGTCTCGGAAGCACCATCGTCGTGACGGGAGACCAGCGCGACGGTGGGGATGCCGGGAAAATCGCGGACGAGGTGGCCCAACGCGGCGACATGGTCCGGCTCGCAGCGGTGGACCGACACCAGCACCGCGTCAACCGGCCGCTCTCGCACCACCCGGACGGCATCCGCGATGGAATCGCGGTGCACTACCGCGAAGCAGCCGCTGCCGGCCGCGTCGACGCTGGGCCGTTCGCCGGGGAGGAGTACCGCGGCCACGGTAGGAGAGAGCTGGGTGACGGAGGCGGTCATCAGATGCTCGGATCCAACAGACGGGGCCAAGCTATGCTGCACCGCTCAACGTCCGCTCAACGGCGGATGCGGCCCCGGTGCACGCAACCATGGGGCTGGAAACCGCATCCAATCCCGGTGGGCCGCAGGTGACGCCGTGACCGAGCCCGGGATGGACCTGTTCGTCGCCGTCCAGGCGGCGCTGGATCCGCAGTACCGGCTGGAGCGCGAGCTCGGCCGGGGCGGGATGGGTGTCGTGTACCAGGCGACCGACCGCACGCTGGACCGGCACGTAGCGATCAAGGTTGCGCACCCCGAGCTCACCGAAAAACCCCCCATCGCCCAGCGATTTCTCGCCGAAGCACGGATGCTCGCTCGCATCCGACATCCCAATATCGTCGCGATCCACCAAGCCGGGCGAGTGCAGAACCTGCACTACTACGTGATGGACGAGGTGCCGGGCGAATCGCTCCGGCAGCTGATCAACCGCGAGGGCGCGCTCCCGATCGAACGTGCGCGCGCCATCGCGTCGGACATCGCGGCAGCGCTCGACGCCGCCGGACGTGCCGGGTTCGTGCATCGTGACGTGAAGCCGGAGAACGTGCTGCTCGACGGGGCGACCGGCCGGGCCCTTTTAGCGGACTTCGGCATCGCGCGGGCGTCGGATGGAGTCTCAGTCGGTTCGACGACGGGGCAGGGGATCGCGGTTGGAACGCCGACCTACATGAGCCCGGAACAGGCAGCCGGTGAGTCGGTGGACACCCGCAGTGATCTCTACGGCCTCGGGGTCGTCGCCTACGAGATGCTGGCCGGCGAACCGCCGTTCGTAGGCCCGAATCGCGTGGTTGTGTCGCGGCATCTCTCGGAGCGTCCAGCGCCGCTCGAGCGGATGCGTCCCGACATCCCCAAGGGGCTCGCCGCCGCCGTGATGCGAGCCCTGGAGAAGGTACCCCGTGACCGGTGGCAGACCGGCGCAGAGATGCAGCGGGCGCTGGAAGGCGGCCGTTTGCCGGCGGCCGGCCGCCTCCGGGACCGCAGGCCACTGGTCGCTGGGGCCGCGATCATGGCTCTGGCGATCGCGGGCTGGTTGGCATTCCGTGGGGGTGGCGGTCCACCGCCTGGAATCGATCCCCGTCACTCGATGTTGCTGTTGCCCTTCGAAAATTTGCAGCAGGACCGCACGCTGGGCTGGCTGAGCGACGGCAGCGTGAGCATGCTGGGCTTCAACCTGGCGCAGTGGAGCGATCTCACCGTCGTCGAGCACGACCGACTTCACGACCTGCTCACCCGACAAGGTGTCGCCCCCGGCTACCCGATCGGTCTGGAGATGGCGCGTCGCATGGCCCGCGACGCCGGCGTCTGGACGGTGGTTCGGGGCGAGTTCAGCTGGGCCGGCGATACGCTGCGCCTGGTAGCGCGGGTGTACGACGTCGCAACCGGCGCCCGGGTCCATGTGGCGCGGGTGGATGGCCGACCCGGCGAGGACGTGCGCCCGATGTTCGATGAGCTGGCCACCCGGCTCCTCGATCTCTCGGGCGCGCCTGCCGACGCATTGGGGCCCGGCCTTGCCGCGACCACAACGCACTCAGTGGAGGCATTCCGCGGGTATCTGGCCGGCATGGAGCTGCTCAATCGGTGGAACCTGCCCGCGGCCGCCGCCGAGTTCGAGCGGGCCACCACCATCGACACAACGTTCGCGCTGGCGTACTACCGCCTGGCGCACGTGCTCAGCTGGATCGGCATGGGGGAGGACTCCGCGGCCCGCGCCGCGTTGGATCAGGCATCGCGGCACGCCGAGGGCCTGCCCGAGCATCACCGCATCGCGATCAGCGCGTATCAGGCGTTTTTCAGCATGGACCTGGTGACGGCGCGGGCGCTGTACCAGCGGCTCCTGGCCCGGGATCAGGACGACCGGGAGGCGTGGAACGGGCTCGCCGAGTCCTGGTTCCATGACACGATTCCCAATCGCTCGCTGGCTTACACCCAGGCGTATCGCGCCTTCCGCCGAGCGCTCGCGATCGACCCCGCGTACGCGGTGCCGTATCTCCACGTGACCGACCTGCTCAAGATCGCCAGCGGGCCCCGTCCGCCGGTGGAGTTGCTCGCCGGCGATTCGGTGCACGATCGCGAATCCGAAGGCAGGGCGCTCAGAACCCCTGGCCGGGGTGATGCGGTGGCTCGGGCTCGAGCCCAATGGATCCAGGACGCTCGCGCGTGGGTAGTGGCCCAGCCGACCGGCAAGCTCGCGCACGTATCGTTGCTGGATGCGCTGCTCCGCTCGGGATACCACGACGCGGCGTTGGCCGAAACCGATCGGTTCCGCGGCGTGGCGGGCGACCGATACCCCGAACTGCCGTTCGAACGCGCATCGGTACGCTTTGCCGCGGGAAAGAGCGATGATGCGGCAGCCGAACTGGGTCGGGCGCTCGACACCGTCAGCGTGGCTCAGTTCACCCGCGCCGAGGCCCGTCCCGCCGTGGTGCGGGCAATCGCGTCGGCGGCAAACGTCTACGCATACCGCGGCGATCTCGAAGGCGCTCGCCGGGTCATCTCGTTCGCCGCGGCGGTGAGTGCCCGGCTCGACTCGACGCTCGGGCTCGGCCACGGATTGCCGCCGGACCTGCTGGAGCGCCGCATGCTGGGCGACCTCTATTCGGCATTCGGTGGGCCCGCGCCATCGCTTCGCCAGCTGTGGGCTACCGCCTGGGAGTCGGCACGCGGGATGAAGGATCTCCCCCGACGGATCGTCGCCGCGAGCGGTGCGTCAGCCGCCGTGGGATTACTGACGGCGGCCCCCGGCGGCGACACGCTGGCTGTGGCAGAGCTGCGGCCGCTCCTCGATACGACGCTGCCGCCGGAGGTCGACGCCTTGGTGGCGCTCGCCAGGCAGGACTCGACCACGGCGCGGAGGCTGGTTACCGGAGTAGGCGAGCGGATGCGGCTGGTGAAGGACGACCGCTTGCAGTACACGGTCTTCTCCCGTCCGATCGCTGCGCAGGTGTTCTATGCGCTGGGCGACTACGCCGGCGCCCTCCGCGTGGCGGAAGGATTCGAGCCCGCCGAGTTCGACGTCCGGCAGTTCGACATGCGCTGGGGCATGCTTCCCCGGATGCGCCTCTTACGCGGCTTGGCGCACGAGCGGCTGGGCCAGCGGGATGCCGCGGCGAGCGAATACGAGAATGTGCTGATCCAATGGAGCAAGGCCGATCCGCTCCTCCACCCGGTGCTGGCCCAGGCCGAACGCGGGCTCTCTCGCCTGGGCCGCACCACGGAGCGGCTGGAGGCCATGGGTTACCAGCTCACCGCCACGAAGCATTGGGGTGAAGACGGCTGCACTCCTGGGCCGGCGCCGGGCGAGCGGAAATAGCGGGGAAGGGAAGGTCCAGCGCTATATTTCCGTTGGGTCGAGCGCGATGGTCGCGGGCGCCTTCGGGCGCTCGAGGAAAGTCCGAGCTCCACCGGGTAGACTGCCAGGTAACGCCTGGGCGCCGCAAGGCGACGGACAGGGCCACAGAAAACAAACCGCCACGCGAGTGGTAAGGGTGAAACGGTGGGGTAAGAGCCCACCGCACCGCCGGCAACGGACGGTGGCACGGCAACCCCCAGTTGGAGCAAGGCCAAATAGGCGGCGAGGTGCGACCCACACCGACCACACCGGCAACGGTGCGCCGCGGGTAGGCTGCTTGAGGCGGCCGGCGACGGCCGTCCCAGACAGATGACCATCCCGTCCTTCGGGACGGAACAGAACTCGGCTTACGGCTCGACCCAGCGCCGCCCTTCGGACTTCGATTCGGGGGCGGCGCAGTTGTATGAGGCGGCTTCACCGGCGGGGCCGGGCCGACGGGGATAGCTTACGGCTCAGGAGGGAACATGCCACTCGTCGAGCTCGTCCGGCGCGCCGCTCGCGCCGCCATCCCATTGTTCATCGCCGGGTGCAGCAGCACCAGCGGGGTCGAAACGGGTCCACGCCCCGATCGAGGGGCCGCAGCGACACCCGGCGGGGACCCGGAGACGACCGCCCCTGCGGCGGCAGGTGCCATTCTTTACCGGCCGGCGCCCGCGACGACCTTCGCGCTCCAGCGACGCGACAGTCTCACGCTCCAGTTGCCGGGAGGCGCGACCCAGGTTCAGGAGTATCGCCGCACCGCCTACCTCGGCATCGCGGTGCGAGGCGCGGCGCCGCCGTACGAGGTCACCATCCAGCTCGACTCGCTCCGGCAAGAAGGAGGATCGGTCCCGCCGGACTCGCTGTTCCGTGCCGAAGGAACCCGCTGGGCCGGCGCATTGAGCGCCAGCGGCGAATTAACCGACCTGCGCGCCGATCGCATGAGCACGATCGGCGACCAGATCGGCGCCACCCTACACCTCCTGTTTCCCTCTTTGCCGCTCGGCGGCCTGGAACAGGGAAGCCAGTGGACCGACACCACTCGCCGCTCGCTCCGGGCCGATGCCTTCGATGCCACCGAGACCGCGGTGACCAGCTATCGCGCCACCAACGCCGACGGCCGCGCCATCACGATCGAGAGCAGGACCACGTTCGAGCGGACGGGAACGGGCGGACAGGCGGCGCAGCCGATGGAAATGAGCGCGGGGGGCGCTCGTCGCGGCGTCTATCGTTTCGGCCGAAACGGTGGCGTACTGACCGCGGAAGGCGCCGATTCGGCTGAGATGACGATTTCGGTGCCGGCGGTGGGACAAACGGTGCCGGTGAGCCAGCGCGCGACCTGGTCCATCGAGAGCCTCGCGAAATGATCTAGCCGCGAGCCGCGGGCGGCGCGCTAGTCCACCAGTCGCAATGGCATGACCAGCGCGAGGTAGCTCGCCGGATCGTTCCATCCCACCGGCTCGATCGTCGCGGCTCGCTCCGGGGCCTTGAAGGTGAGCCGAACCTCGTCGGTCGGGATGTACTTCAGGATCTCGAGCAGATAGGCGGCGTTGAAGCCGATCTCCAGCGGATCGCCGTCGTAGGCCACCGTAACCTCTTCCTGCGCCTCGCCCAGATCGGGCGTCTGCACCGACAGCTTACAGCTGCCGCTCGCGAATCCCATGCGGATCCGGTGGGTCTGGTCGCTGGCCACGATGCTCATGCGGCGGAGCGCCGCGTTGAGCGCCGCCTTGTCCGCCGTGGCGGTCTTGTCGTTCTCCCGCGGAATGACCTGCTCGTAATTGGGGTACGGTCCCTCGATCAGCCGGGTGAAGACCTGGGTGGTGGCGGACCGGAAGCCGAGATGGTTCTCGCTCCGGGCGACCTCGACCTCGTCATCGGCCGCGAACAGCCGGCGAATCTGCTCCAGCGCCTTGGGGGGCACGATCAGATCCGCCTGCCCACCCGCGGCCGCCGTGGTGGGCACATCCATCCGCGCCAGCCGGTGACCGTTGGTGGCCACCATGCGCATGCGCTCCGGCCGGAGCTCCCAGAGCACGCCGTTGAGGATCGGACGGCTCTCTTCGGTACTGGCCGCGAACGCGACGTGCCCGATGAGCTTCTGCAGATCCCTGGCCGATGCACGCCAGCCACCGTCGAACTTGACCGCCGGAAAGGCCGGAAACTCCTCCCGTGGGAGGCCAAGCAGGCGGAACTTGGATCGGCCGCACTCGATGCTGACGCGCTGCTCACCGCTGGCGATGATCCGGATGGGATTGCTGGGCAGCTCGCGAACGATCTCCACCAGCTTCCGCGCCGGGAGCGTGATGGCACCTTCCTGGTCCAGCGCCGCCGACACTATAGTGCTCACTGCGATGTCGAGGTCGGTACCCGACAAGCGAAGCCCGTCACGCGACGCCTCGAGCAGGAGGTTCGCGAGCACCGGCAGCGTGGTCTTCGTCGGCACGCTCGCCGCAACGGCGACGAGACCTTCCTGCAACTGCTCTCGCGTGATGGTGAGCTTCATCCGCTCCTCGGGGCGCGCCACTTACGCGCTACTAATTAGAACTACGGGACCATTTATAAGAACTAGCAGTAGTAGTAGAGGGTCGGGACATGTGGACCGCTCGCGCAACTGCCGATCGGGTCGTGCCCTGAGCCTCGATAGCGGTGTCGGTGATCTGTGGATGATGCGGATGCAAATCGCGACCCGCCGACACCGTCCAGACTCCTCACACCGCTTCCACGCGCGCGGGGATTATTCTGCGCACAACTCCTGTTTAGCGTACTCCACCTTCTCGCGGAACATGCGATCGCGCGACATCTGCCGAGTCACCTTGTCCACGCTGTGGATCACCGTGGAATGGTCCCGGCCGCCGAACGCCTGCCCGATCTCCACCAGCTGCATCTGCAGCAGCTCACGCGCCAGATACATCGCAATCTGGCGCGGCACGGTGAGCGTCTTGATGCGCGCCTTGGACCGAAGTCCCTCCGCGGTGACACCCCAGCGCCGGGCAACGACTTCCTGAACCCGGTGGATCGTGGGCAGCGGCTTGGCCCGCCCATCGGCCACGTCCTCGCCGGGGCGGATCTTGTCGGAGAGCGCCTCGCGCGCCAGCTCGATCGTGATCTCCTTGTGCTTCAACGACGCGAACAGCAACAGCTTGATGATGCAGCCCTCGAGCTCTCGCACGTTCGACCTGACGTGCTCGGCGATGAACCGGAGCACATCGTCCGGGATGGCCATCTCCAGATGGTCCTGCTCCTGCTTCTTCCGGAGAATGGCGATCCGGTGCTCGAGGTCCGGCTGACTGATGTCGGCCACCATGCCCGATTCGAAGCGGCTGACCAAGCGGGCCTCGAGGCCCGGGATTTCCTTGGGCGCGCGGTCGGAGGTGAGGACGATCTGCTTGTTGGCCTGGTGGAGCGCATTGAACGTGTGGAAGAACTCCTCCTGGGTCTGCTCTTTTCCCTCCAGGAAGTGCACATCGTCTACCAGGAAGAGGTCCACCTCGTTGCGATAGCGCCGGCGGAAATCGGGCATCGTGCGGCTGTGGATGCTCTCGATGACCTCGTTCAGGAACTGCTCGGCGCCTACATAGAGGACCCGCGTGTCGGACGCTCGGCGGAGCCGCGCGTGCGCGATGGCCTGCATGAGGTGGGTCTTGCCGAGCCCGGTTGCCCCGTAGATGAACAGGGGGTTGTAGGTCTTCCCCGGCGCCTCGGCGATGGCGTGCGCCGCGGCAGCCGCGAGCTCGTTCGACTTGCCGATGACGAACGTCTCGAAGGTATAGCGCTCGTTGAGCGGCTGATTGCTGCCGCCATTGGCGCCTGCAGTGGTCGCGGCGCCGGCCGCCTGCGGAACAAAGAAATCCATCTGTGGCCGCCGCTGGCGCTCCTCCTGCACTCGGAAGACGATCACGGCGGGACGACCGACGACCCCCTCAGCCAGGCGCGCGAGCAGGGGACCGTGCTTCGTCTCATTCCATTCTGCGGCGAAGTGATCCGGAGCTCCGACGATCAATTGCTCGCCTTCGAGGCTGATGGCCTCGGTCGGCTCGAGCCAATTGCGAATGACGTCGGCAGGGAGTTCGCGGTGCGCCGCATCGAGGATGCGCTTCCAAGCTTCCTTGGCCGAGAGCTGCATCTCTGCTCGAAAACGGTGGGAGATGATCAAGGGCAGCCGATTCTACGGATCAGCTGTGGAAAAGTCAACCAGTGTTGCGAGCGGTCCTCACCGTGATCATCGGGCGTCGCGGGACCTCTTGCGGAGCGCGAAAATCGCGTTCAGCGAGTCGCCGCCTTCGAATCGCGCGCGCCAACGGCACGTGTGTGCCACGCTTGACGCGTGCCTGCCGTGCCAAGTACCTTCCCGGGCTCATTTGGAGGATCGCCGCGACCATGAAGCCGTCCTATCGCCCGCGCAACAAGAAGCGTACGGCCAAACACGGGTTTCGCGCCCGCATGGCCACGCGGTGGGGGCGCGCGGTGCTGTCGCGGCGCCGGAAGAAGGGCCGCAAGCAGCTCACCGTACGGGTGCCCTCCAAGCACGGGGGCAGCTGACGAGGGCCAGGCTCCCGCGAGCCGCTCGGCTCACGCGGGCGGCCGACCTGCGTCGCTGTCTCGCCCAGGGGCGCCGCCGCCGCACCGAGCACCTCGACATGATCTGGATGGAGAATTCGACGGGCCAATCGCGCATCGGACTGATCGTCGCCAAGCATCAGTCCTCCGCGGTGGCCCGTAACCGTTTGCGCCGCCGACTGCGAGAGATCTGGCGGCGGGACGTGCGCGCCGCGGTGCCGGCGTGGGACGTGGTCGTCCGTGCCAGGCGAGAGGCCTACCAGGCCAGCTTCGGCCAGCTTCGAGCCGAGCTCACCGCGTGGCGTGAGCAGGTGGACCGAAGCCGGTGAGCTCGCCCTCGACTGCGGCCGTCGCCTCACTGATCCGGGGCTATCAGCGGTTCATCTCGCCGGCGCTTCCTCCCGCCTGCCGCTTCACTCCATCGTGCTCGCAGTACGCCCTCGAAGCGGTAACCCGCTACGGGGTCACGCGGGGTGGATGGCTCGCGGTCCGGCGCCTCGCGCGCTGCCATCCCTTTCATCGGGGCGGCCCCGATCCCGTTCCCTGACGTGAACGCCTGACCATGGAACGCCGCGTCGTCTGGGCCATCATCCTCATGATGGTCATCGCCATCGCGCCGGCGATCCTGGTGAAGAAACCCGCCCGGCCAGCCGGCCGCGGCACGGGTGCCGTCGGACGCGACTCGGTGCCGACGGCGCCGCGGCCGTCCGCGCCGCGCCCCGGTGGCACCGACGCCGAGCCGAGCGGACCGCCGTCGGCAGGCGCCGTTCTGGCCGACACCGTTGTGGTCTCGTCGCCGCTCTACCGCTATGGCGTGAGCACCCGTGGCGGACGCTTCGTGAGCGCGACGCTCCCCCGATATCAAACCATGGAGCGCGGCAAGACCGGGCCGGTGCAGTTGCTGCCGGAAGACAGTCAGTTGCTCGGACTCACGCTCGTGAACGGACGCGACAGCGTCGATCTGGGCCACTGGAACTTCAGGCCGTCGACGACCGCGCTGAGTGTCCAGGGACGCCCGGCCACGCTTCGCCTCGACGGTGAGGAGGGGGCTTACGGCGCCGAGCTCGAGTACACGTTCGTGCCGGACGAGTATCGGGTAGACGTCCGGGGGCGGGTGCGAGGCGTCGGGCCCAACGGCGGGCTTCTGTTGGTGGGGATGGGCCCCCGGCTGGCCCAGACCGAAGCCGACTCGGTCGAGAATCTCCGCGACCTGGCCCTCGTCACCAGCCAGGGCGGCACCCAGCGGACCAGCTTCACTGACCTCGAGGCCGGGAAGCCCAAGACGATGAGCGGACCGTTCGAGTGGGCCGCCATCAAGTCGAAATACTTCGTCACCGCCGTGCTCGGATTCGACAGCGCCGGTGGGCGAATCGCGGGTGTCACTGCTACCCCGCCGACCAACGCGGGTGAGAAGCCCACCCGGGCCGACGTTCGGCTGAGCATCCCGGTGGGCCCGGACGGCGCTTTCAGCTATTCGCTCTACGCCGGACCGATGGAATACGAGCGGCTGAGGCGGATCGGGCATGACTTCGACGACGTCAACCCGTACGGTTGGCCCGGTTTCCGCACGCTGATCCGGTTCTTTGCCATCCCAACCCGCTGGCTGCTCGTGTGGATGCACGACTCGCTGGGGCTAGCCTACGGCGTGGTGCTGGTGGTGTTCGGGATCCTGGTCCGGCTCATCCTCTGGCCGCTCAACCAGAAGGCGATGCGGGCCAGCATGCAGATGCAGGCGGTCCAGCCCTTGATGAAGGAGCTCCAGGATCGCCACAAGGACGATCCGCAGCGGTTGCAGCAGGAGATGTTCAAGCTGTACAAGGAGCACAACGTGAACCCGTTCGGCGGCTGCTGGCCGATGCTGCTGCCGATGCCGGTGCTGTTCGCGCTGTTCTTCGTGCTCCAGAACAGTATCGAGCTCAGGGGAACCTCGTTCCTCTGGCTCCCCGATCTTTCACGTCCCGATCCGATTTACATCATCCCGTTGGTGATGGGTGTATCCATGTTCGCCCTCACCAAGGTGGGGCAGCTTGGCATGGAGCCGAACCCGCAGATGAAGATGATGCTGTACCTCATGCCGGCCATGATGACGGTGCTGTTCGTCAATTTCCCCTCCGGGCTCAATCTGTATTACGCCGTGAGCAACATCGCGAGCGTTCCCCAGCAGTGGCTGCTGGCCCGGGAGCGCATCCGGCGGACCCAGACCGCGCCGCCGCCGGCCCCACCGCCACCGGCCCAACCGAAGCGCAAGAAGCAACAGTCCTGACCAATGCTCTCCGATACGATCGTCGCGCTGGCCACTCCGCCCGGCCGCTCGGCGATCGCACTCGTCCGCGTGAGCGGCGCGGACGCGTTCGGGGTGTGCGGGCGGGTGATCGAGCGGTTCCGATCGAGCCCGCCGCGCCGCGCCACACTGACGACGTTCCGTTCGAGGGACGGCGTCGCCATCGACCGCGGGATCTATACCGTCTTCCAGGCGCCCGCGAGCTACACCGGCGAGAACATGGTCGAGCTGTCATGCCACGGCGGTCTGATCGTGCCACTCCGGCTCGTGGCCGCGCTCGAAGCCGCGGGGGCAAGGCCGGCGGCCGCCGGCGAATTCACCCGACGAGCCGTGCTCAACGGCAAGCTCGACCTGCTACAGGCGGAGGCCGTGGGCGATCTGATCGACGCCACCGCTCCGGTGCAGGCCCGGGCTGCGCTGGCCCAGCTCGACGGGAGCCTCTCGGCTCGGCTCGCCGATCTCAGAGAGCGGCTGCTCGAGGCTGAGGCACTCCTCGCATATGACATCGACTTCCCGGGCGAGGACGATGGGCCCGTGGCCAGCTCCACCATCGGCGCCGCGCTCGAGGCGGCGGCCGAACGGGTTCGGCGACTCCTCGCCACAGCACCCGCGGGCGAGCGGCTGAGGGAGGGCGCGCTCGTCGTGCTCGCCGGACGTCCGAATGTCGGCAAATCGTCCCTCTTCAACGCTCTTCTGGGCCAGGAGCGGGCGCTCGTCACCGAGATCGCGGGCACCACCCGAGACGCCATCGAGGCGCACACCGATTTCCTGGGGTGGCCGGTGCGGCTCGCGGACACGGCGGGTCTCCGCGCGGTGGACGACCGGGTGGAGCAGCTCGGTGTTGCCGTCAGCCGCCGCTGGCTGGCGGCCGCGGATCTGGTGCTACTCTGCGCGGAAGCGGGTCGACCGCTCGACACCGAGGAAAGCGCGATCGGCGCGAACCCCTCCACGCTGGTAGTCCGCACCAAGACCGATCTCGTGCCGGGTGGTGCCGGAGAGCTCACGGTGTCGGCGCTCACCGGGGAAGGGCTGGAACGGCTGCGCCACGCTGCCGGCACCCGG
>DATAFP010000023.1:0-6249 GCA_036257415.1 Gemmatimonadales bacterium
GTACCGCGAGCTGGTGCGCCTGCATCGGGAACGTGGGCTGAGCTTCGCCAACGTCGTGACCTTCAATCTCGACGAATACTGGCCCATGGGTCCGGACGACCTGCAGTCGTATCACCGGTTCATGCGCGAGCACCTCTTCGACCACGTGCACATTCCGGCCAACCAGATCCACATCCCCGACGGCACCGTCCCCCGCGAGGAGGTCGAGCGGGCGGCTCGCGATTATGAAGCCGAGATAGCGCGCGCCGGCGGCATCGATTTCCAGCTGCTCGGGATCGGGAAGACCGGGCACGTGGGATTCAATGAGCCCGGGTCGGGCCGGACCAGCCGCACCCGATTGGTCACCCTCGACCTCATCACCCGGCGCGAGGCCGCGGCCGACTTCTTCGGTGAGGACAACGTCCCGCTGGAAGCCGTGACGATGGGTGTTGCCACGATCCTGGAAGCCCGTGAGATCGCGATCCTCGCTACCGGGGAGCACAAAGCGTCCATCGTCCGCCGGGCGGTCGAGGGCGAGGTGGACGTCGAGGTCGCCGCGACCTTCCTGCAGGAACACCCCAATACCACCTTCTACCTCGATCGCGCCGCGGCGGCCGAGCTAACCCGCGCAGCCACCCCGTGGCTGGTGGATGAGGTGGAGTGGACGCCGGACCTCGCGGTGCGAGCCGTGATCTGGCTTTCGGAACGCACCGGCAAGGCCATCCTCAAGCTGACCCACTGCGACTACGCTGAGGGACAGCTCTCGTCGCTGGTGGCACGGCACGGATCGGCGGGGGCAGTGAACGGGCTCGTGTTCAACGCGCTCGGCGCCAAGATCCGCGGCCGTTCCAAGCTGCCGCGCGGCGAGCGGATCATCTGCTTCTCGCCCCATCCCGACGACGACGTGATCTCGATGGGCGGCATCTTGCACAAGCTGGTAGAGAACGGCAACGAGATCACGGTGGCGTACATGACCAGCGGGAACATCGCCGTGTTCGACCACGACGTTCGCCGCTATGTGGACTTCATCGACCGCCTCGGCCGCGAGCGCGGTGGCGCGGGCGGTTCAGCGTCGGACCTCTCGGACCGGGTTCGCGCGTTCCTGGCTCGGAAGCGTCCCGGCCAGGTGGATAGCCCGGAGGTCCAGGACGTGAAGCGGATCATCCGCGAGGCCGAGGCAGTGAGCGGGCTCGAGACGCTCGGGCTCAGCGCGGGGAACGCACGGTTCCTGAATCTGCCGTTCTATCGCACCGGCACGGTGAGAAAGGATGCGATTGGTCCAGCCGATGTCGCGGTGGTTCGCAAGCTACTCCAGGAAATCCATCCGTCCATCGTGTTCGTCGCGGGGGACCTGAGCGACCCGCACGGCACCCATCGACAGTGCAAGGAGGCGATCGATCGGGCGCTCGAGGCACCGCGCCCGGAGGTCTGGCTCTATCGGGGCGCGTGGCAGGAATGGAATGTGGCGGAAGCGACCTGGCTGGTGCCGTTGTCGCAGGACGAGCTGCGGCTCAAGATCCAGGCGATCTTCAAGCACCAGTCCCAGAAAGACTCGGCGCCGTTTCCGGGAGTGGACGAGCGGGAGTTCTGGCAGCGGGTCGAAGCGCGCAACAAGGCGACTGCCGCGCTGCTCGACCGGCTCGGCCTGGCGGAGTACTTCGCGATGGAGGCGTACGTGGTAGCCTGAGAGGTCAGGCGGCGGCTCGGTGTTCCACCGGCTCGTTTCGAAGGATTCGTCCCGGGATCTCCACCATCAGCGACCGGGCCTGACCTTCTCGACCTGCCGCCACCAGCAGGTCCCATGCTTCCCGCGCCGATACCGGACGACTGGCGGCGTGGTGATCGGTGGCGATCAGATCCGCCAGCCCGTCCTCGACCATCTGCCAGGCGAGGGCTCGCGAATCGGGACTCGACTGGCGATAATGCCCGCCGAGACTGCCCGCGTTGAGCTGGAGCAGCGCCCCCGCCTCGCGCCAGGCCGCTGTGGTCTCCATGGGCTCCGCTCCGTCGGAAAATCGATAGCGCTCGGGGTGGGCGATCACGATCCGGTAACCCGCATCGAGCACGACACTGATGACGTCGCGATGGTCCCCGGCAAGGTCGAACCCGAACTCCACCAGCAGGTAACGGGATCCCGCCAGTCCGAGCCCCGTGCACCCGAGCGCCGTGCGGATGGCGGCGGCAGTCGGCGCCCAGATTTCCTGGCCCAGCCCGAGTGCCGGCAATGACTCCTCCGCAGCGGCGCTAGCGAGGAGATCGAACCCGGCCCGATGGCGGTCGAGTTCCCGTTGCACCGCTGCGGGGGAACCGAGATTCGGCACCAGCAGGTGGGGGGTGGTCACGACCGCGCCCACGTCCTGGGCGGCCAGCGACCGGAGTGCCAGCAGGGCTTCGTCCACGGAATCCGCCCCATCATCGACCGCCGGGACGAGATGACTGTGGAGATCTATTATCATGCAGATCAACACCTTTCTGGCAACTCACACGCGGTTTAGCGACCTGTGGCGCCGGGTGCTCGACGACGGCGCGGTTGGCTCGCATGTTGCAACGCAAACAGCGTTCCCGCACGTACCTTCGGTTTCCTTCACGCTGCTCTCGCAGATACGGTAGCCGTATGCAGTCGTCCAAGAACGCCGACCGCCGGCGCGCCCGACTCCGCGCCCTCGCCCCCTGGCTCATCGCGGCGGCGGTGATCGTCGTGTTTGCCGCCGCTTACGCGCTCCGCGAAAGCCAGCAGGCGCCTGATCCCCGCCCGGTAACGTATTCCACGTTGCTCGCTGACCTCGCGGGCCGGCGGGTGGCATCGCTCGAGATCGAGCCGGGGCGTGAAATTCGGGGACGATGGCGCTCCACCGGACAGGACAGCTTGTTCCGCGTGGTGTACACCTCGGCGGCGTTCGATGAAGTGTTGCGCCGGGCGGAAGGGGTCGGCGTCTCGGTGGAATTCGCGGAGCGAGGCGGCCAGAGCCGGATGGAGATCATCAATCTCCTCGTGGTATTGGCCGGGTTCGTCGTCCTCGGCTATCTGGTCAGCCGTGGCCTCAATGGCCAGTCATCCGCGGGTGCCCTCGGCGACGAGGCAGTCTCCACGACCACCTTCGCGAACGTGGCCGGAAACGAAGGCACCGTGGCCGAGCTTCGGGAGATCGTCGAATTCCTCAAGTCGCGCGGCAAGTTCGACAAGGTCGGAGCCCGGGTACCCAAAGGAGTCCTGATGTACGGACCGCCCGGCACCGGCAAGACCCTCATGGCCCGCGCGGTCGCCGGGGAGGGTGGGGTTCCGTTCTTCGCCATCTCGGGGTCCGAAGTCACGGGCTTTCTCATCGGGTTGGGCGCGGCGCGACTCAAGGCGCTGTTCCGCAAAGCCCGTAAGCGGGGCGGCGTGATCTTCATCGACGAGATCGACGCCCTGGGTTCCCGGCGGGGAAACAACCGGAGCCACAACGAGGACGATCGGACCCTCAACCAGCTCCTGGTGGAGATGGACGGGTTTTCGCAGCGTGAAGCAGTTCTGGTGATCGGCGCGACCAACCGCCCTGAGGACCTCGATCCGGCGTTGCTTCGGCCCGGACGGTTCGACCGCTCGGTTGCGGTCGGGTTGCCCAGCGTGGACGAGCGCGAGGCAATCCTCCGCTTGCACGTCAGCGAGCGCTCGGTGCCGGTAGCGAAGGACGTGGACCTCGGCCGGCTCGCGCGGCTCATGCCGCAGAGCAGCGGCGCCGACCTGGCCAACCTGGTGAACGAAGCCGCGATCGTCGCTGCCCGCCAGGGAGCCGACACCGTGGCTTGGGGTCACATCGAATCGGCTCGCGATCGTTTGCTGCTGGGCAAGGAGCGCACCGGCTTCCGCGCAAGCGATGGCGAGTGGCAGATCGTCGCGGTGCACGAGGCCGGTCACGCGCTCGCCGGGGTGCTGTGCTGCCCCGAAGACGGGCTTCACAAGGTGACGATTCAGCCTCGCGGCCAGGCAATGGGCGTGGCGTTCTTCTCGCCTGCCGCCGACCAGCACCTCCATTCCCGTCGCTACCTGGAAAGCCAGATCTTGAAGGGGCTGGCCGGCCGGGCGGCTGAGGAGCTGGTGTTCGGTCCCGAGCTGGTCACCAGCGGTGCGAAGAGCGATCTCCAGCACACCACCCGCATAGCCCGCGAGATGGTCTATCACCTTGGCATGGGCCGGTCCACCGGCCTCATCGCCCACGATGCGCATACCGCACCGTTCAGCGGCGAAAGCCACGCGGCCATGGACCGCGATGTGAAGGAAATCGTCGAGGGGCTCTACGTGCGGGTCAAAGGCGTGCTGCAGGACAATCGCGACGCGCTCGAGGCACTCGCCCGCGCGCTGCTCGAGCGGGAAACGCTGACGGGCGAAGAGACCATCGCCGTGTTCGAGGCGAACGGCGTCACGGTAGCGAAAATCGCACCGACTCGCCCGGCCGCCGCTGAGCGAAGCGGCCCAGGTCCCCGCTGACCACCACCGCTATTCTCGGATAGCCGCCCACGGTCGGCCCATCAGGCATGAGCACGATGGGTCGGCCGCCGGGCGGGAGCTGCACCGTTCCGGGGCACACCGGCGCGGATGGGAGGTCGTCGGGAGCCTCGAACGGCAGCAGCGGGCCCTCCAACCGATAACCCGCTCGACTGACGGCGCGCGAAACGATCCATTCCGCCGCCAGAAACCGTCGCCAGGTCGGCTCGTCCAGGAGAGGGCGATCGGGGCCGGGAACGACGGTGAACGTGCCGGGGTTCAGCCGGGAGAGCGATGAGTCCGGCACCGGCTGCTTGGCACCACTTCCGCCCGCCCCCACCCGCAACACATCGCCGGTCCTGAGCAAGCGGCCCTCGAATCCGCCGAACCCGGCGGGGAGATAGGTCGACCGGCTGCCGAGAACCAGCGGCACGTCGATACCCCCCCGGAACGCGATGTAGAGCCACGCGCCGGCCTGGAACTCCACCACATTCAGCACGTCGCCTTCGCGGCGCACCGAGGCGTCGGCGCCCGCGAGTCCCACCACCACACCGGGCGCGAGGCGTAACTGACCCGCTCCGATTCCCCACTCCATCGCGGCGAGGTTGGGATCGTTGCCCGCCAGCGCATTCGCGCGCGCGAGCGAGCCGGGATCCATGGCGCCCGACACCGGGACCGCGCTGCCGCGATGGCCGAACCGACCAAGGTCCTGTATCGCCGCGAACGGCGGGGCACGGAGCAGCGTGATCATGACGCCACGCGCACGAATCGCACGCGATCGCCGGCGGCGAACTGGCTCGGCGGCGACCTGGAAGGATCGAACGGCCGAAGCGTGGTACGCCCGATCAGCTGCCAGCCGCCGGGAGTGTCGAGCGGATAGACCGCGGTCTGATCGCCTGCGATAGCCACACTGCCAGCCGGCACCCGCCGGCGGGGCTCCGAACGCCGTGGGACGACCAGCGATGGAGGCAGCGGCCCCAGATAGGCGAAGCCCGGGGCGAACCCGAGAAATCGCACCCGGTACTCGCGATCGGTGTGGCGGCGTACGATCTCGTCGGGATCGAGTCGGACGAGGCGGGCGACCTCAGCGAGGTCGGGCCCGTCGTACCACACCGGAATCACGTGCAGTCGAGCGGCGCTGTCGGGGCCGGGGTCGGTCAAGCCATCCGCCAGCGCAAGCAGACGCCGCTCGATGGTTCTGGCGGACACCAGGCGCGGATCGAAGAATACGGCAAGGGAGACCAGCGCCGGGACCACATCTACGATGGTCCTCGGCGATTCCTCCCGGCATTCCGCCGAGAGGATCGCACTGAGCCGCACGATGCCGCGGTTGCAGCCCTCCCGATCGCCGTGCAGCGTGAGCAGCACCGCTCGGTCACCCAGGGAGCCGATGGTCGCCTGCAGCGCATCGCTCATCGCGCGAATGGAGCCACCGTGATGCCGGTGTCCGCAAAGGCGGCGCGGACGGCGCGCAACAGATCGGCAGGTCGCGGTCCATCGCCGTGAACGCATAAGGATTCCGGGTTCAACCAGATCGCCGTCCCGTCCTCCGCTTCCACCCGGCGCTCGCGCACCAGTCGCACCGCGCGCGTTGCCACGCCGCCGGGATCGGCCAGCACGGCGGCGGGATGATCTCGTGGCAGCAGCGTGCCATCGGCAGCGTAGCCGCGGTCGAGAAACGCCTCGGATACCCCCCGAAGCCCCGCGGCGCGGGCGGCGTCCAGCATCGCGCTGCCCGCGAGGCCGAGCAGCGCAAGCGAGGGATCGCATTGTCGCACGGCGCGGGCAATGGCCGCGGCCACCAC
>DATAFP010000043.1:0-12569 GCA_036257415.1 Gemmatimonadales bacterium
GGCGGCGGCCGCCGAAGATGCGGCGCGCCTCCGTCTCGATCGTGGGAGCGGTAGAGAGATCGGCCGGGCTGGGCGATCCGGCGGGCTCCACCGGCCGTCGCTCTCCCGCGTCGTCCTCCGTTCCCTCGGTCCGCTCCGCATCCGAAGGAGCGTTGGCGTCGGGCTCCGGCACCAGGTTCCTGGGCGGCGCAGGCAGGCTGGGCTCGGGCGGCGGCTCTGGCGGCGGCTCGGGCTCCGGTGGGGGGTCTGGCGGGGACGGCGGCGCGGGTGGCGGAGGTTTCGCGGCCGGCAGCGGGGGCAGTGGGACGTACACTGGGGTCACGGTCGGCTGGCGCTGGTCGCGTGCCTGATCGATCCGGCGCCACAAGGCGTCGGTCTCTCGGCGCGAGAGATCCAGCGCCAGCACCACCAGCAGCACGTGCGCGAGCGCGCTCCCTACAATCGATGGCCAGCGCGCCCGCCGCGGTCGCGGCAGGCCGGCCCAGGTGCCGCGTCTCACTCAGCCCGAACCGCCGCCGGAGCGAGCCTGCTCTGGAGTGGCTGGCGAGCGCCGGATCCGAGAAAGACTGCCGCGGCCACCAGACACAGCGCGCCGGCAGCGACGAATGCCGGGTGATAGGTACCGACGTCGGTCCGCACTGTCCCGGCACCCCAGGCGGCCGTGGCCGCACCCAGCTGGTGCGCCGCAACGATCCAACCGAACATGATTCCTACCCGTTCCTTGCCGAAGACATCAGCGGTGAGCCGCGCCGTGGGCGGCACGGTGGCCACCCAATCGAGCCCGTAGAACGCCGCGAAGGTCCACCGCGCCGGCTCCGGGCCGCTGAGCGCCGCCGGCAGAGCGAAGAGCGACAGTCCGCGAAGCCCGTAGTACCACCCCAGGAGCTTCCGGCTGTCCCAGCGGTCGGTGAGCCAGCCCGAGGCCGTGGTGCCCACGAGGTCGAACACGCCCATCGAAGCGAGCAGGCCGGCGGCGGCGACCGGCGCGATGCCGTGGTCCGCGCACGCCGGGATGAGATGGGTCCCGATCAGCCCGTTGGTGCTCGCCCCACAGATGAAAAAGGTGCCGGCGAGCACCCAGAACGGACGGGAGCGGAGTCCGTCCCGGAGTCCGTCGAGAGCGGCGCGGACCGGGCTCGCGGTCCTGGTCACCTCCACGGCGTCTCGTTCGCTGCCGCCGTACGGTGCGAGCCCTACGTCGCGAGGAAAGTCACGGATCAGGAATGCGACCAGCGGCGTGAGCAGCAGTGCGAGACCGGCCATGAGATAAGCCGCGCTTCGCCAACCGTAGCCAGCCGCAAGCGCGGCGAGCGCGGGCAGGAAGACCAGCTGGCCGCTCGCCGTGCTGGCGCTGAGCGCGCCGAGCACTGTACCGCTTCGGGCTGCGAACCAGCGATTCACGAGCGTCGCGCCAAGCACCATGGCGGTGAAGCCGGTCCCGGTGCCCACGACGAGGCCCCACAAGAGCACCAGCTGCCAGTGCTCACGCATCAAGGTGGTGAGCCCGACGCCGACGCCCAGGATCACGAGCGCTGCCGACAGCGTGCGCCGCACACCGAACCGGTCGATGACCGCCGCGGCGAACGGTCCGATCAGGCCGTAGAGAACCAGGTTGATCGCGACTGCCGTCGAGATCGACGCGTGCGACCAGCCGAATTCCTTCTCCAGCGGCACCAACAGCACCCCCGGCGTGGACCGGATGCCCGCCGCCACCAGCAAGACGAGGAACGTGACGGCCGCAACCGTCCACGCGTAGTGCAGCCGCTTCACTGCCGCGGAACCACCGCCACCGCGCGGAGCGGTCCGCCGGAGCCGTTCTCGATCTTGATGGGCAACGCGAGGAGGAGAGCGCCGGTCGCGGGCAGGTCACCAAGTCCGCTGAGGTTCTCGAAGCCGGGCACGCCGCGAGCGCCGGCGATCCGATGCACCATGAAGTCGGTCGAGCGGCCGTAGTCGATCGAGGCGACATCCACGCCCAGCGCGCCGACCTGGCGCTCCTCCACCAGCATCTTGGCCGCCTCGGCACCGAAGCTCGGGAAATGCAGATGTGAAGCGTCACCCGGCGTGTCATCACCCAGATACGATTTGCGGTCGGGCCATCGTTTGTCCCATCCGGTGTGCAGTAGCACTGCGGTCCCGGCCGGAATCCGGCCGTGCCGGCGCTCGAACGCACGTACGTCCTCGGGCGTGAGGCGGTAGTCGGGGTTCTTCGCTGCTTGGGCGGTGACGTCGATGACCATTGCCGGCAGCACGAGGCGATCGAGCGGGATCCGGTCCGCCGTGGCACCGCCCTCGGCGAAATGGATCGGGGCATCGAGGTGTGTCCCACCGTGCTCCGGCATCGAGAACGCGTTCGCCGAGTAGAACCAGCCGCCCGGCGTTGGCCCGTAGGCCAGCCGCTTGAGCTCGAAGCCCCCCGGCGAAGTGGGCCAGAACACGGTGCGCTGGTTCAGGGCGTGGGTGAGGTCCACCAGTCGATAGCGGGAGAGGTCGATCGCTTGCGCGCTGAGTGGGAGCGCGCCGGAGCTCAGCAAGAGGGCAGCGAGCCCAGCCCGGTGTGCCAACATGTCGGTTCCTTAGGCGACGGTATGCTCGATGAGGAGCCAGGGCAGCCAGAGCCCTGGCTCTGCACCCACGTCTTCCCGAGAAATGTAGGCGACCGCCCGGTCGGCCTCGCCCGCAGTATCGAGCAGCCCCGCCCGATTAGGCCGAATTCGCAGCTCACCCGCGACGGCGACCTCCAGGCCATTGCAGAGCCAGGAGCAGCCAAGAGCGTGGTCGAAGCACAGCGGCTCGAACCCAAGGGGCCGGCCGTCGGCCAGCGGCGCCATCCCGCGCCGCACTGCGGTCCGTACTCCGGCCTCCCCGAATGCAGCCGCCCCGGGAGCTGATGGAGGTGGCGTGGAGGCCTCGACGAAACGATCCGCGTGCCGGCGATCGAGGCCCAGCTCGAGCACGACCATGCGGCCGGCCGGTGCGGCGAGTCGGGCCATCACCGCGGCGGCGTCCAGGGTGTAACAGACGTTCGGCCAGCCGTAGCGGGCTCCATCGGCGACCAGCGAGGTCACCTCGCCGACGATGCGGTCCACACGCTCGGCGGGGATACCGAGCCTTGCCGCATCTCGCCGCCGGTCGCTCGGGTCCACCCCGCACCACGCGATCGCCCACAGGTCTGGGATGAACACGGCGAGATCGCCGGACGCGCTGACGATGGTCGGAGGAAGCAGATCGGCGGCCGTGTATGCCGGTCGCGGGAAGCGCTGGGTGACCACGAAGCCAGCCGAGACGTATTGGCCGAGGTCCATCGGCCGACCCCACTCAGTCAGAGCGCCAGCCGCCCGCGATCTACCAGCAGCGTGGTGCCGGCGGTCACCGTGGCATCGGGGAAGAACAGCCAGCGAACGCTGCCGCCCGACACGTTGCCGCCGAGCTCGCGGTTGTCGCCGAGCGAGAGCCGCACCATGCCCGCGCCGTAGCCGGCGTACGGAATGGCGGGCTGCTCTCGCGGCACTACGAGCGCGGGGTTGAAGCCGATGCCGAGCTCGCGGAATCCGGTGAGCGCCGGCGACTTCTCGAGCATGGCACGCACCGCGTCCGCTCCGGACTCCGCGCGCACGTCGGTGACCCGCCCGCCGGAGAAATCGAGCTGAACCATCCGCGCGGTGTCGTTCCCGATGCGCAGCATAGGGACCGCCAGCGTGCCGCTCACCGTTTCTTCCAGCGGGGCCACCCGCAGCACGCCCGCCGGCAGCTCGACCTCCTTGTCCACGCGCAACGGCTTCTTGGCGAGGGCGGCCTGTGACGCGTTGCCGTCCTGCAGGCAGATCGCGCGGGTGCCGATACGGAATCGGAGGTCGGTACCCCCAGGGGTTGCCACGCGGATCTCGCGGTCCCGAAGCAGCTCCGCCGCCCGCGTGAGCCGGTGCCGGAGGGCCGCCTCCTCGGCATCGAGCGCGGCAACGTGCATCCGGTCGAAGCTCGCGGGCACCGCGATCGGCTCGCCGTCCGTACCGGTGGTGATCCCGGTCCAATGGAAATGGACCTGGCGTCCTTTACCGCCATCGAGCCATTTGCCGAGGGCGTCGGCCTCCGGCGCGGGCAGCGCCGTGCTCGGCGCGAGCGGCAGGTAGACGTAGATGCTGGATCGGGCGAGCTCGCCCCCGAGATCGGCGCCACCACCGAACCCGACCACCGCCACCTCCACCCCGGCTTCCTCCAATGCCGCGCGGAGCGGCGGCACCAGCTCCGGCATCGCGACGCCGTCGCTCCGAAGGATTGCCCGCTCGCCACGGGCGGGCTGTAGGGCTGACACGATCCGGCGGGCCATCCCTTCGTAGGGCAGCGCGGCGGACGGGGCCTGCGCCGCCAACGGCGCCGCGGCTGCGAGTCCTGTGGCGAGGGCGAGCCCGACTCCGACGAGCGACCGAAAGACCGGGGAGCCGTCGGACTCAGCCCGGAGCGCCGCGAGCACCTCGCGGATCTGGGCCGTGTGGCGCCGCTCATGCTGTCCGACGAAGAGGAGCCACTCGTAGCACGACAGCGGGCCGAACGCAGGATGAGGAAAGCGGACGCCGCTGAGGGCGCGGCCGTTCAGCCGCTCGATCAGCGCGTGGAGCTGCTGCCGGGACTGCTCCAGCCCGGCGAGCGCCGAGCCGAGATCTGCATTGCCGCCGGGGGTCACGCGTGGTGGAGCGGGCAGCCGCGACCGCCGCTGGTCCAGGCGGTAGCGATCCAGCGCTCCCAGCACCGACGAGGTCTCGGTCTCCGGGCCGAGCGACTCCGCACCGGCCGCGTCGGCGGCTCGCTCGAGTCCGGCGGCGATTCCCGCTTCGACCAGGCGCAGGTGCTCGGCGATCTGCGCCACTGACCATGCATCGGGGGCGGGCGGGCGGTTCGCCTCTGCCGGCGCAACCGTCGCCATAACCGCCAAAAGCTCCGCGCGCGCGTTGCCCAGCAGCTCGACCAGCTCAGCGAGCCGCGGGTGGAGCGCGGACATCATCAACTGCCGGCCCCGGCGGTCATGAGGTCGCGGCTCAGACCGGTCCTGAGAGCCCGGCGGTCGCGCCGGCGGTCCTGCAGCGCGCGGGCCGTCAGGAGGACCAGGGTGATCCAGACCAGGTCGGCGAAAAGGAGGTGCAGGAGCTGAAGCCAGATCGGCGCCAGCAACAGCACGTTCGCGATCCCGACCGCCCATTCGAGCAGCACGAATGAGGTGAGCAAGCTCGCCACCTGCTCGCTGCTCGGCGGCGGGAGGGGACCCTCGGGCGTCCGGGCCGCGAGGAGAGGGCCGGCTACGAGAAGCGCCAGGCCAACCGCCACGGCCAGCGCCGGATGGATGATCCGGAGCCGGACCAGGAAGTGTGCGGTGGACGACAGGTCCTGACGGATGCCGGCTGTCAGCGATGTCGCCGGGAAAAGCGTGTCGCCCAGCGCGGTTACCGCGCCGGTCACGCCCACCAACAGTGTGCCGAAAAGGAGCACCCCCGCCAGGAACGCCGACTGCTTCACCCCTTTGACTCGAATGGGCGAGCCGCCGCTGGCCCACCAGGCCGTCAGGGTGAGACAGCCCAACAGCAGGAAGGTGTTGAGCAGGTGGCCCGCGAGCCACGCGGCGCGCTCCAGTGACGAGTCCTGGCCGACTCGCTCGAACAGGACCAACCCGGCACCGATGGCCGCCTCGGTGAGGATGAACAGAAAGGAGAGGAACGCTCCCAGCCGGACGGGGCTGTGCCGCCGGGTGGCCAGAAAGCTCCAGACCAGGAGCACTGACACGAGGACCAGGACCACGCCGCTGGATATCCGGTGGGTCAGCTCGATCAACGTCGCTGCGGCGGGGGACTGGGGAACCACTACCCCGTTGCACAGCGGCCAATGGCTGCCGCACCCGGCGCCCGACCCCGAGGCGCGCACGAAGGCACCCCACAGGACCACGACCAGCACGGCCCCGAGAACGGTCCAGGCGAAGCGAGCCAAACGGGGCATGGTCCCAAGATAGGGACCCGATCGCCCGCCCGCCCGTCAGGTGCTCCTTTATCTTGCCCCGCCATGTCCGCGACCACCCTGTGGGCCGATCTCCGCGAGGCCATCCGCGGATCGCACCAGAACTACACCGAGGGCCCGATCGGGCGCGCGGTGGTGCTTCTGGCCGTGCCCATGGTGCTCGAGATGGTCATGGAATCGGTCTTTGCCGTCGCCGACGTGTTCTACGTGTCTCGGCTGGGACCCGAAGCGGTCGCGACGGTCGGCCTCACCGAAACCCTCATCACGCTGGTCTACACCATCGCCATGGGGCTGAGCATCGGGGTCACGGCCACTGTGGCACGACGGACTGGCGAAGGGGATCGGGAAGGCGCCGCCCGTGCGGCGGTGCAGGCGATCGCCGTTGGCCTCGTCATTGCCGCGGTCATCGGCGTGGGCGGTGCGCTCGTTGCCCCGGAGCTGCTGGCGCTCATGGGGGCCTCACCCGCGGTGATCGCGACCGGCAGCGGCTACGCCGCCGTGATGCTCGGCGGCAACGTCGTCATTCTGTTGATCTTTCTCATCAACGCCATCTTCCGCGGTGCGGGCGACGCGGCGGTCGCGATGCGCGTGCTCTGGCTCGCGAACGGGATCAACATCGTGCTCGCGCCCTGCCTCATCTTCGGGCCGGGCCTATTCCCCGCGCTCGGCGTCACCGGCGCCGCCGTCGCGACGACCATCGGTCGAGGGATCGGCGTGGTGGTGCAGCTCAGGACGTTGGTTCGCCCGGGCGGCCGAGTCACCGTTGCCCGGCGGCACCTCACGCTCGATCCCGCGGCGATGTGGCGGCTCGTGCGTCTGTCCGGCACGGCCACCCTCCAGGTGTTCGTGGCCACAGCGAGCTGGATCGGCCTGGTGCGCGTGCTGGCCACGTTCGGCGATGCCGCGCTCGCCGGCTACACGATCGCCGTCCGCATCGTGATCTTCGCGTTGCTCCCGTCCTGGGGGTTGGGCAACGCGGCGGCGACGATGGTCGGCCAGGCGCTCGGCGCCGAGAAGCCGGACCGTGCGGAACGGGCCGTGTGGATCGCGGCGGGCTACAACTTCGCGTTCCTGGGCTCGATCGGGGTCTTGTTCGTGCTCGCGGCCGGGCCGATCGTCCGGCTGTTCACCCACGACCCCGCCGTAAGCGACTATGCCGAAGACTGCCTCCGGATCGTGAGTCTCGGCTTTCCCCTCTACGCCTACGGGATGATCCTGGAGCAATCGTTCAACGGTGCCGGTGATACCTGGACACCCACCTGGATCAACCTCGGCTGCTTCTGGCTGTTCGAGATTCCGCTCGCGTGGGCCCTGGCAGTGCCGCTCGGCGTGGGCCCGGTTGGAGTGTTCGCGGCGATCACCGGCGCGTATTCGATGACCGCGGTGGTGAGTTGGGTGCTGTTCCGGCGGGGAAGGTGGAAGCTCAGGGTGGTGTAGCGATCAGCGCGAGGCCAGGCTTCCCAGCAGCTCCAAGGCCTCCTGCTGGTCCACGTGGATCGTCACCAGCACAAGGTCGCCGGGCCGGGCCCACCTAAGCGCGCCCCGGAGCGCGGCCATGTCATCCGCCGCGGTGCTGATCGCGTCGACCGGCATGCCGAGCCGGCGAAGCTCATCGGTGATCAGGGCCGGCACTTCGCCCGACGCACGCCCACGGCGGTACTTGTCCATCTCCTTCACGATCACATGGTCGGGGCGAAGCGCAAACGCGGCCCTCGCGAGCTCGCGGATGGACGCATCGTCGCGATCGCCCGCCTGTCCCAACGACACCAGGGTACGGCCGCCACGGAGCGCCGAAGCAATGTCCCCCAAGGCGGCCATGCCGTGCGGGTTGTGGGCGAAGTCCACCACCACCCGCACGCCGCCAATGTCGAACAGGTTGGCGCGGCCCGGATTGTCCCTGGCCGAGCCGGCAAACCGCTCCAGCCCGTGGGCGATGGCATCGGTGGCAACGCCGAGTGCCGCCGCAGCCGCGATGGCCGCGAGCGCATTGGCCACGTTATGGCGTGCCGCGCCGCCGAACGTGATCGGCAGGGCTCCCACCGGCGCTACGGTCTCGCGCGCCCCGCGGCGGACGAGCACAAACGCGCCGTCTTCGACCAGGCAGGCATCCCCGCCGGCAGCGACATGCGCCTGGACGACCGGGTTGGCCGGGTCGCGGGTGAACCAGGCGATCGGCGCTGCCACGCGGTGCGCGCCCTGCACCAGCCACCGATCGTCCGCGTTGAGGACGACCCGTCCCGAGGAAGGCACCACTCTCGCCACCACCAGCTTTACCTCCGCCAGGCCGGCGCAGTCGAACACGCCAAACTCGCCGAAGTGGTCCTCCGCCACGTTGGTGACCACGGCGACATCGGCCCGCTCCACCGCGAGGCCGCGGCGCAGGATTCCGCCGCGCGCGGTCTCGAGGATGGCGACTTCCACCCGGCGATCCCGGAGTAGCAGGCGCGCGCCCTCGGGGCCCGCGTAGTCGCCGCGGGCGAGGCCGTCGCCGGCGACACTCACACCGTCGGTGGACGTCTGGCCGGGGACGCGTCCGCCGGCCGCCACCAGCGACGCGAGGAGGCGCACCGTCGTCGTCTTCCCGTTCGATCCGGTCACCAGCACCGTGGGCACGTCCCGGATCTCGCGCCACGGTACGCCCCCGGCCGCCGGGATCCGCTCGACCGGCCAGGTCATCGAGCCGGCGCCCAGCCCGACCGACACATTGCGATTATCGGAGAGGAACGAGACACCGTGTGCGAGGGCCGCGTCGCGGAGGGCCATGAACGCCGGGTTGCGCTCCCGCGTGATCCGCGCCGCCAGTGCGGCGGCCGCCTCGTCGGCGGACGGTTCGGGGCCCCCGGCCGCCGTGGCCACCGCGGCATCCCACACCCACTCGTTTATCTCGGTGGCGGAGTAGAGCGCGTCGGCTGGCGCGGTGAACGCGAGGCTCGCTCCGCCGGGCCAGCGCAACTCCGCCAACTCCTCATGCCAGCCCAGCGCATCGAGCAGCCGGCGGGCCTGCCGACGCCATGCGCCGATGATGCGATCCGCATCGGCGTCGGGGAGCGTCACCTCGATGACGGCCCCGGCACGAGGCAGGAGCCGGCTGGGCCCGGTGAGCCGGCGCGAGTCGGTGCGCGCCGGGGACACGATCGCTTCCATCGTGGGCGAGAGGGGAGCCGTCAATCGTCGGTTTCGCGCGCGAGCCGTACGCCGCGCTCGTCCCGGACCAGGGCGTCGCCGTTGAGCGACGGAACCTCTACCGGCGAAAGCTCGGGCACCGTGATGGCCGCGGCACGGATTCGCTCGGGCGGCTTGGGCGGCGTGCCGTCGGGCTTGAAGTTGATGACCTGTTTCCAGGTCCGAGTGAGCGCGTCGGCGAACAGGAGCACGAGATCACCCGGCTCCGCCAGCGAGAGCGCGCGCTGGTGCGCCGTCTGTTCGTCCGGGATCGTCTCGATGGCCGCCGCGGGCACGCCTTTGCTCATGAGCGCGTCACGAAGCATGCGCGGGACTTCGTCCGGCCCGCGGCCCCGGGTACGGTCGTCCCGGCGGCAGATGTAGTGATCGAAGCTGCCTGCTGCGGCCCGCGCGGTGTCGGCGATGTCCTGATCGCGACGATCGCCAGGCGCGGCCAGCACGACGATCCGGCGGCCGGCCACGTCGAGCTTTCGCGCGAGCTGGGACATCAGCTCTACGGCCGCCGGATTGTGCCCATAGTCCACGATCACCTTGAACGGGTGCTCGTCGAAGACGTTCATCCGGCCCGGTGCCTGGAAGAAGGAGGTCTGGAAGGTTCGGAGCCCGTGCCGGATGTCCTCCAGCTTCACGCCCATGCTGAACGCCATCGCCGCCGCGAACATCGCGTTCTGCACGTTGTGGAGCGCGCGGCCTTCCAGGGTGGCGGGAATGAGGTGGGTCCAGAGCAGGGGGATGTGGGCGCCGTGGTCGTAGATAGTGATCATCTGGCCCTTGATGCCCTGCTCGAGCACGACGCCGCGTCCGCCGGCCGTGATGTGCTCCCGCACCAGCGGGTGCTGAGGGTTCATCGTCACGTAGCAGACGTGCTTGGCTTCGGTGTAGTCCGCCATGCGGAGACAGAGCGGGTCGTCGGCGTTCAGCACCGCGGTATCGCGCGCCACCTCCACGACGATCCGCTTTACCCGGGCAAGGTCGTCCAGCGTCTCCACGCCCCGGAGCCCCAGGTGATCGCCTTGCACGTTGAGCACCGCGCCCACGTCGCACCACCGGACCCCCATGCCGGCGCGCAGCATCCCGCCACGCGCCAGCTCCAGCACCGCCACGTCCACGAAGGGATCGCTCAACACCATCCGGGTCGCCACCGGCCCGGTCATGTCGCCTTCGACCGTCCGTTGTCCGTCGATGTAGACCCCGTCGGTCGTCGTGAGCCCCACGTGGTGGCCCACCAGCTTGTGAATGTGCGCGAGCATCCGCGCCGTGGTGGTCTTCCCGTTGGTTCCGGTGAGCGCGGCGATCGGTATCCGGCTCGGTGTGCCCGGGGGGAAGAGCATGTCCATCACGGCGCCCGACACGTCCCGAGGCTTGCCCGAGCTGGGTGAGATGTGCATCCGGAATCCCGGTGCCGCGTTCACCTCGCAGATCGCGCCGCCGACATCCTTGTACGACTCGGTGATGTCGGTGGACAGGAAGTCCACCCCGCCCACATCGAGCCCAATCGCCTTGATCGCCCGGACCGCCATCTCGGCGTTGTCGGGATGCACCACGTCGGTGACGTCCTCGGCGGTGCCCCCGGTGGAGAGATTGGCGGTGAGCCGAAGCGGCACGATCTCGCCGCTCTCCGGCACCGATTGGCGGGTATAGCCGCGCTCGGCCAGAAGTCGGTCGGCCTGAAGATCGATCTCGATTCGGGTGAGCACCTTCTCGTGGCCGATGCCACGGCGGGGATCCTGGTTCACCGCCTCCACCAGCTGCTCCACGGTGCGCTTCCCGTCGCCCACCACGTGGCCCGGAAGCCGGCGCGAGACCGCGATCAGTTCGCTGTTCACCACCAGCATCCGGTGGTCGTCGCCGGTGACGAACTTCTCGACCACCACGCTCCGGCTGATCTGTTGAGCTACCGGGAAGGCGGTTCGCACCTGGTCCGCGGTACGAAGGTTGAGCGCGACGCCCCGGCCGTGGTTCCCGTTGTATGGCTTCACGACCACCGGATAGCCGATGCTATCGGCCGCGCGTACGGCATCGTCCTCCCGCTGCACCAGCCGCTGCTGTGGTACCGGGAGGCCCAGCTGGCCCAGGATCTTGTTGGTCTCTTCCTTGTCGGAAGCGAGCTCCACCGCGATGTGCGGGGTGCGGCTCGTGACCGTGGCCTGGATCCGCTGCTGGTAGCGCCCGTGGCCGAACTGGATCAGGCTCTGGCTGTTGAGTCGGATCCAGGGGATGTCACGTGCTTCGGCGGCGTGCACCAGCGACGCGGTGCTCGGGCCCAGCGCTCGACGCTGCGCGAAACGGATGAAGTCGTCACGCTCCCGCGCGAACTCGAAGCCACGCGGCACCAGCCCGGCAGGGCGGATCTCCTCCGGAAGCAAGGTCGCGATGAAGGCGAGGGCGAGCTGGCCGGCTTCGAGCCCGACGTCTTGCTGCTCGTACTCGTAGACCACGTGGTACTGGCCCGGGACGCCGGACGACCGGGTCTTTCCGAACGTGACGGTCTCCCCGGCCACGTTCTGCAGCTCGATGGCGACGTGCTCCAGCACGTGCCCCAGCCACGTCCCCTCGTCCTCGGTCAGCCGGCGGACGAATCCACCGGGTTCGCCGTAGGAGCACCCGTGCTCGCGGAGACCGGGGAGGGCTTCGAGGAGCGCGTCGACGAAGGTCGGACCCAACCGGCTGGTGGGCCAATCTTCCAGCGGTCCCAGGTCGAGCTCCAGCCGGATGACCGGGAAATGGGCGTAAATGCTCGGGCCGACGTAGACCGAGCGTTCGAGGATGCGCATTGGAGGGGTCCGGAGTTGACGTTCTAAGGTGTGGTGCAGGTTGAGGTTCCGCCAGGGCTCCAGCCCGCTGCTGGAGACGGTGCGGCGCCAACCCATCTTGGCACTAAGCCCCGGGCCGCCATATTCGTCTCGCGGCGGCCGTCGAAAGCGCCCGCCTCCCCTACAGGATTCCGGAGCTTCGAGCGTGACCGCGTCAGCCGCCCCAAAGCCCGTCGCACCCGGCTTTACCGCCCACGAGGTGGTCCACCGAACCCGGCTCGACTCGCTGGATCTCGTCCGCGGACTGGTCATGGTGATCATGGCGCTGGATCACGTCCGGGACTTCTTCCACCACGATGCGCTGATCTACGACCCGACCGACCTCGCCCGCACGACCCCGGTGCTGTTCTTCACCCGCTGGATCACCCATCTCTGCGCCCCGGCGTTCGTATTCCTCGCCGGCATGGGCGCGTTTCTCTATGGTGCGCGCGGACGGAGCCGAGCGGAAGTGGCGCGCTTCCTGGTGACGCGCGGGTTGTGGCTGGTGGTGGTCGAGCTCACGCTGGTGCGCTTCGGTCTGTTCTTCAACCTCGACTACAACTTCGTGTTCCTCCAGGTCATCTGGGCGATCGG
>DATAFP010000007.1:0-9301 GCA_036257415.1 Gemmatimonadales bacterium
CCGCCGGCCAGGGTTCGCGGATCAGCGGGACGCAGACCGGCAGTCCCGCTCAGCTTGGCCGCAAGCAGGTCCACGAGCCCCTCGTGCAAGTAGCCGAGCGACGAGTCGGCACCGCTCACGCGGAACGGCGCCACTGCAACGACCTGACGATCGACCGGCACGGGCTTCCCATGCCGGGAGAACGACGCAACCAACGCGATCAATGCGACACCGCCGACGGCGCCGGCCGTGATCCATCGGCCGCGGTGGGAGGAACGCATTTCCGTGACCGGTGAGACCGCGATGCTATCAGCCCCCGTCTGGGCGGCCGTCTCCAGCACCTGCGCGACTTCATCGGCGCTCTGGGGTCGGTCCGCGGGCCGCTTTTCCAGGAGACGCATGACGAGCTCCGCAACAGCCCCCGGTACGCCGGGCCTGCGCTCGCGGAGCGGAATCGGGCGCTCGTTAGCGTGTGCAGCGAGCCACTGCGCGCTGGTGCGCGCCGCGAACGGTGGCTGACCGGCAAGCGCCTCGTAGGCGACCACGCCAAGGGCGTAAAGGTCGGCCCGGTGGTCGACCGTCGGCTCCGCCAACGCTTGTTCGGGAGCCATGTAAGCGGGCGTACCGATCGCCAACCCGGCCGACGTGATACCGGATGCTCCCGCCGAATCGGACAGCGCCTTCGCGATGCCGAAGTCGGCAACCTGCGCCTCGTCCCCGCTCAACAGAATGTTTTCCGGTTTGATGTCGCGATGGACGATCCCGTGGCGGTGCGCGTAGGCGAGTGCACGCGCCACCTGTGCGAGCCACCGTAATGCGACCGCGACCGGCAACTCTCCGTGCCGTTGCAGCCGGGCCACCAGCTGAATCTCGCGACGGAACCGATCGATCCTGAGTCCGGCGGAGAGCTCGGGGGGGAATACCTTGAGGACAACCCGTCGGGCGAGCGCGGTCTCGGTCGCCACGAACACGCGCGACATGCCGCCGCTGAGCTCGCGCTCGAGGGTGTAGGCCGAGCCCAGCGCATCCTGGAGCGATCGACGAAGCTCTTGGCTCAAGGGCTCTCAGCGGCGGCGGGCGATGACCGAAGATAGAAGATCATGCTGTTGGACGGAACACGCCCCAGACCCGCCGCAGAGCGTCACTGATCTCGCCGAGCGTGGCCCGAGCCCGAACTGCTTCGATGATCGGAGTGACCAGCGGCTCGGTGCCGGCGGCGGCACGGGCGACGGCACCAAGCGCACCCTCAACGCGCCCACCGTCGCGGCGCGCCTTCACCGACGCGAGCCGCTGGCGCTGGCGCGCCTCCAACTCGGGGAAGTCAGGCATCGCGATGGACATCGGCGGCACATCGTCGGTGAACTTGTTCACCCCGACCACCGTGAGCTCGCCCCGCTCCTGCCGCTGTTGCAGCTCCCAGGCGCTCCGCGCGATCGCTTCCTGAAGAAACCCTCGCTCGATGGCCTTGGCCGACCCGCCCATCGCGTCGACTTCCTGAATCAGCGCCAGGGCCTCGGCTTCGATCCGGTCGGTGAGCGATTCGATGAACCAGCTTCCCGCCAGCGGATCAACGGTGTTGGCCACGCCGCTTTCGTAGCCGAGGATCTGCTGGGTGCGAAGGGCGAGCGTGGCCGACTCGGCGGTGGGAAGCGCGAGCGCTTCGTCGTACCCGTTCGTGTGCAGGGATTGGGTGCCACCCAAAACCGCCGCGAGCGCCTGGTACGCCACCCGGACAACGTTGTTGAGCGGCTGTTGCGCCTGGAGCGTCACGCCGCCGGTCTGGGTGTGGAACCGGAGCCGTGCGGTCTGGTCGTCGCCGCCGAACCGCTCGCGGACCAGTCGGGCCCACAGCCTGCGGGCAGCGCGGAACTTTGCGGCCTCCTCGAACAGATCGTTGTGGCTGGCAAAGAAGAAAGACAGGCGCGGGCCGAAGGCATTGACGTCGAGCCCCGACGCGAGGGCCGCCCGGATGTACTCCAGCGCGTTCGCCAGAGTGAACCCCACCTCCTGCGCGGCCGTCGCACCGGCCTCTCGCATGTGGTAACCGCTGATCGAGATCGGATTGAAGCTCATCCGCTCGTCCGCGACGAAGCGGAAGATGTCCGCCACCAGGCGTAGCGAAGGGGCGGCGGGATAGATGTACGTCCCCCGTGCGACGTACTCCTTGAGCACGTCGTTCTGCACCGTACCGGTGAGCTTGGCGCGGGACACGCCCTGCTCCTCTCCCGCGACGACGTACATGGCCAGGAGGATGGCCGCGGTGGCGTTGATCGTCATCGAGGTGGACACCCGGTCCAGCGGAATTCCCCGGAACAGGAGCGCCAGGTCGTCCACGGTATCGATCGCCACGCCGACCCGCCCCACCTCGCCGTGGGCCATCGGGTGATCGGAGTCGTATCCCATCTGGGTGGGAAGGTCGAACGCCACCGAGAGGCCCATCTGACCCGCGGCCAGCAGGTGACGGAACCGCGCGTTGGTCTCCTCGGCGGTGCCGAACCCCGCGTACTGGCGCATGGTCCACAGGCGGCCGGTGTACATCGCCGGGTACACGCCGCGCGTGAACGGGAACCGACCCGGCTCGCCGAGGTCGCGCGCCGGGTCGCCGGTCCAATCGTCGGGCCCGTAGACCGTCTTCACGAGGCAGCGGCGGGGATGCTGCCACCGGGGCGCGCGGCGACCTCCCGAAGCACGTCCGCCACGAACCCTACGTCGTTGCGCGAGCCGATCACGAGCGGCGTCCGCTGGTGCAGCTCGGTGGGCACGATGTCGAGGATGCGCTCCAGGCCGTCCGTGGCCGAACCCTCCGCCTGCTCGGCGATGAATGCCATTGGCGCGGCCTCGTAGAGCAGCCGGAGCTTGCCCTTGGGATTCTTGCTGTCGCCGGGATAGAGGAAAATGCCGCCGGCGATCAGGTTCCGATGGAAGTCCGCAACCAGCGATCCGGCATAGCGGCTGTTCTTGGCCTTCATCCGATCGGGCGCGTCGCCCTTGAGCCCGCGAACTGCGGTCTGCACCGCACGGTTCCAGCGGCCGAAGTTGCTCTCGTTGACGCTGTAATACTGGCCGGTGCGGGGGGTCACGATCTTGGGAGAGGACAGCAGGAACTCTCCGATGGTGGGGTCGAGCGTGAAACCATGCACTCCCTCGCCGGTGGTATACACCAGCATGGTGCTGGAGCCGTACATCACGTAACCGGCAGCGACCTGCTTGCACCCCGGCTGCAGTACATCGCCCGCGGTGCCGCGCCCCTCCATGCTGATCCGGCGATAGATGCTGAAGATGGTGCCGACCGGTGCGTTGACGTCGATGTTGGAGGAGCCATCAAGGGGATCGAACAGGACCGCGTATTTGCCGGCGGGATATGCGGGTGGGATGGGGATGATCTCGTCGTCCTCCTCCGAGCCCATCACGCATACCCGGCCGGTGTGCAGCAGACAGTTCTTCATGGTCTCGTTGGCGAACACGTCGAGCTTCTGCTGTTCCTCCCCCTGGACATTGGTGGAGCCCATCGCGCCGAGGATGTTCACCAGCCCGGCCCGGCGGATCGATGCGGCGATGATCTTGGCCGCGAGCGCGATGTCATACAGCAGATTCGACAACTCGCCAGTGGCCTCGGGGTACCTGCTCTCCTGCTTGAGAATGAATCTCTCGATGGTGGTCACAGAGATTGTCGGCAGCACCGCGACTCCTTGGCTGGGGTGGGCAGCGGTCCTCACCGCGTCGGGCCCACCAGTTGATATGTAGTGTCCCGACCGCTCGCCCTCACGGCCATCGACACGCCGTCGGTCAGGATGGTCACGGTCCGATCGCGATCGGTGCGGCGAACCTCGATGCCGCGGCGGGCTAGCCGGGCGAGCGTTTGGGCGGCCGGGTGGCCATAATTGTTCGCCCCCACCGACACCACCGCCACCCGCGGGCTCAGCTCCGCCAGCCACTCGTCGCTGGTCGAGCCGCGGCTGCCGTGGTGACCCACTTTGAGCACACTGACCTCGCCAACCCGGCCCTTGAGATACCGCTCTGCAGCGAAGCCGGCATCACCCGAGAACAGCGCCCGGAACGCGCCGAACTCCACCAGCAGCACCAGCGAGTCCTCGTTGAGGTCTTCGCCCCATCCGCTCCACGCGATGTCCGGATGAAGCAGGGTGAACCGCACGCCGTCGAGAGTGAAGGCGTCGCCCGGGCGTCCCGAACGCCACGGCACTCCCGCGGCGGCCACCGCACCGAGAAAGCGCGCGTACCCGGGATCGTCGAATACGGCGCCCGGTTCCAGCACCACGGCGGCCGGAAACCGATCGAGCACGGAGATGGCACCGCCGACGTGGTCGGCATGCGCATGCGAGACGACGAGGGCGGCGAGACGCCGGGCGCGCTGACGAGCGAGGAACGGTGCCACCACTCGCCGGCCGGCGTTGCCGCGTTCAGTCCGGGGACCGGCATCCACCACCACGAACTGGCCGCCGGGAGTGCGGATGACGGCGCCGTCACCCTGCCCTACATCGAGAAAATGTAACGCGAGCCGACCGTCGCGGTCAGGCGATGGGCCAAGCGCCAGGACCAGCGGTGCCCAGAGCGCTGCAGCCGCCGCCCAACTCCACCGCCGGACCGCCACCAGTCGGGTTGCCCGCCCGTGCATCCCCCAGAGGAACAGGGCGAGAGCGGCAGCCCACGGGGCGGCTGGAAGCAAGCCAGCCTCGGTGATGACATGTCCACCGGGCACGGCCGCGCCTCCCCGTGCCAGCACTTCCAGCGCGTGCAGCAGCAATCCCGACCCGGTGGCAAGCGCTTCGGCGAGGCGGTGGGACAACGGCCACGCGAGAAGGCTTGCCACCACGCCGGGCACGGCCGCCGCGGCAATCGGTATGGCGGCGAAGTTGAGCGCGATGCCCACGACGGCGACCGTGCCGAGTGCAAGCGCCGTAATCGGGGCGGTGGCCAGCGTGGCGCCCACGGATGATGCGAGGCAGCGCCACCCCGCATGAGTTCCGACCGCGCGGTCGCTCCACCGGGTACAGGTCGTGGCGCCCCAGAGCGCACTGGCGGACAACCACCCACCCAGGTCGAGCACCGCCCACGGATCAACCAGCATGACGGCGAGGCAGGTGGCGACCAGAAGTGGATCGGCCTGTACCTGTCGCTGCCGGATGCGGGACAGCGCCAGCACCGCGGCCAACGCAGCCGCGCGGGTGGCCGGTGCCGGCCACCCGAGGAACGCGACGTAGAGCGTGGCCGCGGCCGCGGCGACGACCAGCGCCCGCGCGTGGCGCACGCCGAACGCTCGTGCGGTAAGCACGATCCAAACGGCCAGCAGTCCCACGTGGAATCCGGAGATCGACAGGAGATGCACCAGCCCCGACTGGGCGAACGCATCCTTGAGCGCCGGGTCCATGTCCGCCCGCCGCCCGACGATCAGGGCATCCACCAGCGGGGCGCGAGGTCCATACAGGCGACGACTCGCGTCGACCACGAGGTTTCGGAGCCGGTGGGCGAGAGAGGGTGTCCCGCGCACGCGAGCGCCGGTTGCCTCGGCGACCACCAGCATGCCGTCCGCACGTCCCGACCATGCCGGACGCGGCACCCACCGCGCTCGCACCACCACATCGGTGCCCGCCGCAGATGCGGTGCCGCGAGGCCAGCGCGCGCGCACCGACCCGACACAGCCCGACTGGAGCGGCCGCACCAGGACCACGCCGCCGGCGGAGTCCGTCGGCTCCTCCAACATCAGCCGCAAGCGAAGCTCGGCGGCCGGAAGCCGGGCGGGACAGGTGGGAATCTCCCGCCGGAGCGCGAGCAGGCCGTGCACGGCGCCGAGCGCAAGGCCGGCCAGCACCAGGGCCGGCGAGCCGCGGCGCGAAGCAACGCACACAGCTATCGCGACGATCGCGCCGGCGATCATCGGTGCGGGAAAATGCAAGAGGCCGGTCGCGAGACCGGCCCCAAACGATGCCGTCAAAGCCATGGGCGCGCGGCCGCTCACGGCCGCGTCACGCCTATTTGCGTCTGGCGGGACCCCGTGCAGCGCAACGTGGCGCCAGTGATACCTTCCGGAAGCCTTCCATCACCGCCACGTCGATGGGTGCTCGGTTCTGCTCCTTTTCCAGGTTGACTTCCGTCACGACCGATCCTTCCAGCGACGACACGTACCGCGGGGTGACGCGATTGAGCGCGAACACCATGACGTCGGAGCGGCAGACTTCGCATCCGCAGAAATCGGCGTAGTGCCGGCGCAGCGCCTGGTACGCGGCGGCCACGTGATCTTCGCTCAGATTTCGGATCATAGAGTCGCGAGCTCCGGCGCGACAACGCGTCCCGTGAAGGTGGAGCCCGTCGTGCCGGTGAGGCGGACTTCGTGATACTCGCCGACCGTGCCGGGCGGGAGATCCAGCAGGACCAGATGGTTCCGGCGGGTGCGCGCCAGCATGAGGTTCCCACGGCGGGCCGGCCGCTCGACCAGCGCCTGGTGAGTCTCACCCACCCGCGCGACGTTCTTGCGCCGGGCTTGCGCCCGAACCACCTCGATGAGCCGCTCGAGCCGGTCGGAGGCTTCCCTGTCCGGGACGTGATCGCGCAGACGCACCGCCGGCGTGCCCTCGCGAACCGAATACCGGAAGGTGTAGGCGTCATCGAGATCGGCCTCGGTCACCAGCGTGAGGGTCTCGCGGAACTGCTCCTCGGTTTCCCCGGGAAAGCCGACGATGATGTCGGTGGAGAATGTGATGCCCGGGATGGCCGCACGAAGCCGGCGGACAACCTCGAGATACTGGGCACGGGTGTAGCGCCGCAGCATGCGCCGAAGCACGGCATCCGACCCACTCTGTACCGGCAGGTGCACGTGCTCGCACACCGCCGGCGTGGCGGACATCGCCTCGATAACACGGGCGGTGAAGTCGGTAGGATAGGGGCTGGTGAAGCGAAGCCGCCGAACCCCATCGACCGCGCCGACCGCTTGGAGCAGATCGGCGAAATCGTGGCTGCCGTCGTGGTAGCTATTGACAGTCTGCCCCAGCAGCGTGATCTCGGAGACGCCGTGACCGACCAGCCCCTCGACCTCCCGCACCACGTCACCCAGGTTACGACTCCGCTCCGGTCCGCGCGTGTACGGAACGATGCAGAAGGTGCACTTGTAATCGCAGCCACGTTGGACCGTCACGAAGGCGCTGGGGCCCGGCTCGCGTACAGCGGGAACGTCCTCGTAATGCTCCCATGCACGGAACTCGGTATCGGTCACCCGGCGTCCCGCCGATGCCGACACCAGCAGCTCCGGCAGGGCGCGATAGGCATCGGGGCCAGCGACGAGATCCACTTTGGCCGATTGCTCGAGCAGTCTCGGCCCGAGACGCTGGGCCATACACCCCACGACGCCGAGCACACCGCCGGGGCGCTTGAACCGCTGCAACTCGCCGACCCGCCCGAACACCCGCTGCTCCGCGTTGTCGCGCACGGCGCAGGTGTTCACCAGCATCACGTCGGCCTCGGCGGGCTGGTCGGTTCGCTCGTAGCCAGCACGACTCAGCACTCCGAACATGAGCTCGGAGTCCGCCACGTTCATCTGGCAGCCGTAGGTCTCGATGTAGAGCTTTTTCGGCATTGGTCGAAAATATAGGTGGGAACGGGCGGGAAGAGCGAGAACGGGCCTGTTCCTCCCGTTCCCGCCCGTTCCTCCCGTTCCCGCCCCTTCCCGCCTGCTCCTACGGCCTTACCGTCACCCCTGCGGTGAGAATCCAGGCAGTCTCCTGGTAGGCATCGGTCTGGTCGCGCCAGGCGCGCTCGACCGAAAAGCCGATCGTCGCCCGGTCCTGGCCGAAGCTGTACCCGGTGCCGACACTCACGCCGTACTCACGGGCCTCTCCTTCGGTCGTGAGGGGAAACGGCAGCTTGGCATAGCGGAAGCCGAGCCGGATGGGAGCACGAAGGGGTCGGCGGGGATCGGGAAGAAATTCGGCGCCGCCCGCTAGCTCCATCGTGTTCGTCGCCCCCGTGCTGCCGAGGCTCACCAGATCGTCGTTGGCGGTAGACCAGTTCCGGAAGAGCGCGTGGCCGGCCACCTGGAGTTTGCGCGAGAGTCGGAGCCGCGCCGCCCCGCCGATCGTGATCGGAAGGTCCACGTCAGTGACCTCCGTGCTGTCCCGATCGAGTCCCACGCTGCCGTCGCTTCGCGCCATCGCCGACACCGTGAGCGCGCTGCCCAACTGCCCCTCCACGCCGACCGAGACACCGAATCCGGAGAACGAGAGCTCGGCGCGCTGCCGGCTGGGCGTGTAGTTGGTGTCGGCGAAGGTACGCCGGGCCTCCACCCGATTGCTGCCGGTGATGATGTGTGCGCCCACGCCGAACGCCCATCGTTGACCCAGTCGGTAGGCCGCCGCGAGCCGGAAGTCGTTGATGCCGCCGCGCGACTCGATCGTGTCGTACACCGCGACCGGCTGGCCTCGAAGACTGACCGTCGCCGGAAAGGCAAGACTGTAGTCGCGCGTGGTGTAGTTGGAGTAGCTCATCGCGAGCGTCAGCGGAAACCGGCGGGTGATACCGCCGACCAGAAACTGAGGAAACCTGGGATCCCGGATCGACGCTTCACCCGCGGGCGTGTTGGTGTTGCGATAGTCGCCGAGGACAGTGAACGTAGCGGTGAGCCGGCCCAGATAGATCAGGGAAGCCGGCGACACGCTCGACTCGCCGTCGAAGAACGCGAAGGCGCCGCCGCTCCCCATGGCGCGAACCGACTGCGCCCGCCCCGGAAGGCCCAGCCCCCGCACGCCGAACTGCGACGACTGCGCCGGCAGCGCGGTGACGCCGGCCGTCAGGGCCAGAAGAAGGGAAACCAGTGTGCGCGACACTAGGGACTCTCGAATGGGAAGGTGCGGAGATACTCGATGCGCAGTCGCGGCGCCGCACCGAGTCGGGTCGATCCGAATGCCGCTTCAGTAAAAGTGCCCGCCTCAGGCGACATCTGCAGCATCAGCGTGGGCGGGCTTCCGAAGGTGCCCTGCCACAGCCGAACCAGTTGCCCCACCTCGAGCGCGACGGTGCCGCTGGTTCCAGCCGCCAGTGAGCGGCTGCTCAGGGAGGCCGGGTTGGCCGGTGACTTCGCGCCGAGATCGGTGGTGAGGGCCCGGACCTCGAGCGTGCCGGGATCGTTGGGCAGCCCGCGCACGGCTTCGGCCGGCACCAGCTCGAGCGTGGCGCGCACTATCGAGGCAGAGCCGCGGATTCGGAGCGGCAGCGGAAACCGGATCAGCGAGCGGGAGGCAGGCACTCCGCCCGCCGCGAGGACATCAGGCCCCGGGACCGGGTTGAGCCGACTGACATAGGTGTCGAACTCGAGACT
>DATAFP010000090.1:0-12862 GCA_036257415.1 Gemmatimonadales bacterium
CGACCCGCGGGTGAACGTCATGCAGCTTCGGCGTCGAGTGGGGATGGTGTTCCAGCGGCCGACGCCGTTCCCCACCATGTCGATCTTCGAAAACGTGGCGGCGGGGCTCAAGGTCAACGGGCGGCACCGCGGTGGCGAGCTCGACGAGATTGTAGAGCGATCGCTGCGGCACGCAGCGCTCTGGGACGAGGTGAAGGACCGGCTCAACACGGCAGCGACGGCACTGTCCGGCGGGCAGCAGCAGCGGCTCTGCATCGCCCGCACCATCGCACCCTCGCCCGAGGTCATCCTGCTGGACGAGCCGACCGCCTCGCTCGATCCGCAGGGAACGCAGCGGATCGAGGAGCTGTTGTTCGAGCTGAAGCGGGATTACACCATCGTGATCGTGACCCACAACATGCAGCAGGCCGCGCGAGTCTCCGACACCACGACCTTCTTCTACCTGGGACACATGGTCGAGTCGGGCGAGACACGTCAGATCTTCACCGCGCCGCGGAACGAGCAGACCGAGGCCTACATCACCGGACGGTTCGGATGAACACTGCGCTACGGCCCACGCCTCCCCCGCTGTCAACCAGACCGACTCTCGCGCCGCGGCAGCCTGACCTCCCGGCGGCGGGGCCGACGTCGCCGGTGGTGGAGGTGCGCGACTTCTCGTTCTGGTACGGAAAGCGACAAGTCCTTCACTCGCTGAACTTCACGATTCCGCGCAACGCGGTCACGGCGATCATCGGGCCGTCGGGCTGCGGGAAGTCGACCTTTCTCCGGTCGATCAACCGGCTGAACGACCTCATCCAGGGCGCCCGTCAGAGCGGCGACATCCTGGTGGACGGGACGTCGGTATACGCGCCGGGGACCGACCTGGTGGCGCTCCGCCAGCGCGTCGGCATGGTCTTTCAGCGTCCGAACCCGTTTCCGAAGTCCGTGTTCGACAACGTGGCCTACGGCCCGAAGCTCAACGCGCTGGTGCCAGGCCGGGATCTCCCTGACCTCGTGGAGCGCTGCCTGCGCCAGGCCGCGCTCTGGGACGAGGTGAGAGACCGGCTGGAGGGCCCCGCGGCAGGGTTGTCGGGCGGCCAGCAGCAGCGCCTCTGCATCGCGCGCGCGCTGGGCAACCAGCCCGAGTTGCTCCTGATGGACGAGCCTTGCTCGGCGCTGGACCCTATCGCGACGCAGCGGGTAGAGGAGCTGATCTTCGACCTCAAGAAGCACTACAGCATCGTGATCGTGACCCACAACATGCAGCAGGCTGCACGCGTCTCGGACTTGACCGGCTTCTTCGACCGCGGCGAGCTGGTAGAGTTCGGCGAGACGGAGCGGATCTTCACTCGTCCGACGAGCGAGCGGACCGAAGCGTACATCACGGGGAGGTTCGGATGACCTTCGACGCGCACCGGCACTTTCACGACGAGCTCAGTCACGTCAAGGTCCGCCTGCTTACGATGTCGGGCGAGGCCGAAGCGGCGCTGGGCCTCTCGGTCGAGGCGTTGCTCGAGCGCGATCCGGAGCGGGCGCGCCGGGTCATCCAGGGCGACCGCATCATCGACGCGATGGAGATGGAGATCGAGGAGATGTGCGCCAATCTGCTCGCGCTGCAGCAGCCGATGGCGCGTGACCTCCGGATGCTGCTCTCGGCCCTCAAGATCGCGAACGATCTGGAGCGGGTGGGCGACCATGCGGTCAACATCGCGCAATCCACCGAGCGCCTCGCCCAGGCCCGGCCGATCGCGCCCGAGCCCGAGATCATCGAGATGGCCCGGCTCACTCGCGAGATGCTCTCCGACGCGCTGGAGGCGTTCATCCGGGGCGACGCGGCGGCCGGCCGCGAGATCTGCCTCCGGGACGACAAGGTGGATGCGCTGCACCGTTCGGTGTTCCGGATCCTGCTCACGCACATGATGGAGGATCCTCACACGATCGGCGCCGGGATGGAGCTGTTCCTGGTCAGCCGCAACCTCGAGCGGGTCGCCGATCTCGCGACTAACATCGCCGAAGACGTGGTGTTCCTGGTCGAGGGCAAGTCGATCAAGCACCACGCCGAGGATCGGGGCGAGGCGCGGCCCACCGGGAGCGCCGGCGCACCAACCGGGCGATGACAGCGGGACCGGCGATCGAGCCCGCGGTCGCGCCCGCGCCGACCGTCGAACCGCGGGAGCGCCTGGCCGCCATCGACGTCGGCTCCAACTCCATCCGGTTGCTGGTGGCGGAGTACGACCCCGCCGCCGGCATCAACGTGATCGACGAGGTCAAAGACCAGCCCCGCCTCGCCGCGGGACTGGCGCGCACCGGCCGCCTCGACGAGCAGGCAATGGACCGCGCGCTGCTCACCCTCCGCCGGATGCGGGAGGTGTGTCGTCGCCGCGGTGTCCGGCGGATCGCGGCCGTGGCTACGGCCGCCGTTCGCGAGGCGGAGAATGGGGCGGAGTTCGCGCGCCGGGTCCAGGACGAGCTCGAAATCCCGCTCCAAATCATCGACGCCGATACCGAGGCGGCGCTCAGCTACCGTTCGGTCGCGCATCACTTCCGGCTGGCCGGCGCCCGCACGCTGGTGGCCGACATCGGCGGCGGGAGCCTCGAGCTGATCGGTGCGATCGACGGCCTGGTCGAGCTTACGCTGTCGTTGCCGCTCGGGGCCGTCCGCCTCACCGAGCTCCACCTGCAGGGCCGACGTGATCCGCGGCGGGAGATCGGATTGCTGCGCACGCAGGTGCGAAAGCAGCTCAAGAAGGCGCTGCGCCAGCGGGAGTGGACCGCCGCCGCGGTCATCGGGTCGGGCGGCACGTTCACGACCCTCGGCCGCATCGCCATCGGGCGGCGGGGACTGCCCATTCCCGAGACGATACACGGCGTCAGCGTCACCGCAGGCGAGGTCGAGACTCTCATCGAGTGGCTGACGGAGAAGACGCCCGAACAGCGCCGGCTGATCCCCGGTCTCAATCCCCAGCGCGCCGACATCATCGTGGCCGGACTCGCGGTTGCCGCGGAGCTGCTGTCGCTGGTGGACGCGCGCACGCTGACCGTCAGCGCGTTCGGGCTGCGGGAAGGGTTGCTGCTCGACATGGTCGGCGAGCAGCAGGCACCGGCCGCCGACCCGCTGCGGTTGATGCGCGAGTTCATCGAGCGCTGTCAGTGCGACCGGCGGCACGTCGAGCACGTCCGCCACCTGGCGCTTCAGCTCTTCGAGCAGCTCGGACCGGCGCTCGGGGCGGATCCCTCGGAGCGCCCGCTGCTCGAGGCGGCCTCCCTGCTCCACGACGTGGGACAGCTGGTCAGCTACCGCAAGCATCACCGGCACAGCTACCAGCTCATCATGCACGCGGAACGCCTCAACCTCTCGGCGCGCGACCGGTTGCTGGTGGCGCTCCTGAGCCGCTACCACCGCAAGCAAGGGCCGAGCCGAAAGCACGAGGAGTTTGCGGCGCTGCCACCGGAGGATCAGGCTATCGTGCGCCGGATGAGCGCGCTGCTCCGGGTAGCCGACGGTTTGGACCGCGGCCACACGGCGAGTGTCGAGCGGGTGTCGGTTACCCTGACGCCAGACGAGGTTCGCATCCTGGCGGCACCCCGTGTCAGCGGGGCCGACCTTTCGCTGGAGTGTTGGGGGGCGGAGCGGAAGAGCGACGTGTTGGCAAAAGCGCTCCGCCGCGACGTGCGGATCGATACGATCGAGCTGGGCTGACTGGCCTTACCTCGCCCGGGTCACGGCCTCCATTCTGGTGGTGAGGCGCTCACCCAGGCGCCGCGCGACTGGTCCGGGGCGCCCATTGCCCACCATCCGTCCCCCAATTGACACCACCGGCATGACGTCCGTGGTCGTGCCGGTCAGGAACACCTCCGCAGCATTCGCCAGCTCGGCTTCGTCGAGCGCCTGTTCCCGCACCTCGATTCCTGCCTCGCGCGCCAGCTCCAACACCACCTCGCGGGTCACACCCGGGAGAATCGCCGGCCCATTCGGGTGGGTGCGCAGCATCCCCTCCACCAGGGCGAATACGTTGGTGTGAGTCCCCTCTGTGACGATGCCGTCCCGCAGCAAAATCGCTTCATAGGCGCCCTGTTCCGTCGCCCGTTGGTTGGCAAGGACGTTGGGCAGCAAATTGACCGACTTGATGTCGCAACGCTGCCAGCGAAGGTCCGCATGGGTGATCGCGGCCACGCCCGCGATCACCAGATCGCGCTTCGGCACGAACGGCCAGGCCGATACGAACACAGTGGGCGGCGTGTCAGCTGCCGGAAACGCGTGCCGGCGAGGCGCCGCACCCCGGGTCACTTGCATGTACACCACCGCCTGCCCGTCGCTACCGATGCCTTGCCGCGCCACCAGCTCCTGGCCGATCGCGAGCAGGTCGGTGCCATCGTCGGCCGGATCGTGCAATCGCAACTCGGCCAGGCTCCGAGTCAATCGGGCCAGATGGCGATCGCCGTCCAGATACCTGCCCGACGCTACCCGAACGACCTCGTACACGCCGTCCCCGAAGAGGAAGCCGCGGTCGTCCACCGACACCGTCGCGCGCTCGCGGGGAATGAACGCGCCGTTGAAGAAGACGAGGTCGCTCATGCGGGGGCGTGGGCCGCGACAAGATCGGCAACCGATGGTGCGCTCGGCCCGACGATCCCCACAAAGGCTGCCAGGTTCGACGCACCGATCCGATTGGCGCCCGCGGCGATCATGGTCAGCGCGGCCTCCGCGCTCCGAATGCCCCCTGATGCCTTGACCCCGAAGGTGGGACCAACCGCCGCACGCATGGCGGCGACGGCCTGAACTGTCGCCCCGCCGGCCGCGTGGAATCCGGTGGACGTTTTCACGAACGCCGCGCCGCCCCGGGTGGCCGCCCCGCAGGCCTCGACGATCTCGCTCGGCGTGAGCAGCGCGGTCTCGAGAATCACCTTGACCAGCGAACGCCCGGCGGCCGCTTCGACCACGGCCGATACGTCGTCCGCCACAGCCGTCCATTCACCCGCCTTTGCCAAGCCGAGCGGCATCACCATGTCGAGCTCAATGGCCCCGTCCAGCACGGCATTCGCTGCCTCGGCGGCCTTTGCGGTCGTGGAGCCGGCGCCCAGCGGGAAGCCCACCACGGCGGCGAGCCGGACGTCGGTACCGGCGAGCCGTTCGGCGCAGCGGCGGACCCAGAGTCCGTTCACGCATACCGCGATCAAATCGGACGCGACGGCTTCGTCGCAGAGGCGCGCCACGTCGATCCACATCGCGTCCGGGCGAAGCAGTGTGTAGTCGATCATTCGCCCGATGCCGCGCGCATCCGCGTGCTCGGCGAGCCAGGGCGGCAAGGTCATTCGCGAACCCACAGCCTGCGCTCCAGCACCCGGGACATCGCGCGATGCTTCGCGACCAGATCGGGATGCTTGAATACGTTCACCAGGAGTGCACCGGCGAGAAATCCGCCGACGTGGGCCCAGAACGCAACCCCACCGGTATCCGACGCCAGCGACCCGGCGCCGCCCACGAGCTGGATCAGGAACCAATACCCGAGCATCAGGTAGGCGGGGACCGCCACGCGGGTGATGAACACAAAGAGCACCACCAGCATGTGGACCTGCACCTTGGGATACAGCAGCACGTATGCGCCCATCACGCCGCTGATCGCGCCGGACGCACCCACCATCGGCACCGGGCTCGACGGGCTGAGAAACATCTGGGTCGCGGCCGCCGCCAGACCGCAGAGGATGTAAAAGAGGAGAAATCGGATGCGCCCCATCGAGTCTTCGACGTTGTTTCCGAAGACCCAGAGAAACCACATGTTGCCGATCAGATGGAACCATCCGCCGTGCAGGAACATCGAGGTCAGCGGGGTATACCACGTGCTGCCGAGACCGAGAACGCACCGCGTTTCCGGACCGAGCGGGAGCGAATAGCCCGGCGGAAGCCGCCGGAGAAACTCCCCCGGAATGAGGCCCAGCTCACATACCGACCGGGCGAGCACGGGATCGGCCCCCATCCCCTGCACGAACACCCACACGAATGCGTTCGCCGCGATCAGGATGAACGTGACGACCGGTGTGCGCAGAGTCGGATTGTCGTCTCGGTATGGGAACATGGCGTAATAAGGCGGTGGGGGCCGTAGCGGCGGTAGGCTTGGCGCGCTCCCGCCATAATGGCAGGTTTTCGAGGTACGACAGTTGCGCCCGCCTCAACCGATTGGCCCGGCGGGCTGTCAAAGCGCGTCTCCGGGCGGCCTCAGCAAGGGAGAGAGGAACATGGCATCGAAGATCATCGGTATCGATCTGGGCACAACCAACTCGGTCGTCGCGGTCATGGAGGGCGGCGATCCTGTAGTGATTCCGAACGCCGAAGGCGGACGGACCACGCCGTCTGTCGTGGCCTTTACCAAGGACGGCGAGCGTCTCGTCGGCCAAGTGGCTAAGCGCCAGGCGGTCACCAACCCCAAGCAGACCATTTTCTCCATCAAGCGGTTCATGGGCCGCCGCATGGACGAGGTCACCGAAGAGGCGAAGCGGGTTCCCTACCGGGTCGTGCCCGGCCCGAACGGACTCGCGGCGGTGGAGATCGCCGGCAAGGTATACACGCCACCTGAGATCTCCGCGATGATCCTGCAGAAGATGAGGCAAACCGCGGAGGACTACCTCGGCCACACCGTCGAGAAGGCGGTGATCACGGTCCCGGCCTACTTCAACGACGCGCAGCGCCAGGCAACCAAGGATGCCGGCAAGATCGCCGGCCTCGACGTCGTGCGGATCATCAACGAGCCCACCGCATCGGCCCTGGCATACGGCTTGGACAAGAAGAAGGAGGAGAAAGTCGCTGTGTACGACCTGGGCGGCGGCACGTACGATATCTCCATCCTCGAGCTGGCCGAGGGCGTGTTCGAGGTCAAGAGCACCAACGGCGACACGCATCTGGGCGGCGATGACTTCGACCAGCGCGTCATCAACTGGCTGGTGGCCGAGTTCAAGAAGGACCAGGGGATCGACCTCTCCAAGGACCCGATGGCGCTTCAGCGTTTGAAGGAGGCCGGGGAGAAGGCCAAGATGGAGCTCTCGACCACTCAGCAGACTGACATCAATCTGCCCTTCATTACTGCGGATCAGTCGGGGCCCAAGCATCTGAACTACGCCCTAAGCCGAGCCAAGTTCGAGCAGCTGGTGGACGACCTGGTCCAGCGGACGATCCCGCCCATGGAACAGGCCCTCAAGGATGCGGGACTCAAGCCGTCCGACATCGACGAGGTCATTCTGGTCGGCGGCCAGACCCGGATGCCGAAGGTGCAGGAGATCGTCAAGAATTTCTTCGGCAAGGAGCCCCACAAGGGGGTAAACCCCGACGAGGTGGTCGCCATCGGTGCCGCCATTCAGGGCGGCGTTCTGGCCGGCGAGGTGAAGGACGTGCTGCTGCTCGACGTGACGCCTCTGTCCCTCGGCATCGAGACGCTGGGCGGCGTGACCACGGTACTGATTCCGCGGAACACCACGATCCCGACCAAGAAGTCGGAGACGTTCTCGACCGCGGAGGACAATCAGACCACGGTGGAAATCCACGTGCTGCAGGGCGAGCGGCAGATGGCGGTGGACAATCGCACGATCGGCAAATTCCAGCTCACCGGGATTCCGCCGGCCCCTCGCGGCATGCCACAGGTGGAGGTGACTTTCGACATCGACGCAAACGGCATCCTGCACGTGTCCGCCAAGGACAAAGCGACCGGCAAGGAGCAGAAGATCCGGATCGAGGCATCCAGCGGGTTGAGCGACGCCGAGATCGACAAGATGGTGAAGCAGGCGGAGCAGCACTCCGCGGACGACAAGAAGCGACGCGAGGAGATCGAGGCTCGGAACCAGCTCGATGCGCTGGTCTACCGGGTGGAGAAGGATAGCGCCGAGTGGCGGGACCGCCTTCCGGCCGACGCCAAGGCGCGGCTGGACCAGAGCCTCGAGAGCGGGAAGCAAGCCCTCCGCACGGGCGACCCGGACGGTATCCGTCGCGCGCTGGACGAGCTGAACGCGGCGTACTCCGCCGCCGGCGCCGCGATATACGCAGCGCAGCAGCCAAGTGGCGCCGAAGGCGCCACCTCTTCGGCCACCTCGGGCACCGCTGAGGCGCCGCAGGAAGACGTGGTTGAGGCAGACTACGAAATCGTGGACGAGGGTAAGAAGTAGGCCACGTTCTTCCGAATGGGTCGCAAGGGCGGGAGAGACGAAAGACGGGGAAGTCTGGCCGACCGGCTCTCCCGCCTTTCCCGTCCCTGGCCCCCGCGAACCCCGCGGGGAAATTCGGACTATCTTAGGGAGTAGGGATAGCGGGTTCTTTGAGTACCTAGAGACGGAAGGATTATGTCCGCACGTTCCTTGAACTGGCTCAAGTTCGGCGGCCTGGTCGCGCTGGCGTTTGCGCTTGGCCTGTTGTTCGCCGGGCTGCTGGATCTGCCAAACCGGTCATCGGCACAGGACCAGGCCCGGGCCAGTGCGATTCCCACGGTCCAGGCGCCGTCGATTCCCGAAGCCAAGCCTCTGGTAGACCTGAGTGATGCCTTGGCCGCGGTGGCCGACAGGGTTCGTCCCAGCGTCGTCTACATTCGGTCGCAGCGCACCGAGCGCACCACCCAGCGGCGCCTGCCGCCCGGCATGGAGCGGTTCTTCCCTCGCTTCGGCCCTAACCGCCCCGACTTTGAGCAGGGCAGCGGCTCCGGGTTCATCGTGTCGGCGGACGGTTACATCCTCACCAACAATCACGTGGTCGAAGGCGCCGAGACGGTCATCGTCAGGTTGCTCGACCGCCGCGAGTTCAGGGCCAAGGTGGTGGGAACCGACGGCAATACCGACGTGGCGGTGGTGAAGATCGATGCCAAGAGCCTGCCGCCGGTGGCACTGGGCAACAGCGATCAGGCACGGGTGGGGAGCTGGGTGCTCGCGATCGGCAATCCGTTGGGCGAGGGGCTCACTTTTACCGTTACCTCCGGCATCGTGAGCGCCAAAGGCAGGGCGCTCACCGGCTTGCCCGGGCGTGGGGTGGGCAGCATCCAGGACTTCATCCAGACCGATGCGGCCATCAACCCCGGCAACTCCGGCGGGCCGCTGGTGAACGTGCGCGGCGAAGTCGTCGGAGTAAACTCGGCCATCGCGAGCGAGACCGGCTTCTACTCCGGCTACGGGTTCGCAATTCCGATCAACCTGGCCCGCACGGTGATGAATCAGCTGATCACTGAGGGTCGGGTTCACCGGGCGGCGCTCGGAGTGTCGATCCAGGATGTCTCGATCAACGACGCCCAGTACGTCGGCCTGCCGGAAATCCGCGGCGTGGTGGTCAAGGACATTCCGAACGACGACTCCCCGGCGCGAAAGGCGGGGATGGAGCCGGGTGACATCATCGTCGCCATCGACGGAAAGCCCGTCGAGTACGTCGGCCAGCTGCAGCAGGAGGTCGGCTTCAGGAAGCCGGGCGAGTCGGTCAAGGTCGAGGTGGCCCGCAAGGGCGGCGTGCGAAAGACATTGAACGTCAAGCTCCAGCCATTGCAGGAGACTACTCAGCTCGCCGCTGGGGAAGCTCCGGACACCGGATCTGAAGCCGCCGAAAGCGGGGGGCTCGTCCGCCGCCGCCTTGGAGTGATGGTGCAGCCGGTAACCGGCACCATCGCTCAGGAGCTTCAGCTCCCGGCGGACGCGCGGGGACTCATCGTCACCGATGTAACGCCGGGCGGGCCGGCATGGAACATCCTGTTCGACGAAGAGACGGGTGGACCGGACGTGATCGTCTCGGTAGAGGGCAAACCGGTGAAGGCCGAGGCCGATCTCCGGAACGCGCTTCGCACCGAGCCGCCCGGTTCTGTGGTGTCGCTCAGGGTATATAACCCGCGGCAGCAAGGCCGCCGAGTGGAGCGGGTACGCCTGGCGGAGTAATGCTTTGGCGATGAGGTGACCCCGCTCACCGAATCCGCGTCCAGCATTGCCCGATCTTGGAGCGATGCTGGACGCGCTGATTTTTGACATCGACGGTACGCTCCTCGACAGCAATCCGGCCCACGTCGCGGCGTGGGCCGAGGCGTTCGAGGCGCTGGGCTATCGCGTCGCGCTGGATCGGATCGAGCGGGACATCGGGATGGGCGGCGACCGCCTGGTCGCCGACGTGCTCGGCGATGAAGCCGAACGCCCCGATGGCGATGCGCTGCGCGAGTTGCAGACGGAGCTTCTGCTCCGGCGCGTCCGGCGCGAGCCGGTCGCTCCCATTACCGGTGCGGTGGAGCTGCTCACCCGACTCCGTACGCGCGGTTTGTCGGTGGCGCTCGCCACTTCGAGCACCCGAGCTCATCTCGACGCGCTGCTCGACGCAGCCGGCATCGATCTGTGCGCCCACGCCGACGCGGTCGTGACCCGCAGACCCAACGATCCCAGCAAGCCTGCCCCTGATCTGATCGTCAAGTCGGTGCATGCGCTCGGATTGGTGGCCAGCCAATGCGCGATGGTAGGAGATACCCGATTCGACGGGATCGCCGCGCGCCGTGCGGGAGTCAGCTTCCTCGGCGTGCTTTCCGGCGGGAAGAGCGCGGAGGAGCTGCTTGGGAGCGGCGCCCGCGGCGTCTGGCGTGATTGCGCCGATCTGCTCGTGCACCTCGACGAGGGGTTGAGGGTCGCGTCGCCGGGACCCGCGCGACTCACGGCCGACCTGCTGGTTCAGCTCATGCACGCAGCGATGGAGGAGGCGCGCGAAGGCCTCCGCGCCGGCGAGGCGCCGACCGGGTGCATCATCGCCGACGGCGATCGCGGCATCCTGGCCGGCGCTCACAACCGAGTCGGCGCGGCCGGCGATCCGACGGCCCACGCCGAGCTTCGAGCCATCCAGCGGCTGGAGCGGCGACAGCCTGAGTGCACCGACGGGTTGTTACTGGTCACCACGCTGGAACCGTGCGTCATGTGTCTGGGCGCCGCGATGGTCGCCGGCGTAGACACGGTGGTCTACGCGTTGCCCGCGCCGGCAGGCACCGGCAGTAGAAGGGTGTTGCCGGCGACGACCGGCCCGTACCGCCTGCCCCGCGTGGTGGGTGGCGTGCTCGAGGCCGAAAGCCGGACGCTCTTCAGTGAATGGCTGCTCGCCGGCAGCGCGATATCTCGAAGCGTTTGCGCCGCACCGCCGGTGGCGGCCAGCGCATGACAGTCCGTGCCGCGCGAAGCGTGGTGGTCCCCCAGCGCAAGCGGCGCAAGGTGCTCCGCCGGCCGGCTGGATGGCGCCGTATCGTGTACGCGATTCTGCTCGCGTTGGGCGCGGGCGTGGCGGTAAACCTCGCAACCCGGCCCCGCCTCGGCGGCAGCCAGCCGGGGCTTCCGCCGCTGGAATCGAATGCGGTGCTGGAGGACTGGTCCGATTCGGCAGGACAGTCGGCGCTCCGGAGCCGCCGTATGAACCGTCTCGCCGGCGATTGCCCCAGCGCGCCACCTGAGCGTCTCAGCGCGGTGCTGGATTCGTTCCCCAACTGGAGCGATGACGTGCTTCGGCTGGTCGCCTGCCGCAGGATCAGGCCAGGGTTCACTACCGATCAGTTGCGGGCTGCCTGGGGAGCGCCTGTGCGTATCATTCCGGACCTCAACGGCATGCTCCCCATCGAGGAATGGGACTATGGACGGCGGTCCGTGCTCGTCTCCGACGGCCTGGTAAAGAGCTGGCAATAGGAGGAGCAATGAACGAAGAGCGGTTCAATCTTTCAGTCCGCCAGCTTCTGAAGCAGTTCGGTATCACGGCCCAGCGAGAGATCGAGAAAAGCGTGGACGACGCGCTCAAGGCGGGGCGGCTCACGGGGAGCGAGTCGCTCCGCGCGACCGCTTCCATGCGGGTTGAAGGACTCGAGGCCGATATCGTGGTGGAGGGCCGCATCACGCTTGCCTGATGGGCAACGAAGGCCTACCGGAGCCGGCCGCGGCGGCGGCATATTCCGGCGGGGGTCAACCTCGAGAGCCATCGTGACCACGTTCGTCAAGCGCACCGATGTCGCGCTCGCCAGCGCGCGTACGTTGCCGCGCCGCTACTTCACCGATTTGGCAATTTTCTCCGAGGAGCTGGAGAAGATCTTTCTGAATCGGTGGCTGTGCGCTGGCCGCGAGGAACAGCTCGCGCGTCCGGGCGCGTACTTCCTGCGTCAGATTGGGCTCGAGAGCGTCATCATCCTTCGCAACCGCGCCGGCGCCGTGCGCGCCTTTTACAACGTGTGCCGCCACCGCGGCACGCGCCTGTGCGAGGAGCACCAGGGGCAACTCGCCGGCACCATTCAGTGTCCCTACCACGCCTGGACGTACACCCTCGACGGTGAGCTCACCGGGGCACCGTCGGCGGACACGATCGAGGACTTCGACAAGAGCGAGTGGCCCCTCCACCAAGTCGCGGTCGCGACCTGGGAAGGGTTCATTTTCATCAATCTGGCCGAGGACCCGGAGCCGTTTGCGGATGCCTTTGCGCCGGTGCTGAACCGATTCACGCGATTCAACCTGGCGACGCTCCGATCGCACCGGCGGATCGACTACGCGCTCCAATGCAACTGGAAGCTGGTGGTGCAGAACTACTCGGAGTGCTATCACTGCCCGTTGGTACACCCGGCGCTGGTCAAGCTGTCACCGCCGACGAGCGGCGAGAACGATCTCTTTCGCGGACCGTTCCTGGGTGGCTACATGGACATCGTGGATGCGAGCGAGAGCCTTACGATGTCCGGGCGGGTATGCGGGGTCTCGGTGGGTGACCTGTCCCCCGAGGATCATCGAAGGGTGTACTACTACTCCCTTTTCCCGAACATGCTGCTGAGCCTTCACCCGGACTACGTGATGTACCACATGCTCTGGCCGAAAGACCCGGGCCATGTGGACGTCGAGTGCGAGTGGTTGGTTCACCCCGATACGCTCGGCAATCCCGACTACG
>DATAFP010000106.1:0-17579 GCA_036257415.1 Gemmatimonadales bacterium
ATCCGCCCGGGCCAGCACGATCCGATGCCCGGTCCCACCGGCCAGCTGCTGCACCGTGGCGGGCCACAGTGCTGAGTCCGCGGGCAGCGCCGCCTGGACCAGTCGCGCCTCGCGCTCGAGGGACCCAGCGAGTTCCGCTTCGAGGCGGCGGCGGAACGAGCGGTCGACGGCCCACACCAGCGCGACGAGCGTGAGGCACAGCACGAACACGGTCCCCACGACCAGCCGCCGGGCCAGTGTCACCGCGCGCGACTCCCCCGCTCGCCGCCCCGGAAGCGATACCCGAATCCGCGCACGGTCTCGATCAGCTTGCCGGTATCGCCCAGCTTGCTGCGGAGCCGTTGCACGTGCATGTCCACCGTGCGGGTCTGAATGTCCGGCTGCGCTTCCCACACGGTCTCGAGCAGCTGCGGGCGCGTTTGCACCCGTCCCCGCCGTTCCACTAAGGTGAGCAGCAGCTTGTATTCCGTCGCGGTGAGGGTGAGCTCGCGCCCGTCGAGCAGGACCCTGTGCGCGGATCGATCGATCGTGATCGGGCCGGCGGACAGGGTCGAGCCGGCGGACACCGCCGGTGCCCCGAGCCGGCGGAGCAGCGCGTTCACCCGGAGCGAAAGCTCCTGGGGCGAGAACGGTTTGGAGAGGTAATCGTCGGCGCCAAGCGAGAGCCCGCGAATCCGGTCCGCCTCTTCTCGGCGCGACGTGAGAAGGATCACACCGACTTCCCGGGTATCGTCTCGCCGGCGCAGCTCGGCGAGCACGTCGTAGCCCGACACTCCCGGCAGCATGAGATCCAGGATGACGATGTCGGGACGCTCCTCTCTTGCGGCCTTGAGCGCGTCCGACCCGTTCGCGGCCGTGGAAACCCGGTGGCCCGCCTTGGCCAGGTGGTACGCTACGAGCGCGGTGATATCGGCCTCGTCGTCCACCACGAGAATGCGGTTCGTCACGCTTTCTTCCGGCATCGTTCCCTCGCGTTACTCATGGGCATCTTGGGGATGGTCCGTCACGCGGGCGCGGGTATGCGTCCGGCTGCGGTCGAAGGCCCGGGTGCGCTCCGCGCGCATCCGGTCGTCGTGTCCCAACGCGTCGAGAATGGTGCCCAGGAGCCGGCCCGGGCGATCGAGGTCTCGGCGCAGGCGGTACAGCACGAACTGAGCGACCGGCGTGTCGCGGACCACGTCGGCCTTCCGGAGCACCTGCAAGTGTCGCGACACGGTGGGCTGCGGCAGGTCGAGCACGGCCTGGAGGTCGGACACGAACAGCGGCGCCGCCGCCAGGCAGTTGAGGATCCGGAGCCGGGTGGGCTCCGCAACGGTGAGCAACAGGTCGGTCGTAGAACGCTGGGGCATATTCGCCGGGACGAATATACGCGGGGGCGAATGAACCATGCTAGAGTGTGGGGTTGAGCGGTCGCCTATATTCTCTCCCACATGTTCCGGCTCCTGGCTGCGCTCGCTGCCTTCGCCGTTCCGCCCGACACCGCGCATCTCGTTCTCGTCGCCACCACCGACGTGCACGGGCACGCGACGGAATGGGACTTCGTCGCCGACCGGACCTTCCCCGGCGGCCTCTCCCGCGCCGCCACGGTGATCGATTCCCTCCGGGTGCGCTATCCCGGTCAGGTGGTCGTCTGCGATGTCGGTGACCTGATCGCGGGCGACCCGTTCGCGGATTACTACGCCAGGGTAGAGCGGCGCGAGCCGCATCCCGTCGTGGAGGCCATGGACCTCGCCGGGTACGACGTCGCCACACCGGGCAATCACGACTTCGATTACGGCGTCCCGACGTTCGAGCGGGCGACGGCGCGCACCACGGTGCGGTTCGTGAGCGGCAATATTCGCGGCCTCCCCGGCGATACCCTGACCCTGCCCGGATACGTGGTGCTGCGCCGCGGCGAGATCCGGGTGGGCATCACCGGCTTCACCACACCCGGCGTGATGGTGTGGGACGGCAAGCAGCTCCGCGGCCGGATCCGGGTGGCGCCGATCGAGGCGAGCGCCGCGCGGGTGCTGCCCGCGCTGCGTCGTGAATCCGACCTGGCCGTTGTGCTGGTGCACAGCGGCATGTCCGGTCCCAGCTCGTACGACACGGCCGGGGTCGGTCCGGAAGACGTGGCTGCGCGGCTCGCCGCCCTCTCCCCGAAACCCGATGTGGTCGTCGTGGGTCACTCGCACCGCGAGATCGTCGACACGGTGATCGACGGGGTGCATTTCGTGCAGCCCAAGCCATTCGCAGGGTCGTTGGCGGTTGTCCACGTGACCCTTCGCCGGCGTTTTCCGGGTGATGATTGGCGGGTGGCGCGGGTGCGCGGCGAATCCGTGCCGCTGGCCCAGGTGCCGCCTGCTCCCAAGCTCGGCCGGCTCGGCAGGCTCCAAAACGACGTCCGCGAGTGGATGGGCCGATCGATCGGCGAGGCCCGCGGCGATATGCCCGCGGCGCTCGCCCGCGCCGAGCCCACACCGATCATCAACCTGATCCACGAGGTGCAGCGAAAGCGCACCGGCGCACAGCTGTCGACCACCTCGGCGTTCGATCTTCGGGCGGGTTTCCGGGACGGCGACATCCGGGTGCGCGATGTGTTCGCGCTCTACCCCTACGAGAATACGCTTCGCGCCATCCGCGTCTCGGGCGCCCAGCTCAAGGATTATCTGGAGCAGAGCGCGCGCTACTTTGCCAGCGATTCGCTCGGCCGAGCCGCCCTCGATCCGGCCGTGTTCGGTTACAACTACGACATGGTGTCCGGCGCCAGCTACGACATCGACCTGCGCCTGCCGGTCGGCAGCCGGATCCGCAACCTGACAGTGCGCGGCCGCGCGGTCGCACCCGCTGACACGTTCACGATGGCGGTGAACAGCTACCGGCAGTCGGGCGGTGGCGGGTTCACGATGCTTCGCGACGCACCGGTGGTCTACGACCGCGACGAGAACATCCGGGATCTGTTGATCCAGGAGGTTCAGGAGCGCCGGGTGGTGAGTCTTGCTGAGCTAGACGATGCCAACTGGCGGATCGTGCCGGCCGAGGCCGCGGCGCGGGTCCGCCAACTCTTCGGCGCCCCACCCGCTCCCGCCGCGTCCCGTCCTGGGGAAACCATTCTAGGGCGCGTGCTCGCCCTGGGCGAGTTCCGCGGCGCGGTCACCCCGCGCGCTGCCGCGCTCGCCACCGTGCTCGACCGCGCTGCCGCCGAATGCAGGTGCGACGCGGTGCGGGTTGCACCAGGCGGAATGTTGCAGGGCACTCTGGCCGCCGATGTCGGGTCGGGGAGGCCGGCGGTGGAAGTTCTCAACCGTATCGATCTCTCGGCGACGGCGGTGGGCCCCCGCGACGCGAGCTGGTCGCTCGATACCCTACGCCAACGCGTAGCTCAGTCCCGCTTCGCATGGCTGGCGGCCAATCTGGTCGATTCGGCGACCGGGCGTCGACCGGATTGGACCGGGGCCTACCGCATCGTGTCGAGCGGAGGCTTGCGGATCGGGCTCGTGGGTTACGTCTCGCCTGGCGCAGCCGGTGCGTTTCGCGCGGCCGGAATCCATGGCCTCAGGATCCAAGCTGGGCGCGCCGGCCTTGCAGATGCGCTCGGCGCGGTGAAGCGGGAGCAGGTCGACCTCACCGTGGTGCTTGCCCACGCGCCGCTGGCATGCGACGGCGCCGGGTGTACCGGCGAGGCGATGGAGCTCGCTCGTGACCTGGGCGATGCCGGCGTCGAAGTCGTCCTCGGTGCCGGTGACGGCGGCGGAGCGGCCCGGGTCGGCAACGTTCAGGTGGTGGCGGTCAAACCGGCTGCCGCCGAAGTAGTGTCGATCGACGTTGTTCGCACCGCCGTCGCGGCCCGCGAGCTCCGGGTGTCGCGCACTCCGGTGGACGCGGAGCGGATCCCGCCCGATAGCGCGGTCGAGGCGGTGGTCGAGCGGGCCAAAGCCAGAGCGGACACGATAGGAGGACGGATCGTCGCCCGGATCAAGCTCCCGCTTCGGCGCGGCGGCCCTGGCGCCTCCCCGCTCGGCGATCTCGTCGCCGACGCGCAGCGTAACGCACTCCGCGGCGATGTGGCGTTGGTGAGCGATGCTACCCTATCCGCAGATCTTCCCGCGGGTCCGGCGAGCTACGCATCCCTGGTGGCGCTGCTCCAAGCCTCGCGGCCCCTGGTGGCTGTCACGGTGACCGGCGCCAAGCTGAAGCAGGTACTCGAGGCGGCGATCGATGACGAGGATCCGCCGGTACACCTCTCCGGAGTAGTCCTTCGCTACGATCCGGGGGCTCCAGCCGGGCGACGAGTGCGTCGCCTCCGGCTCTCCGACGGTGCCAGCGTGAAGAACGAGAAGACCTACACCGTTGTCGTGACGGAGGCGCTCCTCCGCCAGGGACGCTTTGCCGCTTTGCACGGCTCCCCTGTGGCGCCGAGCACGACGACGGACGTGGATGCGCTCGCGCTCTATCTCCGGCGTCTGCCGCAGCCGGTGGCCCCACCGGAGCCAGGGCGGCTGGAGCGGAGTCGGTGACCGTCCCGATTCGCGTATTCGTGAACGAGCAGCCGGTGGACGTGGCTCCGGGCTCCGCGGCGGTGGCCGCGGTTCGTGCCCTCGACCCTGCGCTCGCCGACGCTATCGCTGCGGGGAGCGCTCGCCTGACCGACGCGCGTGGCCTGGACGTGGCTCCGGAGGCGACGCTGGCGGCCGGAGACATTCTCCGCGCGGCCCGCCCCGCGCGCCGCGCTTCCGCCGATGCTGACGCGTGAGCTGATCGCGCGCCTGCCCAAGGCGGAGCTGCACGTACACCTCGACGGCTCCCTCCGGCCGGCCACGCTGGTGGAGCTCGCGCGCGATGCCAAGGTCGCCCTGCCGACCAGCGACCCGGCGGCACTGGGCCGGTACATGGTGCCGACCGAGGCGCGGAATCTCGAGGACTATCTCCGCCGGTTCGAGCTGACCATCGCCGTGCTGCAGACACCCGAGGCGATCGAGCGGGTGGCGTACGAAATGGTGGAGGATGCGGCGCGCGACTGCCTCCGCTACCTCGAGGCTCGCTGGTGCCCGCTGCTCGGCACCCAGGGCGGCCTCTCGCTGGATGAGTCCACCGCGGCGGAGCTCCGCGGGTTCGAGCGGGGCGAGCGGGAGTTCGGCGTGGTGACGCGGGCGATCCATTGCTCGCTGCGACACTACGAGCCCGCCACGTCGGAAGAGATCGCCCGGAACGCGGTCGCGTGGCGGGACCGCGGGGTGGTCGGGTTCGACCTGGCCGGGGGCGAGCACGGCCGGCCGCCCGGGCGTCATGCGGCGGCGTTCGCGATCGCGGCCGAGGGCGGCCTGGGCATCACGGTCCATGCGGGTGAGGCCGCGGGCGCGGAGTCCGTCCGCGAAGCGCTGCATCGCTGCCGCGCCAACCGCATCGGCCACGGCACCCGCTTGTTCGAGGATCCCACGCTCCAGGCTTACGTGCGTGACCGCCGGATCCCGGTCGAGATCAACATCACCAGTAACCTGCTCACCCGTGCTGTCGGACGGGCGGAGGAGCATCCCGTGCGGGCGTACTTCGACGCGGGGCTCGTAGTCACCTTGTGCACCGACGGATGGCTCATGTCGGGCGTCAGCCTCACCGACGAGTACTGCACCGCCCACCACGCGCTCGGCTTCACGCGAGAGGAGATCGATCGCATGATCCTCGACGGATTCGCCGCCGGTTTCCTGCCCTGGCCGGAGCGCCGGGTCCTGCTCGAGCGGGCGAGGCACGAGCTGGCAGGCCTCGCATGAGCCGCTATGTCGGGCTGCTCGGGATCGCCATCATCATCGCGGTGGGCGTGTTGCTTTCCCGCGACCGCCGCGCCATCCGCTGGCAGGTGATCGCCTGGGGCCTCGGCCTCCAGATCGCGTTCGCACTGTTCGTGCTTCGGGTGCCCGCCGGGCAGGAGCTGTTCCGGACGCTCGGCGCCGCGGTCACTGCGCTGCTGCACTTTTCCTACGCCGGCTCCGAGTTCGTCTTCGGCGAGATCGGCAAGGCCAACTCGAGCATCGGCGTCGTGTTCGCGTTCCAGGTGCTCCCCGCGATCATCTTCGTCTCCGCGCTGTTCGCCATCCTCTATCACATCGGGGTGATGGGCGTGATCGTCCGCGGCTTTGCCGTGGTCATGAGCCGATTGATGGGCGCGAGCGGGGCCGAAAGTCTCAACGTGGCGGCCTCGATCTTCATGGGCCAGACCGAGGCACCGCTCACCATCAGGCCCTTCCTCCCCCGGCTCACGCGCAGTGAGCTGATGACCGTGATGACGTCGGGGATGGCCCATATCTCCGGCGCCATCATGGCTGCCTACATCGCGTTCGGAGTCGAGGCACGCCACCTCCTGACCGCCGTGATCATGACCGCGCCTGGCACGATCATGATGGCCAAGCTGCTCGAGCCGGAGACCGAGACACCGGAGACCTACGGGCGGGTGAAGCTTGATATCCCCCGGACAGATGTGAACGTGGTGGCGGCCGCGGCGCGCGGCACCGGCGAAGGGCTGCACCTGATGTTGAACGTGATCGCGATGCTGATCGCATTCATCGCGCTGGTGGCGCTGCTCAACGGGATCTTCGGCTGGCTCCACGGCAACGCCGCGTGGTTCCCCGAAAATCTGCAGACCGTGCTGGGGTGGATCGGCCAGCCGGTTGCCTGGGTGCTCGGCGTACCCTGGAAGGACAGCGCGGTCATCGGCAGCCTGCTGGGGACGCGCGCGGTGCTCAACGAGTTCATCGCCTTCGCGCAGCTGGGGCCGCTCAAGGAGTCGCTCGACCCCCGCTCGTTCACCATCGCCTCCTTCGCCCTGGCCGGGTTCGCCAACGTCAGCTCGGTGGGCATCCAGATCGGCGGGATCGGCGCGCTCGTGCCCGAGCGCAAACCCGACCTCGCCCGGCTCGGCTTCCGCGCCATGCTGGCCGGCACCCTGGCGAACTTCACGTCTGCCGCCATCGCCGGGCTCCTGCTGTGAAGACGGCCGACCGGGCGGCGGCGGTCGACCACGCCGCCTCGGCCGTGCGTCAACGCCTGGGCGCCCGTCGGCCCGAGATCGCCATTGTGCTCGGCTCCGGACTCGGGGGCCTCGCTGACTCGATCACCGACGCCGCACGGATCGCGTACCACGACGTACCGGGCTTTCCCGAGCCGAAGGTCGCCGGCCACGGTGGGGAGCTGGTCGCCGGGATGCTCGGCGGGCGTCCGGTCATCGCGCAGAGTGGCCGCTTCCACATGTACGAGGGTCATGACGCCGACACCTGCGCGCTTCCAGTACGTGTGTTCGGCGCGCTCGGCGTCGGTACTGTCATCCTGACCAACGCGGCCGGGGGAATCCGCCGAACCTTTGCCGGCGGGGCGCTGATGCTGATCGCGGATCACGTGAACCTGAGTTTCCGGAATCCGCTCATCGGGCCGGTGCTCCCCTGCGATGAGCGGTTTCCCGACATGTCCGATCCATACGATGCCGGATTCCGCGCGCTCGCTCGCGAGGTGGCCCGCGAGCGGAAGGTCGCGCTGGACGAAGGCGTCTATGCCGGCCTCCTGGGACCGAGCTACGAGACCCCGGCCGAGATCCGGATGCTGGAGCGGCTTGGCGTCGATGCGGTCGGCATGTCTACGGTGGTCGAGGTCGTCGCGGCTCGCGCCCGCGGTATTCGCTGCCTGGGCATTTCCACCATCACCAACCTGGCCGCCGGCATCAGTCCGACCAGGCTGTCCCACGCCGAGGTGATGGAGACTGCCGACCGGGTGCGCGGATCGCTGAGTGCGGTGGTCGAAGGCGTGGTGGCGCGCGCCTGAATGGCTGGACGGCTCCGGTGACCGACGCCGTCCAGCGCGGGATGCGCACCGCTCTGATCGGCATGTGCGTCAACGCCGGGCTCGCCGTCGTGAAGATCACCGCGGGGATCATCGGCCAGTCGCAGGCCCTGATCGCCGACGGCATCGAATCCACCGCGGATCTGTTTTCGTCGCTGGTGGTGTGGAGCGGGCTTCGGATCGCGTCCCGCTCGGCGGATGAGCACTATCCGTTCGGATACGGCAAGGCCGAAGCCCTGGCCGCGGCGTTGGTGGGGCTGCTCCTGTTCCTCGCCGCCGCGGCGATCGCCGTGGAGTCGATCCACCAGATTCTCACGCCACATTTCACCCCCCGGCCGTTCACGCTGCTGGTGTTGGTCGGCGTGATCCTGGTGAAAGAGGTCTGGTTCCGGCGGGTCCGCCGGCTGGGCGAGGACGTGGGCAGCACGGTGGTGTCGGCCGATGCCTGGCACCACCGATCCGATGCCGTCACTTCCGCCGCTGCATTCGTGGGGATCACGGTGGCGTTGATCGGTGGGCCTGGCTGGGAGTCGGCAGACGACTGGGGCGCGTTGCTCGCGTCGGGTGTGATCGTCTGGAATGCCGTCGGCGTGGTCCGGCCGGCGGTACACGATCTCATGGATCGTGCCCCCAGCGACGCGATGCTCGCGCGGGTCGGCGTGGCAGCCAGCGCCGTCCCCGGCGTCCGCGCCATCGAGAAGCTCAAGGTACGGAAGGTGGGGATGGGCTATTACGTGGACCTGCACGTGCAGGCGGATCCGCAGATGGCGCTGCGCGACGCGCACGTTCTCAGCGGGATGGTGAAGTCCGCGATTCGCTCCGCCGTGCCCGAGGTACACGGCGCGCTGATTCACATGGAGCCCTACGAAGGCGGCAGGTGACCCGGGACGGTATGGTCGAGGGGTCCGTGCCCCATGCCCAACCCCGGCGCGGCGGCGATGGCCCGGGCGACGTAGGCCAGCGCGTCATCGACCGCCTGCTCCAGGGCGCGACCATGCGCGAGGCCGGCCGTTATCGCCGCGCTCAGCGTGCAGCCGGTGCCATGGGTAGAGGTCGTGTGGATCCGGGGACGGCGAAAGAGGCGCGCTCCGCCCGCCCACACCAGCACATCGGTGATGCGGTCGCCGTCGAGATGGCCGCCTTTGACCAGCGCCGCGCCGGCGCCCAGCTCCCTCAGCGCCGCCCCGGCGCGTTCCATTGCCGCGACATCGCGAACCTCACGGCCGGTCAGGATTTCCGCCTCGTCAAGATTGGGTGTGACCACCGCTGCGAGCGGCAGGAGCCGCTTGGCAACGAGCTGCTCCGCGTCGCGGCTGAGCAGACGGTGGCGCGAGGTCGACACCATCACCGGGTCCACCACCAGCGGTGCCCACCGTCGGGCCTCGATCGTCTCGGCCACCAGCTGCACCAGGTGCGCTTCGGCCAGCATTCCCGTCTTGAGCGCGTCGGGTGGCAGATCCTCTGCCAGGGCATCGAGCTGGGCGGTGACCATCGCCGGCGACACCGACTCGACCGCGCGCACGCCGACCGTGTTCTGCGCGGTGAGCGCGACGATCGCGGAGGTGCCGAAAACGCCGAACTGATGGAATGTCTTCAGGTCCGCCTGAATGCCGGCTCCGCCGCCCGAATCCGAGCCGGCGATGGACAGGGCGATCTTCACGATGGATGCCTCACGGCATGGCGCGGGTGATGGCGGCGAAGCTCGAAACGCTGATCCGGGATCTCCGTCTTCGCCGCGGGCGCGAACGACGCGGGCTCACGCTCGCGGAAGGGGTGCGCCTGGTCGAGGAGGCGATCGCCGCCGGCGTGCCGATCCGGGCCGTCGCGGTCTCCCCGAATCTCGAAGGTAGTGCGCGCGGGCGCGCGCTCAAGGCGGCGCTCGCGCGAGCAAACGTGCTCACCGAGCTGGACGACCGAACATTGGCAGGACTCGCCGACACCGAGCACCCGCAAGGCGTCATCGCGGTCGTCGAGCCGCCGGTGTGGCGCTGGGAGCATCTGCCGCCGGAAGGCGTGATCGTCGCACTCGACGGCGTGCAGGACCCCGGCAATGTCGGGACCATCCTGCGCACCGCGCAGGGCCTGGGCGCGAGCGGCGTGGTCGCGCTGAAAGGCACGGCAGAGCTGCGCAATCCCAAGGTGGTACGGGGCAGCATGGGGGCGCTCTTCCGCCTGCCGGCGCTATCGGCTACCGACGATGAGCTGGTTCACTGGTGTATCGGAAATCGGGTGGATTTGTGGGTCGCCGACCCGGACGGAAACCCAGTGCACGACGCTCCATCGCCCGGCGGGCGGCGCGCCATTTGCCTGGTCCTTGGCAACGAGGGCGCTGGTGTAAGTGCCGGCCTGGCGGCCCGAGCCAGCCGGCGGGTGGCGATCCCGCTGGAACGCGGCACCGAATCGCTCAACGTGGCGGTGGCGGCCGGAATCCTTCTTTACGAGGTGTTGCGTGAGCGCTGAGCTGGCGGAGCTTCGTCCCTATGTGGTTGGGATCGCGGCCGTGTTCGGGGCGGTGATCGGCAGCTTTCTCAACGTCTGCATCATCCGCTGGGGTGCGGAGCCCAAGCAGTCGGTCGTGCGCCCACGGTCCCGGTGTCCCAACTGCGGCAAAGGCATCGCCTGGTATGACAACATCCCGGTCGTTTCCTGGCTTGTCCTGCGCGGCCGATGCCGCGGTTGCGGAACCCGCATCTCGGTTCAATACCCGCTGGTCGAAATCGCTACCGCGATCGTCTGGGCCTACATGGCCGCACGTCATGGCCCGACGCTCGAGGCTCTGCGCGGCGCGGTCTTCGGCACGATCCTGCTCGGCATCGGCATGACCGACGCCCGCACCTACATCATCCCGAACGAGTTCACGCTGGGCGGGCTCGCGCTCGGCCTGTTGTTCAGCGTCGCCACGGGGCTTCCCGGAATTACCGACGCGGCGATCGGAGCGGCGGTGGGCTTCGTGCTGCTCTGGGCCGTGGGGGCGGGGGGCACCTGGTTGTTCAAGCAGGAGGCTATGGGCGGCGGTGACATCAAGATGATGGCGATGGTGGGCGCCTTCCTCGGATGGCGCGGCGTGCTGCTGACCATTTTCCTCGGCGCACTGTTGGGCAGCCTCATCTTCGTCCCACTGCACTTTGCCAGCTCGAAGAAGCTGGTGCCGTTTGGCGTGTTCCTGGCGCTTGGGGCCGCAGCTTCATGGCTCGCCGGCCCGGCGATCTACGCCTGGTACGCCGGCTACCTGGGACTCGGATGACGCGCGGCTGGCTGCTGGTCGCAGCGGCGCTTGCCCTGGGCGGTTGTCGGGGCGACGAGTCGGCGAGGTCCCGTTCGCCGGGCGATGCCGCCCTTGCCGCGCTGGTCGACAGTCTTCGTCCCGCGGTCGAGCGCGAGGTGGGGCGGCCATTTCGCCGGCCGCCGCGTTCCGCCATGCGAAGCCGGGCGCAGGTACGCGACTACCTGGTTCGCAAGCTGCACGAAGACATGCCGCCGGCCCGGCTCGCCGGCGTCGAGAGCGCCTACCGGCTGTTTGGAATGCTGCCGGATTCGGTCGGCCTCGAGTCCGTCCTGCTGGAGCTGTACACCGAGCAGGTCGCGGGCTACTACGATCCCGACTCCACAATGCTGTTCGGGGTGGAAGGGGTCGACCCCTTGCAGCTCAAACTGGTGCTCGCGCACGAGATGGTGCACGCGCTTCAGGGTCAGTATCTGCCACTCGATTCCATACTACGCGATCTGCGCAGCAACGACCGGCTGGCCGCGGCGCAAGCGGTTCTCGAGGGTCAGGCGACCCTCGCTTCGATCCAGCTGATGGCGCCGGATCGATCCGTGACAGCCAGCCCCGAGTTCTGGGAGCAATACCGCGAGCAGGTCTCGGCGCAGCAGTCGGCGATGCCCGTCTTCGCTCGCGCGCCACTCGTGCTGCGGCGCACGCTCCTGTTTCCCTACATCGATGGCGCCGAATTCGTTCGCTGGTGGAACGGCACCGCCCATTCGGACTCGATGCCGTGGGGCAGCCGGATGCCGGTCTCCACCGAGCAGGTGCTCCACCCCGACCGCTACCAGCGCGGCGACAGGCCGGTGGCGGTTGAGTTCACCTCGGGTCCTGAGCCCGCGTACGAGGATCAGCTGGGGGAGCTCGAGGCTCGGGTCCTCGAGGCCGAGCTCACGGGCGGGTCCGCCGAATCGGAACTGCCGTTCGGCTGGGGCGGCGACCGCTATCGAGTGTATCGAACGCCGGCCGGCGCCGCGTTGGTGTGGTATGCGGTGTTCGACGATGCGCGATCCGCCGAGCGGTTTGCCCGCCGGGTGGGCGGGCCGTTCACTGCGAGGGCCAGACCGGGGTACCGTGCCGCCGTTGATCGACTGGAGGTCGGCGATCTGCCCGGCCTTCGGCTGGTGTCGGCGCCCACGACATGGCCCGGGTGGGCGTCGGTCCCGGCTGCAACCGCCTCGCGCTGACCCCGATGCGGGTCGTACCTTGCCGTATGCCTTATACCGGGCCCCGCGCCGCGGCCCTCGTCGTGGTCGCCGCGCTTCTCACCGGCTCGCTCGCGGCGCAGGCTCCGCGGGAGCTCGATGGCATGGTGGACAGCCTGCTACCGTACGTCGAAGGGGCGGCACGGCTCCGCTTCAAAGTGCGTCCCAAGTACGGCTGGCGAACCGAGGCCGAGATCCGCCGCTACATCGATCGGTCGATGTCGGAACGGATGGGCCCCACCCGACTGGGCGAGATCACGCTCGCCTACCACCTGCTCGGGCTTCTCCCGGATACCGCGCGCTATCGCCGTGGTCTCTCCAACGTGTACGTCGCTCAGCTGCGCGGCCTGTACGATCCCGAGACCGACACCTTGTATTGCCGGGCCGGTCTTTCCGAGCCCCAGGTTCGCGAGGTGCTCACCCACGAGCTGGTTCACGCGCTGCAGGATCAGCACACCGACCTCGCGGCGCTGCTCGAGGTAAAGCTCGAGAACGATGCTCGTTTCGCCGCGCGCGCGACAGTGGAAGGACAGGCGATGTTCGCCACGCTTCGCCTCTTGGCGGGTGGACGCAACCTGGTCGGATATTCAGGCCTGTGGAATTGGATCGCCGCGTCGCTTCGGCTGGGGCAGGGGCAGAGCTCCGAGTTCCAACGGGCGCCGCGATTGCTGCGCGAGGGGTTGGTCGCGCCCTACCTCTACGGGGCGCAATTCATGAGCTATTGGCAAGGCACCGAGTTGGCGGATAGCGCGCCGTTCGGCGACCGGATGCCGCGCTCCAGCGAGCAGATCCTGCATCCCGAGCGATACGTGCAGGGCGACCAGCCGCTCAGGCTCCGCTTCGAGGACGATTCGGCGCCGGTCATCACCGAAGACGTGGTGGGCGAATTCGAGATCCATCTGCTCGGCGCCCAGCTCCTCAACGGGGTGACCGGTGGCGCCCCGCCGGCTATCGGCTGGGGTGGTGACCGCTATCGGGTGTATCGCAGTAATGCCGGCCCGGCGCTGGTGTGGTATCTGGTGTGGGACGATCCCGAGTCGGCCGCCGCCTTCGGCGCAGGGACAGGGGCCAGTCTCGCGCGACGAACCAAGCCCGGATGGCGCGCGTCACTCGAATCGCTTCAAGTGGATGGCCATGCGGCGACCCGCTATGTGTGGGCTCCCGCCGCGTGGGACGGGTGGACGGCATTACCCCGGGTGCAGCTCGTCTCTGATAGTGCAAGCGCCGCCCGGCGGTAGTGACGTACGGCCTTGCCGCCGGGCTCCGCGCCGCGGACATTCACAATGACCCCCACGGAGCGGATCCCATGCGCTGGCGTCCCGGCGGCCGTAGTTCCAATCTCGACGATATGCGGGCCAGCACCGGCGGGCGCGGGCTCCGCATCGGCGGTGGGCTCGGCCTGGGTGGTATCGCGGTCGTACTGGTGATCGGCTTGCTGACCGGCCAGAACCCGTTGCAGATCCTCGGCGCGCTGGTGGAGGGCGGCGCCGGAGGGGCGGTCGAGACGGGGACGCCACCCAGCCAGGAAGAGCTGGCCAGCGAGGAGCCGATGGTCCAGTTCGTTTCGTTCGTGCTCGACGATGCCCAGAACACCTGGCGCCAGATCTTTGCTCAAAGCGGCGAACAGTACGGGGATGCCCGCCTCGTGTTGTTCCGCGACGCTGTCGAGTCGCAGTGCGGTATGGGGCAGACGGCGATGGGGCCGTTCTATTGCCCGGCCGATCAGCGGGTGTACATCGATCTCGGTTTCTACGACGAGCTCAAACGGCGCTTCGGTGCCCCGGGTGACTTCGCCCAGGCGTACGTCATCACTCACGAGATCGGCCACCACGTTCAGAACTTGCTCGGCATCGAACGCCAGGTCCGCGCCGAGCAGCAGCGCAATCCGGCTGCGGCCAACGACCTGTCCGTCCGCATGGAGCTACAGGCGGATTGCTTCGCCGGTGTGTGGGGGCACTCCACGGCCCAGCGCAACATTCTCGAACAGGGCGATGTGGAGGAAGGACTGAACGCCGCGGCCGCGATCGGCGACGACAGGCTACAGCGGCAGGGCGGCGGTCGAGTGGTGCCGGAGTCTTTCACCCACGGTTCCTCTGCTCAGCGGGTCGAGTGGTTCCGCCGGGGACTCGCGGAAGGAAAGTTGGAACGCTGCAATACGTTTGGGAGCTAGGGAGTAGGGCGGAGGAACCGAAATTCGATCTTGCCTCGCTTGGCTGACCCTTCCGCGATGTTGGCAGCAGCTGAATCGCGGCTCGTTCGCGCCTGGGCCGCTAGGCCGAACGCCTCACTTCGTGGCCACGAGTCCGACGCAGCGAGTGGTCGCTTGGTAGGAACGATGTCATGCAGGGCGGTTCACTTTGCCGCCTTTACCGCCCTTTCCGCCTTTACAGCCTACCTATCAGCCTTGTTCTAACCCTCCAGCGCTACTACTTTTGCGGGCTATGTTCGAGCAGCTCTCCGAGAAGCTGAACGGTGTTCTTCGCGATTTGACCGGCCGCGGCGTCCTCACCGAGGATGCCGTTCGCGAAGGGCTCCGGGAAATTCGGCGGGTGCTGCTGGAGGCTGACGTCAGCTTCGAGCTGACCCGCGAGTTTCTCGAACGGGTGCAGGCGAGAGCTGTCGGCGTCGCGCAGATCAAGGACGTTCGACCGGGCCAGCACCTGGTCAAGATCGTCTACGATGAGCTCGTGGCGCTTCTCGGTGAAAAACAGGCGCCGCTCGCATTCGCGTCGGTGCCACCGACCGTCATCCTCGTGGTCGGGCTCCAGGGGTCGGGCAAGACGACCACTGCGGGCAAGCTGGCTAAGCGCCTCAAGCTCGAGCAGAAGGCGCCGTTTCTGGTAGCCGCGGACGTCTATCGGCCCGCCGCGCAGGAGCAGCTGGCCACGCTGGCCAGGCAGGTGGACGTCGGCGTCCACACCGAGGCGGATGCCAAAGACGTCGTCGCGCTGGTGAAGCGCGGCATCGACCAGGCGGGCAAGGCGCGGGCGCGCACGGTGCTGGTGGACACCGCCGGGCGACTGCAGATCGACGACGAGATGATGGCCGAGCTCAAGAAGCTCAAGGCCGCGGTTTCGCCGCACGAGATCCTTCTCGTAGCCGATGGCATGACTGGACAGGACGCGGTCCGGATCGCCAAGGGATTCCACGACGCGCTAGGCATCACGGGAGTGGTGCTCACCAAGATGGACGGCGACGCACGCGGCGGCGCGGCGCTCTCGATCTACGGGGTGACCAAGGCGCCGATCAAATACGTCGGCGTGGGTGAGCGGCTGGATGCGCTGGAGCCGTTTCATCCCGACCGGATGGCCGGCCGCATCCTTCAGCAGGGCGATATCCTGTCACTGGTGGAGAAGGCGCAGGCGACGGTCGACGAGCGGGAAGCCGAGCGGCTGGCAAAGAAGGTGAAGTCGAAGAAGGGCCTGGATCTCCAGGACTTCCTAGGCGCCATGAAGCAGATGCAGAAGATGGGGCCGCTCAAGAACGTGCTGGGAATGCTGCCGGGCGTGAACCCGGCCATGCTCCAGGCGGCCAAGATCGACGAACAAAAGATCAAGCACGTCGAGGCCATCGTGCTCTCGATGACGCCCAAGGAGCGAGGCGATCCGGATCTCTTGAACGGGCAGCGCCGGCTCCGGGTCGCCAAGGGGTCCGGCCGGCCGGTGCAGGAAGTGAATCAGCTGCTGGCGCAGTTCAAGCAAATGCAGAAGGTGATGAAGATCGCGGGGAAGACCGGGGGGCGGTTGCCCTTCGGGCGCGGATTCCCCGGCTGACCCGCAAACTGGAATCGAACGATGGCCACACGAATTCGCCTGCGCCGCGTTGGGCGCAAGAAGCTGCCCCTGTACCGCATCATCGTCGCGGAGAAGACCGCGCCGCGTGACGGGCGGTTCATCGAGGTGCTGGGGACCTACGATCCCAAGGGCAAGACCTCCGCGGACAAGGTGAAGGTGGACATCGAGAAGGCGCGCGACTGGCTGGCCAAGGGCGCCACGGCCACCGAGACCGTCGAGTCGCTGCTCAAGCAGGCCGGAGTCATCGCGCCCGCCACGGCATGAGCCAGCCCGGGCCGCGCCACCTGGCGGTGGCCCGGCTCCGCAAGCCGCACGGGTTGAAAGGCGACGTCGTGCTGTTTCCGTTGACCGACGATCCAGCAACGGTGTTGGGGCAGGGGCGGCAGGTGTGGGTGATGGATCTCGCGGGTGACATCGTCGGCGGGCCGCTCGAGATCGAGCGAAGCCGAGCGTACCATCGCGAGTGGTTGGTGAAGTTCGCTGGCATCGAGGGTCGGGATGCGCTCGAGCCGCTACGGGGCCGGTTTCTCGCCGCCCCCGCCAGCGAGTTGCCCGAACCGAGTGGCGACGAGGTATACCTTCACGAACTCGAAGGATTCGCCGTCCGGCTCGAGGACGGCACGCCGGTGGGGCTGGTGTCGTCGGTCTACCAGCTGCCGGCCGGCCTGATGATCGAGGTACAGGGCCCGAAGCGCGAGTTTCTGCTGCCGTACCGGCGCGAGTTCGTGCGCGAAGTAGATCGCCCGGGCCGGCGGCTCACCGTCGCGCCGCCGGCAGGACTGCTGGAGCCGTGAGGATCGACGTCGTCACGCTGTTCCCGGACGTCATTCGCGCGTTCGTGGGGGCGAGCATCCCGGCCCGCGCCGCGGTCAAGGGATTGGTGCAATACCGGCTGGTGGACCTGCGTGACTTCACCCACGACCGCCACCGCACCGTGGACGACTATCCCTACGGCGGCGGCGCCGGAATGGTGCTCCGACCCGAGCCGTTCTTCGAGGCGGTGGATGCGCTCGCGGCCGACGGCGCGATGGGTCCCGTCGTGCTGCTGTCGGCGCGGGGCCGGCGATTCGAGCACCGGGACGCGGTCCGCTTCGCGGTGGGCGAGCGGTTGACGCTCCTCTGCGGACACTACAAAGATGTGGACGAGCGGGTGGCGTCGGGGCTCGCCACCGAGGAGCTGTCGGTCGGCGACTTCGTGCTGTCGGGAGGTGAGGCCGCGGCAATCTGCGTGATCGATGCAGTGGTGCGGCTGCTTCCGGGCGCGCTCGGCGACCATGAGTCGGCCAGCGGCGACTCGCATTACGACGGGCTCTTGAGCCCGCCGAGTTACACGCGGCCCCTGGAATTCCGGGGCGCCGTCGTGCCCGAGGTGCTGCGCTCGGGCAACCATGCCGATATCGCGGCGTGGCGGATGGCAGAGGCCGAGCGGCTGACGCGCGAACGTCGCCCCGATCTCTGGGCGCGGTACGTGGACGAAGCATCGAACTAGGCGCCGGGGGGCGCGGAGGACAGCACCAT
>DATAFP010000259.1:0-3931 GCA_036257415.1 Gemmatimonadales bacterium
CCACAGGATGTCTGTCACGGCGCGTACCATCCCCTCGAGGCTGTCGAGCTGGGTCTTGAACAGGATCCACGCGCCGAGGAAGGCGATCGCTCCGGCGAGCAGTGGGCCCGCGGCGGAACCGACGCCATACGCCAACGCTGCCCCGATGCCGAGCCCCCGGATGTCGTTCCCGCGGGGGAGGAAGGTCACGTAGAGCAACGCCGGCAGCACCATCCCCAGCAGCGCACCCGCGAAGAACACGCCCCACTGATCGGCTCGCACGATGCGCCACCATCCCCGCCAGCGTCGCATCGCTTCGTCATCGGTTGCGAAGGTGAAGCCGCAATGAGCCAGGTGCACTTTTTCGCCGCCCAAGGCGGCCGGGATGTAGCCGGCGCGCTGTCCCATGCCGTATCCCTTGTCGCGCGCCCAGTTCGACAGCACAAGGTTGGCGCAGCCGCCCGCGCCGGAGTACCCCGCCAAGGCCGCGAGAAGGACGAAATCGGCGCCGGCAGGGACGAGCGCGAAGCTGCCGCGTCCGGCGTCGAACCCGACCAATCCCAGAGCGGCCGCGAGCCAGGTGTGGAGCGGCACGAGGAGCACCGCGAGCACAAAAAAGCCGCCGATGATGCAGGCGACGAGGATCCAGTTGAGCAGCTCGAGCGTGCGCACGATCCGCCGGCCGACGAGCAGCACCGCGACGCAGGCGAGGAAGCTCGCCACGCCGATCCAATAGGCCGCCGCCGCGTCGGCCGGCCCGGCGAGCCTGCGAGTGATGAGGAAGAAGATTGCCCCGGCGGCGTTCGCGGCCCACGCGGGCCAGCCGGACTGCACGAAGTAAAGACCCGCGTACACCACGGCCCACAGGGTGGCCGAGGGGCGGGTGCGCATGAACCCGGTGAACACCGGCTCGCCGGTGGCGAGCGTGTAGCGCATGACCTCGAGATTGAAGATCGTCTGGAGCAGGACAGCGGCGGCAGTTACCCACAGCAGCGAAAGACCGTAGCGCACGAACACGGCGGGCCCGAGCAGGAACTCGCCGCTCCCGATCGAGAGGCCGAGCACGATGACGCCCGGGCCCACCACACCGAGCCAGGCCAGGCCGCTCGGCGTGGGCGGGGCGGGCAGCTCGGCGCGTTCCCAGGGATCGAGCCCCGAACGGGCCTCCGGCGGTGGCCCCCGCGAATCAGGCGCCACTCAATGATGCCCTGGCGCCCACTTGATGAGCTTGAGGCCGAGCACCGCGATGGAGTAGAAGACCGGAACCAGCAGCAGGGTGATCACCGTCGCCATCGCGAGCCCGCCGATCTGCGCGTAGCAGAGCGGCTCCCACAGCGGCCCGCCGTGAAGCGCGAGCGGCACCAGCGCGAAGACCGTGGCGCCCACCGTGATCAACACCGGCCGGAGCCGAAGGATCCCGGCGTTAAGCAACGCGTCCCCCAGCTCTTCGCCAACTTCGCCGCCGCGAAAGAACCCCTCGATTTCTTTCCGGGTGGCTTCGACCAGCGGCTGGAAGCGGACACTCTCCTCATCGAGGATGAGTGCCACGCGCACCGGGCGCGCCTGGGCCGCTAGCGGCGCGGCCAAGGCAAAGGCGAGGGCGACCGTGGCCAGGAAACTGACCCACTTCGCGCGACGCCTGCTACGAGATGACGGCCTGCGAGGTCGTCGCTGGGCAGAGATCATCAATGGCCGCCGGGACGAGTTACAATGGGGCGCGGCGGGAGCGGCTGTCAAGATTCTCGCGCCACCACGCATCCGCGCGCTACCAGCGCCCAGACGCACCCGCCTGCGAGCCCCGGAGCAATGACGCCCAGCCGACGGGCGGCATGCTGAACCAGGTCGGCTGGGAGTGAGGTCGCGCCCACGCGTCGTTCGCTCACGCTTCGGGCGGATACTTCTCGAACATCTTCGCCACCGCCTTGTTCAGGTTGCGCTCGCGCTTCTCGGGACTCGCGTCTTCATCTAGGTCCTTTCGCGCGATGGCGCGCCACGTCATCGTCCTGGTCTTCGCGTCTACGATCTCGACGCCCAGCGCGCCGACCAGCACCTGTTCCGCTCTAGCCGAGCCCCACCGAGCTGCCGGACGATACCCGGGGGCGTAGCCGCTGATCTGAACCTCCTGGCCGAACCCGACATTGTACGCGACGAGCACGTCAGGGCTGGCGCCCGCCTCGACCTTGGTGAACCCCCTGGCGGCGAGCTGGGCGTCCACCGCCGCGACGATCCGCTTGTGGTTCAGCTCGTCCTTCACATTTCGCCCGTCTACCCAGGCGTAGGTCTTGAACCCCGCAAAGTTCGCCGTCTTGTCATAGTCGTACGTCACATCCTGAGCAGCGGCGCCGCTGGCCAGTAGCGCCAGGCCCGCGGTTCCCAGCATCGTCGCGACACGCATCGGTCATCCTCTTGGTCGGGTTGGGCGGAGACCTCGTGTCTCCGTCGCGGGTACAGTATCGGGCCGCCTGAGGATGTCCGGTATCGTGCGCCCGGCGGCCGGGGCATCCATCGATCGGTGGATGGTCCATTCCAACGGATGGCGGGCGACAGAACCGGATTCGAGCGGTAAGTTGACCGGCACTATGGCAATGGCGGCAGGCAATCGGGAAGGAATGACGTCGGCCCGAGTCCTCGAAAAGGGACTCCGCCGGCTGCTCGAGCACCCCTCGCAGTTCACCTATGGGGCACTCGCGATCAGCACCGCGATCGCACTCCCCGGCGAGCTGGCCGCGCCTCGCATGCCGCTCGCGGGTCTCGCGTCGCTCGCGGCCTTCCTCATTTGGGTTCGCTTGTGGTCCACGCGCCGGGTGCGCGATCCAAGCGGGCGCGGGATCACGACGATCGCGCTCGCGTTCGCCGGGACCCTGCTGCTGGCATCGCTCGCGCTCCGACATCTGAGCTTCAGCCTGGTGGGTGCCACGCTGTTGCCGCAGTACTTCGCGTCGTTGCCGCTCGCCGCCGCGGCCCTTGCCTTTGTACCGATGTTCATCGCGGCGGAGTACTCCCACGCCCTCGCGATCCTGGCCGACCCGGCCGGAGTCGCCTGGGCCAGTGCCTTCATCCGCGGGGCGGCGGTGATCCTGGTTGGGCTCTGCTTCAAGGTGCTGGCGATCCAGATGGACGAGCGGGCGGTCCTTCAAGCGAGCGTGGCCGCGGCGGAGCGGCGCGCCGGCGTTCTGGAGGAACGGCAGCGGCTCGCCCGGGAAATCCACGACACACTGGCGCAAGGATTTGCCGGAATCGCGGTGCACCTCGAGCGAGCGGAGCAGCTCGACGCGCTGGCCTCGTCACCGGCCAAGGCCCACGTCGATCTGGCACGATCGGTCGCCCGCGAAGGGCTGGAGGAGGCGCGGCGCATGCTGGGCGCGCTCCGACCGGAGATCCTCACCCAGCGGGCGCTGCCCGAGGCGCTGAGCCGAGTCTGCGAGGATTGGTCGCGTCGGAGCGGGATCGCGGCGAATCTCTCGATCACCGGTGCCTCGTCTCCGATGCACCCCGACATCGAGCTCACCGTCCTGCGTGGAGTGCAGGAAGCGCTGACCAACGTGGCCCGCCATTCCGGTGCACGCACGGCAGCGGTGACGCTCAGCTACATGGAGGATCTGGTCGTACTGGACGTGCAGGACGACGGAAGGGGATTCGTGCCGGCGGCTGGCACGGGCACCGGATACGGGCTCACCGGAATGCGGGAGCGGACCGAGAGCCTGAACGGAGAGTTCTCGGTGGAAAGTTTGCTGGGCGAAGGAACCACGATCAGCATGTCGTTGCCCGTCCTCCGCCCCGCGGGCGGCGAGGCGCCCGCGGAGGGCGTATCATGACCCGGATTCGCATCGTGATCGCGGACGATCATCCGGTCTTTCGCGCCGGACTCCAGGGCCTGCTCTCAGGCCAGGACGACTTTCAGGTGGTCGGTGAGGCAGCGAACGGCCGCGAGGCAGTGGCGATGGTGCGGCAC
>DATAFP010000260.1:0-9863 GCA_036257415.1 Gemmatimonadales bacterium
CCGGCGGCAGGGCCGGCTCACCCAGCCCGCCTGGCTTGGTGCCGCCCGGCGTGAAGTAAACCTCGATTCTCGGCGCCTGGCCGATCCGTAACAACCGATAGCTGTCGAAGTTGCCTTGGTCCACCCGGCCGCGCGTCACGCTGATCTCTTCGCCGAGCGTGATCGATACGCCTTGGATGATCGAGCCCTCGACCTGAGCGAGGGCGTCCGGTGGATTCACCACCAGCCCGCAGTCTACGGCGCATATCACTCGATCCACCGAGATGCCGCCGTCCGGCTTCACCGACACCTCGGCCACCTGCGCCACGTAGCTCGCGTTGGCGAAACAGCCGGCGATCCCCCGCCCTCGGCCGGCAGGAAGCGGCGTACCCCAGTCGGCGCGCGCCGCCGCCGCCCGAAAGACGGCCGCCAGTCGATCGGGCTCGTATTCATCGATGACGATCTGATCCCGCTGCCGTTGGATCAACTCGAGACGGAACGCGAGCGGGTCCGCGCCAGCCAGATGCGCCAGCTCGTCGATGAACGACTGAGTGACGAAGACGTTGGACGAATTCTCCACCGCCCGCCACTGTCCGCGCGGAATCCGCGACGCGATGGGGCTGTAGGCGACCCGCTGCACCGGCGCCAGCCGGAACGGATAGTCGTCGGCGCTCACTTCGCCCGGGTTGAGCTCTTCGCCCGGCATGGGCTCCCACCCGAGGTAGTGTCCCCGCGAGGCATTGAAAAGCCGATGTTCCCATGCGGCGATCCGGCCGCCGCCGTCGAGCGCTCCGCGCAGAAGGTGGTAGCCGGCGGGTCGATAGAACCCGTGGCGGAGATCGTCCTCCCGGGTCCAGACCACCTGCACCGGCGCGCCCGCGGCCTTCGAGGCGGCGATCGCTTCGGCGGCGAAATCGGCATAGAAGCGCCGGCCGAACGCGCCGCCCATCCGGGTCACGTGTACCACGATCGCGGACGGATCCAGACCCGTGATCTTCTCCGCGGTAGTACGCACGCAGATCGGGTTCTGGGTCGGAGCCCAGACCTCGCACCGCGTGGGGCGGACGTCGGCGACGCAGTTCATCGGCTCCATCGGCGCATGCGCCAGGAGCTGCGTCTCGTACACGGCGTCGAGCCGTCGGGAGGAGCGACTGAGCTCGCGCTCGACCACAGCCGGTTCGATGCGGGCGAACTTGTCCGGCTCCAGCGCGCGCGCGACGCACGCCGCGCGCATGGCGGCGGTGCCGTCCGACTCCCCGCCGCGGTGGTCCCATTCCACCTTGAGTGCCCGGCGTCCCTGCAACGCGGCCCACGTTGACGTGGCGACCACAGCGACACCATTCGCGGGCCGCGGGCAGTTCTCGCCGAAGGCCGGCATTGCGTCCGCGTCGATCACGACCACGTGCTTCACCCCGGCGATCGCCGTCGCGTCCCGGGCGTCCACTCGTGCCACCCGCCCGCCGAACACCGGGGCTCGCTCGATGGCCGCGTAGAGCATTCCGGGAACGCGCGTATCGATCCCAAACCGGGCGGCGCCGGTTACGATCGTGCCATGATCGAGGTTGCGCCGGCCGCGGCCGAGGAGCTTGAACTCGGATGGTCGCTTGAGCGGTGGATCGTCGGGCACGGGGACGGCCCGCGCGTCGGCCACCAGCGCGGCGTACTCGATGGTGCGTCGGGTCCGGGGATGGATCACCTGGCCATTTTCGGTCCGGCATTCGCCGGCGGGCACCCGCCACCATCGTGCCGCAGCCTCTACCAGCATGAGGCGCGCAGCCGCGCCTGCCTGACGCACCGGCCTCCAGGACGTCCGCACGACGGCACTCCCGCCGGCGAACTGGTCGCCGTACTTCTCGTCGAGGTCGCCCTGCACCACCCGCACCCGGCTCCAATCCGCGTCCAGCTCCTCGGCCGCCAGCATCGCGATGGCGGTGCGCGCGCCCTGACCCATTTCGGCCCGGGCGCAGGTGACCGTGACGCTCCCGTCCAGGTCGATCCGCACGAACGCACCGGCTTCGAGCGGCTCCACCCGGGTGCGGGCGCCGGACGGCCGGACACCGAGCATCAGACCGCCCGCGGCGGCGCTGGTGGTGACGAGAAAGACGCGGCGGTTCATCGCGGGCCGGCGGAAACCGTCGAGCTGGCCACCAGCGATCGCACCAGTCGGATCACGGCGCCCGACGTCGGACCGGTGCGCTCGAGCCGATCCTTTACGGCGATCACCCCCACGATGCCGTGCTCCCGATCCACCCACGGGAGAAATCCGCCGCCGCCGGGGCTCGTGATCACGACTCCCTTGCCGGTGGAGTCGGCGAGGTCGATCCAGCAGCCGAGCCCGTATTGCGGCTTCTCCCGGGGCGAGAATGCGACCGATGCGCCCGTCGTCTGGACTCGCGTCATCTCACCGATCGCACGTTCCGACAGCACCCGCCGCCCCGCGTGCATGCCGTTGTGCAGGATCATCTCGAGGAAGACGATGTAGTCGCTTGGCGAGGAGTAGGGTTGCCCTTCGGAGAGCAGGGCATTCGGTTCGTTGCCATACCCCGTCTGCTTGAGACCCAGCGGCTGCGCGATCCGGCTCGCGAAGATCTCCACCCAGGGCCGGCCCGCCGCGACTTCCGCCATCCGACCGGCCACGGTGAACGCCGCGCCTCCGTAGGCAAACGCCGCCCCGGGCGGGTGGCGCAGCTTCGACTTCTCGGCGATCTGTCGCGCGCACTCGTCGCGGGGAAGCTCGGGCTGGAACATGCACGGACTGTAGTCCGGCAGGCCGGATCGGTGAGAAAGAAGAAACCGGAGCGTGATCCCGCGCTTGTCGCCCTTGCGGAAGTAATCCAGGTATTTCCCCGCCGAGTCGTCCAGCGCGACCGTGCCATCGTCGGTGAGCGCGAGGATGCCCGCGGCGCTCATCCACTTGGCCGACGAGACCAGCGGCACCACTGTCTCGGGTCGCCACGAGCCGTAGTACCGTTCGCAGATCGGCCGGCCCTCGCGCCGGATGATCAGAGCGGCGCCGCCCAGTCCAAGGCGGTTCACCATCTCCTGAATGCTGTCGGCGGCGGGCGTGTAGGGCGCGTCGCAGCGGGCCTGGGCGGACAGCGGCGCGGTGACGGAGAACAACAGAATCGGGACGGGAGAGAGACGCAGGCGCATCGGCTCGATTCGTGGGGGCGACGGATCCGAACGGTCCCGCGGCCACTACGAGAGGCGGTCGGGGGGAGGTTTCGCCCCCGACCGCAAGCTAGCCGATCACCTTCGCGTTGGGCACCGAGCGGAACACCTCGCGCAGCTTCTTCAGGCTGTAATCCAGGAGAAACCCGTAGGTCTCTTCCGGCCAGCCGATCTCGCTCATCACCCGGTCGCGGAGCGCGACGTCCTTGGCCTGATCCGCGAACTGATACCACGGGCGGCGGACGACCATCCCGACCAGGTAGCAGGGAATCTCGGGAACGTGGGTAACCGCCCGGCGCACGACGTAAAATTCGGCCAGGGGATAGTCGGCCAACGCCTGGCGAATGCGCTCGACAACATCGCGCCCGAGGTCGTGCGGCCTGAGGTCGGCGCGCTTGGGCGGCGTGGTGCGCTCCACCCTGGCGGCGTCGAGGGTCGCGGCGTGCTCCTCCCCCACTTTGCGAAACCGTTCTGCGTCCGCACGGCGACCCCGCGTCCAGTAGAAATCGAACAGGGTGTCACAAGCGGGAAGGACCGCGTGCGGCGTCGCCTGCATCGCCACCTCGAGGTGCCGAACGCCCCTTTCGTCACCCCGCTCCAACAGCGTCCGACCGACGAACATGCGGGCGCCGGCGTGCTCGGCATTGGCGTCGAGCAGCGCTTCCGCCAGCGGCACCGCGGCCTCGGCGTCGAATTCGGCGGTGAGCCCTATCCGCTCCCACTGCTCCTCAGGGTTCAGCACACCGGCGCCTGCTTTGGTGTTCAGCTCCGTCAGCCGCTGGCGGGCCTCGTGAATGGCACGGTGCCGCGCTTCCCAGTGCGGTGCGACGCCGTCTCGCCATGCGCGCTCCAGCTGATGTGTGAGCCCCGCCTCGCGCGAGCCCAGATAGAATGCCGCGGCTGACTCCTCACCCTGGCCCCACGCCGCCAGCCTCGGCGACCCTTCCCGGATTACGCCGAGCGCCGTCAGCCGGTCGGCCAGGGACGGATGGGTATCCGCATAGTCGGTCGGCCGGCGCCAGGCCTCGTCGACCCACAGCGCGATCTCCTGCGTCGGCAGCTCGTCGCGCACCGCGGCACTCAGCGCCGAGTACACGTTGGTCGGTGGCTCGCTTGACTCGGTCACCCGACGGTTCACCGACGGCCAGTAGCGCTCGTTCAGGAACCGGTTGCCCACCTGCAGGCGCAGCAGTGCGGCGCCCGCGTTCTCCGCGCCGGCCACCTCGCCGCTGCAGCGGTCGGCTTCATACTCGTTGCTGCGAGCCAGCACGAAGGAGTACGCGTTGAAAAACGGCGCGTACCAGCGGACGAAGCGCGTGAACAGCAGATCGCCCAGCGCGGAGTGCCGCGCCTCGAGGCGGTGAAGCATGACCCCCCACGTCCGCCGGACGCGGTAGATCCACCCGCGGAACCGGCTGTGGTTGCCCGACAGGTGCCCCATCTCGTGCGCCAGCACCGCGCGGAACTGATCGGCCGACAGGGTCTGCATGAGCGGCAGGCCGACGATGAGGTAGTTCCGCTGCCAGCCGAAGACCCCGAGCCGAGGCACTTGCGATACCGACGCGTTGAAATCGTCGGTGAGCAGGACATCGTGAAATCGAGGCGCCTTGAGCGCGGCGCTGATCTCATCCAGGGCTTCGAACAGCTTTGGGGCGGCGGCTTGAGTGAGCGGGATCCCTTCGGGCGGTGGGATCCGCACCCACAGTGCGCGCACGATCGCGTACATCACGAGCGCGATCGGGATGGCGAGCTTGCCGGTGATGCCGCCACCGCCGCGCATGCTGGCGGTGAGCACGATCAGGCCGACGAGAAGCGCGATCAAGAGCCCCAGCACGCCGATGACGTAGACGTAGCCTAGGGCCGCGAGCCCCCCGACCTCGGCGCGGTAGGCTGCGGGCCGGTCAGCCGCGCGCTGTTCCAGGCGCACGACGAGGTCGCGGAATCGGGCGTTGTCCATGGGCGTCGCCGCGGAGCGAGTCGAACCCAGAGGGTGCAAGGAGAGTGCCCCCGGCCGGGCACCGGCACCGGCTGCGAACCGTTGCGGCACGACCCGGCAAGCTCATGCGCGACAATGAGTTCTGGATGCGGTCAGTTCCCAGCTTCGGGTCGCTGCCGGAGCCTGCGCTCCGCGGGTCTTCCAGGTCGCGTCGCCTCCCTCGCGATTCGCCTGCGAACGATCGGTCTTTCGGCCGACCGGCGGGCCACCTCCTGGAACCCGGCCGCACGAAACGCGGCCAACGTGCCGGTCCAGGCGAACACGGCCGGTACCTCGCCCCGCCGCGCGTCGACCGGATACCCCTCGACGATCGTCCCGCCGCGATCAGCGGCGAAGCCTGCGGCCCCTTCGAGCAGCGCCACCGACACCCCGCGTCGCCGGTATGCCCGCGCCACGAACAGGCAGACGATCGACCAGACCGCCTCACTGTCCACCGGCCGGAGCACCCGCGAACGCGCCAGCCGCACGAAGGTTTCGCGCGGCGCTACCGCGCACCACCCGACCGGCTCGTCATCGACGTACGCGATCACACCGGGTGCCTCCGCACCCTTCGCGACCAGCCGTTGCATTGCCCTCCGGTTCGCGAGCCCCTTCCGGCGCTCGTAATCCGCGTGTGTCAGCCGCCAGTGCATGCACCAGCACCCGCCGCACGCGCCGCGTGGCCCGAAGAGGCGTACCAGATCATCCCACCGCTCCGGTGTGAGCGGCTGAATCTCGACTCGAGGGGTGAGCACGCCGGAAAGGTGGCGCCCGGGGCTGAGCGCAGCTACCGAATTCTTGCTCGGGCGCGGAGCTCGGCGAGAACCGGTCCCGGCAGCCGCCGAACCCGCCCGGGCGCGCAGCCGAATTCGGCTCGAAACGCGTCGCCGAAATGGCTCTGCGAAGCGAATCCGGTTGCGAGGCCGATCTCACACAAGGAGGCGCGAGTCTCCAGGATCCGCTCAAGCGCGTCTCGCAGCCGGAGTCGTACGACGTAACGCCAGATGGGTACGCCGAAGGCGCGGGTGAACCGTCGGCTCAGGTGAAACGGCGAGCATCCCACGGCGGCGGCGATCTGGGCGAGCGTGAGCCGTTCGCGATAGCGCTGCGACACCACGGCCCGAGCGCGCATCGCGTAGCCGCTGGCAACAACGCCGGCACCCGCAGCCTCGGCGGCACCATTCCCCACGACGCAGCCAAGAAACTCCGTAGCGTATTCCTCGGCGGCAAGACCGGCGGCTGGCCGAACCGCGGCTTTGCGTGAGGCCCGGAGCGCGAGCCGGTGCAGCAGGTAGCCGCGTCCATCGAGGGGTGACTGTGCCCAGGCGAACCGCGCCTCTGGACCGAGTAGATCGCGTGCCGCTCCGGCCGAGAGCGCGAATACGGTGCACACATCGCCTCCCGACACCGGATGTCGAATGCGATACCCCTCTCGAGGGTGACTGAACGTCACCGTGCCGGCATCCACCAAGCTGGACTCTCCTCGCAGCTCGCGGACGTAGGTCCCCCGCCGCGGAACCACGACCTCATGGGTGGGTGCGCTTTCTAGATCGCCGCGCGCGGTGTCGTGGCCGGCGCAGTGCCAGTCCACGATGGCGACTGCCCAGGAATCCGGCAGCGTGTCGCAGCTCATCGCGCGGAGCGAAAGTTCCTGCGCGCGTGGCGCGTCGGCTGGCTTGGCGTCGGGGTTGTCTCCTTGCGCCGGCCAGGGCGCCGTTGGCCGTATCGACCGAAGGGCCCGCGTGGGGCGGCGGGCGACCGCCCGCTCGACCTCGGCGGTCTGGAGCCGCCTGGTCATGGACGCTCTCCGCCCGGCGGTGCAATGTCGAAGATGCGCACGTGTCCCCTCGCGAGACGGAGCCGCCGGAGAACCCGGCCGTCGAACTGCGCGAACGGCACCGGTCGGCCGTCGAGCGTGTACTCGGTGACCCGCGCACCGGGCCGGGTCAGCGTGACGTCCAGGGCCGGCGAGCCGCGGAGGTCCCAGACGATCAGAACCTGCCGCCGATCCGGTCTCACGAAAAGGTGGTGGTGGAGCGCCACTGCGGTCCCGGCGGTGACCCGTATGGCGAGCTCATCGTCGGCCACCGTGATTCGCTTCGTCGCGAGAAGCACGGTCAAAAGCTTCACGGTGTGAAACGCGAGCTTCCGGGTGCGGTCGGCGCGGGTGAGGCCGAGGTTCGCCTCCGATCCATCGCCCCGCTGGTCAGGGGCCGCGTCACGAAGATTGGCGATGCCGACCTGCTGGATTGCGGAATCGGCCACGAGCGTGGCCAAGGTCCGGGCCCACCAGTTCGCCTGATCGCGCTCGCTTCGCCCGCCTCCCGTCGCGAAACCGGCCGCGTTGACCCAGACCGCCCGGCCCGCGCAGCGGCGCTGCACCGTTGGAAGAAAGCCGTCGTGATAACCGGCGTCGAGGTAGCCTTCGATCTCGACCGGCACGCCGGTGGCGCGTTCAGGCAGCGCGTGAAACGCGACGGCGCTCGCGCGAATATTCCGGCAGGACGTCTCGATCCACGCCGGATCGGGTCGCGCCAACCCGCCAGGCAGGATCTCCACCCGTCGATTCGCTGAGCGGGCGCCTGCCCGCCCGCGGGCAAGCAGGGCCGCGTGGTCGGTTCGTGACCCCTCCCACGCGCGAGGCGAGTCCGGCTCTTCGTACAGTTCAAAGGAGCGGACGTTGGCGTGACGCCGCATCGCCGAAACCAGCCTTCGCACGAACGCCTCCCATCGGCCGAGATCGCGCGGCGGGTCATTCCACGCCTGATCATCCCGTCCACCGCTTGCCGCCCACTCTGGTGTGTATCCGACGTATGGCCTGAGGGCGATGCCGTGCCGCGCCGCGAGGTCGGCGAAGTCATGGAGCCAGGCGAAGTCGTAGCGTCCTCGTTCAGACTCATGGTCGGCCCAGCGCACGCTCCCGCGCCAGGTGCTCACGCCGAGCTCCTGCATCAGCTCGAAGTCGTGCTGGACGTCCTCGAGATCGTGACCGGTTCGATAGTCCTGGACGATCGCGACCGACACGTCCTTGGTCACCGGCCGCTGCGTGGTCGCGACCTGTGCCAGTGCCGTTACCGCGGCGATCAGCACGGTCGCCCGGCTTCCATCAGACGCTTGGCGGCTCGAGCGTCCGCTCGAAGAACACCGTACCCTCGATTGGCGTAGCATAGTACGGCGAGATTTCACGAAAGCCGAGCCGGCGATAGAGCGCCTGGGCCGCGCGCATGCTCGGCAGGGTATCGAGACGGATACGCCGGTGGCCGGCCGTAAGGGCTTCGTCCAGCGCTCTGCGAACCAGACGCTCGCCGATGCCTTCGCCTCGATACCCCGGTCGCACGTAGAGCCGCTTGAGCTCGCAGGCTTGCCCTTCCAGGGGCCGGAGCGCAACACAGCCTGCGACGGCGCCATCCACCCATGCGAGAAGCAAGCGACCCTCCGGCTCAGCGTATGGCCCCGGCAGCTGCGCGACTTCCTCTGCAAACCGCTGGAAGGAGAGATCTCGGCCCAGCCCGGCCGCATATTCGCGGAACAACGCCCGCGCCGCGTCCACCTCCCCGGGGCTGACCGCCGGCCGAACGACGAGCATACCGAGCAAGATGGCAACCCTGAGCGGCGGCGCGCCATTCCTTTTCTCCGCCCTTTTCGTCGTTGCCGCGACCAGTTGCGCGAGACAGAACCCGGCCCCAGCGACACCTTCACGCCATTTCAAGGATGGAGTCCCGATTTCCACCTGTCGGCCGGTTCTTCGGTTCCGGGCGGACAGCGGCTTTCGATATCTCGGTGCGCACCGTTTCGCATTCGGAACGTGGCCGCCGGCGAGCGGCACGTCTTCGTGGATACCGACGGCTCGCGCGTGCAGCGATTGCTCCTGCTCCAGTTCGAGGGATTCCTGGACGGGTAGAGGCAAGCTACCGGTACCAGACGACAAACCCGGTGGCGTTGGGCGGCGAAACCTACAATCAGAACGTGTACCTGTTCAGCTCACCTGGCGACCTCGCTCCGGAGGGTATCGCGACCAGGGCGTTCCTTGAAAGGGAAGTGGTACAACGAGAGCGTGGCCGATGCCGGTTACACTCCGGCGACCATCTCCGAGGACGGCGGGGTCCGTCCGGCCTTCCGGCCGGTCGCGGACTCCCTCACGGCCCGCTCGCTGCGGGCATTCACGGTGCTTCCGCCAGGCGATAGCCCGACTTGCGAACCGTAATGATGTAGCGCGGTACGGACGGCTCCGGCTCCAGCTTGCGCCGCAGTAGCGCGACGTGGGCGTCCACCGTCCGGGAGAACACCGAGTCGGCGTAGCCCGACACCTCCGCGAGCAGCTCGCGCCGCGATACCACCGCGCCCCGGCGGCGCGCGAGCGCGGCCAGCAGTTCGAACTCCAGCGGAGCCAGCTCGATGGCCGCGCCGGCGCGCGACACGCTGCGGGTACGAATGTCGACCGCCATGTCGCTGATCCGCGGGCACACCCCGGGTAAGGTGATCTCGCAGCGTCCCCACCTCAGGACGATTTGGCACGATCAGCCCGAGCACCAGTATGGACGGCCAGCGCGGTACTACCAGCAGGTTCAGCAGCTGAACGTGCTCGAGGCGTGGTCACGAATCTCCGCGCCGGTCCTGATCCTCCATGGCGAGTATGACTGGATCATGACCCGGGCGGATCAGGACCTGGTCGCGGGTGCCCTGAATCGAAACCAGGCCGAGTCGGTCCGAATCGTCGATCTGCCCAGAACCGGGCACG
>DATAFP010000262.1:0-2522 GCA_036257415.1 Gemmatimonadales bacterium
CTACCTCGGCGTCACCCCGGCCGACGACGCGGAGGGCTGTCTCCAGGACGGCCACTGGGCCGACGGCCTGATCGGCTATTTCCCGACCTACACCCTGGGCGACGTGTTCGCCGCCCAGCTCTTTGCCAGGGCGGGGGAAGAGGTGGGTGATTTGGAGGACGCCTTCGCCCGCGGCGAATTCGGCGAGCTGGTCCGCTGGCTCGGTGGGCGAATCTATCACCAAGGCGGCCGGCATCCCTCCGCGCGGCTCATCGAGGTGGTGACCGGATCGCCGCCGGACCAACGGCCGCTGGTCCGGGCCCTTCGGGCGCGCTACGACGCGCTGTATCGGCTCTAGCGGGTGTCACTCGTCGCCCTCGTCCGCGAGCTGAGTGCCAGCCTGGCCGAGTGCGAGCTCTCCTACGTTCACCGCACCCCGATCGATCTGAGTAGGGCGAGGGCGCAGCACGCGGGCTACTGCGCGGCGCTTCGCGCCTCCGGTGCCGAAGTGCGGGTGCTCCCGGCGCTCGATCATCTGCCCGATGCCGCGTTCGTGGAAGACACGGCGGTCGTGGTGGATGAGGTCGCGGTCCTGGGAGCGCTCGGTGCTGAGTCGCGGGCTGCGGAGGCCGAAGCGATCGCCGATTCGCTGGAGGAGTATCGGCCGGTGCAACGTCTCGGCCGGCCGGGGGCGACTCTGGAAGGCGGCGACGTCCTGCGCATCGGACGCACGGTGTACGTGGGCCAGTCAGGCCGAACCAACGGCGCCGGTATCCAGGCCCTTCGCCGGGTGCTGGAGCCGCTGGGCTACCGGGTAGGCGTGGTGCCGGTCGGGGGATGCCTGCACCTCAAGACAGGCTGCAGCTCCGCCGGTGACGGCATCGTGGTGGCGAATCCCTCCTGGGTGAGCGTTCGGCCGTTCGAGGAGGACGGACTCGCCGTCGTGCCGGTCGCGTCCTCGGAGCCGTGGGCCGCCAACGTGCTGAGGGTTGCGGACACGCTCCTCGTGCCGGCGGGCAACCGGGTCACCCTGAGGCGGCTGCGCGCCGGCGGGCTCGACCCGGTGGAGATCGAGATCGGCGAGCTCCAGAAGGCGGAGGCGGGATTGACCTGCCTCAGCCTCATGATCCCGCCCCGCGCTCAATAGGCGAGCGCGCGGTACTGGTCGTAGGCCTCGGCGTCGTCGGAGCGGCCGCGGAAATAGAACGGGTAGTGCTGATTGACCCGCTCCACGAGGAGGCCGTAGGACGCGCCCTCGTCGACGCTGGCCATCAGCGCCGAGACCGCCGCTGAGCCCGTGCGGCCGTCCTCGTTGCAGACGATCGGCTTCCCCTTGTTGGCCGTGCGGAGATCGCGAACCCTCGACCGGATCTCCGAGGTGGAGAGGTCGTTGAAGTGCACGAGGATCACGTCAGAAGCCGCGGCGACCCGAGGAGTGGTTCGCGCGGTGCCGCGGGTGCTGGCGGAGACCGGAAGCGACGAAAGCCGCCCCTGGGCCAGGCGTATCAGGCCGGCCACTCCGTCGTCCGAGCGCAACACGGCATGATCGAACCCCGGGTGTCCGTATTCATTCACGACCTCGAGGATGATGTTGCGGTATCCCTTCTGCTTCACCCAGTCCACCGCCTTGATCACGCCGGTGCGTACGGCGTCCTCGTTCCGGAGAATCTGGTCCTGCCGCTGGTAGAAGAGCGAAAGGATGACCACCGCCCCGAGCGCATCCGCCCGCTCGATCACACGAGCCACACGGGCGAGGTAGGTCGCGTCGAGCGTACCATCCGAGCGGAACGCGGAGTTGCGCGCACCGTTGTAGCCGGGATAGCCACCCTGCAGTGACACGCTGAACGCCCGCACGCCATGGGCGACGTACTCCTGCATCTTCCCGACGAATTCCGCCGTGTTCCTCTCGGGGTCGAAGTCGGGCTTGCCGTCATCCTCGAACACCGAGTTGACCATGCGGACGTTGAGCAGCATGCCTTCCGGCGGCTCTCCGGGGTAGGTGAGCGCACCGTTCAGGCGGAAGCGCGCGCCGTCGAGTGCCAGTCGCGTCCGGGCGGTGTAGCGTGCCGGCTCGGCATTTCCACCAGGGTCGGCCAACTCGTTGGGGCGAATCGGGTCGGAGCAGGCGGGCAGTAGCACGGTGGCGAGAGCGGCCAATAGGGCGCCGCCCGTCAGTTGTCGGATCATCGAAGGTTCTCCTGAACGGCGAGGAACACAGCCGCTGGGCGAGCGCGAGACCGCGCTCAAGAGTCGGAAGGAGGTGGCGCCCCTGTGGGATGATCTTCTGGCGGCGCGGTACTCCGTAGTGCGAGAGAAGGTGAGGTGGGAGGGAACCCGGCAGCAGTGCTGGTACTCACCCGTATTCGGGGAGCGATCTCACGGCACAACTGTGGCTGATGACAGGGGGGAGCTATTTGGTCTCAGCAGACCTGGCTGGGCTCGAGACGGCGGTGGGCTATGTCCTCCTCCACAGGGTGGCATGAACGTCACGGAGTCGGTAGCGTCATCCCGTCGGTCACCTCGGTCACTGGAGTCATCGCTTT
>DATAFP010000018.1:0-8210 GCA_036257415.1 Gemmatimonadales bacterium
CGCCCGTTCCCGCGAGATATATAAGAAGGGGGTTAAGAAGGGTTATACAGCGAAAACGGATCTGGAGGTCAGCTCATCCGGCCGCGGGGCTTGGGGGCCGAGGGCTAGGATCGGACGTCTCGCAGATCGCCGACCTGTCACCGCTTCCACTATCCGCCAAGATACCCACCACTTAGGCCCCTGCTGTGCGCCGCATCACAACGCCGGCTTCCCCGCGACTTCACTGAGGGCGCGCAACATCACTTCTACCGCTCCCGGGCCCACGTCTCCCATGTGCCCGATTCGGATGATTCGCTCGGCGAGGGACCCGAGGCCGCCGGTCAAGGTGAAGCCGAGTGCCCGCATACGATCGAGGACGACCGGGATGGCGAGACCTGCCGGCGGAAGCAACGCCGAGACGGCGGCCGATCGCCGGCCGGAGTCGGCGAGGAGGCGCCAGCCAGGCGTCTCGGTGACCCAGCGCTCGACCAGGGCCAACATTGCCGCGTGTCGGCGCCAGCGCGCCTCCACACCGCCTTCCCGATCGATCCGGGCAAGCTGGACCTCGAGAGCATACAGGTGCGAAAGGGCCGGTGTCTGCGTGGGCTGTCCGGTGCGGGCGGCGCGCTCATAGCGAAGCAAGTCCAGGTACCACCCCCGGCCGGTCACTCCGGCCGCACGTTCCAACAGCCGGGCCGATGCGACGCCGAGCCCGAGACCCGGCGGCATCGCGAGCGCCTTCTGCGAGCCGGTGAACACGAAGTCGAGGCCCCAGCCATCGGTCTCGACCGGAACCGCGCCCACGCTCGACACCGCGTCGACCACGATCAGCGCGTCGGTCTGCTCGCGAATCACTCGGGAGAGCTCGGCAAGCGGAGCGAGTGCGCCAGTGGAGGACTCGGAGTGCACCAGCAGCACGGCGTCCAGCGGCGGCCCGCCGAGGAAGCGCTCGAGGTGCGCTGGCTCGATGGTTCGGCCCGGACGCACGTTGAGCCGCACCGCCTCGGCGCCACACGCCTCCAGGGTCTCTGCCAACCGATCGCCGAAGAACCCGCCCGAGACCGCCAGGGCGCGTCGGGGCACCGCGCTCCGAATCACCCCTTCGAGCAGGCCGGTGGACGACGACGCGGTGAGCAGGACCGGTTGTCGGGTGCGGAAGAGCCGCTGCAATCCCGGCTGGAGCCCGTCGAGGAGGGCCTTCGCCTCGGGGCTCCAGGGCCAGATCATCGGCCGCTGGAAGGCGGCCAGGATCTCCGGGTGAACCTCCACCGGCCCCGGCAGGAAGAAACGCCCGAAGTCGCTCACCGGGACGCGAACGGTCTGGCTTTGAGCTCGACCAACTCGGCCCGGATCTGGCGCATGTGGCGATTGCTGGGGTAGCGGTCGAGCAGCCGGCGCAACTCCCGCATCGCGCGGCCCGGCTCGCCCAGCCGGCGCTCCCAGAGCTCGGCCAGCGCGAGCCCGACGCGGATGTCCTCGTCGGCCGACAGCGGGCTCGCGTCGCGGAAGGCGTCGAGCTCGGCCGCCGCGTTTTCCGGCTGGCCCAGTGGGCCCGCCAGCAGCGCGGCCCGGCGAAGTGTGGGCTCGGCTCGGCGCCGGTCTTCCCGCGCTCGCTCGGCGTAGGCCTCGGCGGCGGCGGCGTAGTGCCCGCCCGCCACCAGGGCTTCGATGCTCGAGTAGCCGCCGCCCAGCCGGCGCAGCCCGACGCTCTGGAGCGCCCGCGCGATCCCATCGACCCCCGGCTCCAGCACGCCGTCCAGGAGCCCGACGGCGAACCCGTAGACTGCCCAGCAGACGGCGACGAGTTCGAGCGCGCGCGGCTCCACGCCGCTCACGGACACCACGGCGGCGGCGCCGCTTACGAAGAGAAGGATCGCGGCGATCGCGATCTTCAGCAGGCGAAACGGATTCTCGATCGAGGGTGCCAAGGCCGGTAAGCTATGGCGGTGCGCGAAGTGGCGGCAAGCAGCGCGAGTTGACATTGGTCAGTGTGCCGGCGTAAATCAGCGCGTAATGGAACATCTTTCCCGGCGGGACTTCCTCGCGGCCACGGGCGCGGTTGCCGCGTCGGCCGCGCTGCCCGGGGCGCCGGCGGCGTTCCCCTCGCCGGCAGTTCACCTCGGCGGCGCGGCCCGGCCGGCGGCCGTGAGCTCATCGAATGGGCTTCGGGCCGTGAACCGGGCCATGGAGCTGATGCTCTCCGGCGCCGACACGCTCGACGCCGCTATCGAAGGCGTTAAGATCCAGGAGCTCGATCCCGCGGACAACTCGGTGGGGTACGGTGGGCTGCCCAACGAAGACGGCGTGGTGCAGCTGGACGCCTCGTGCATGCACGGGCCTACCCGGCGGGCAGGAGCCGTCGCGGCGCTCGAGGGCATCAAGACACCAAGTGAGGTCGCCAAGCTGGTGCTCCTGTACACCGACCATGTGCTCCTGGTCGGTGAAGGGGCCAAGCGCTTCGCCTTGTCCTACGGCTTCAAGGAAGAGGATCTGCTCACCCCCGAGTCCCGCCAGCGTTGGCTGGAATGGCGCGCGAACCGCGGCCCGAACGACGATTGGCTGGACGTGCCGGCGGGCACGCGGATGCTCGCGCGCCCGACGGGGACCATCAACCTCAACGTGGTGAACGCGAAGGCTGAGATTTCATCGGTGACGACGACCAGCGGGTTGGCGTGGACGATCCCCGGTCGAGTGGGTGACAGCCCGATCGTCGGGGCGGGCCAGTATACCGACAATGATGTGGGCGCTGCCGGAGCCAGTGGCAGAGGCGAGGCCGTGATCACCGCGTGCGGCGGATTTCTCACGGTCGAGCACATGCGGCGCGGGCTGAGCCCGACCGACGCCTGCCTCGAGACCCTGCGCCGGGTGGCGAGGCTTACGCCGGAACGGTTGCTCCAAGACGGACGGCCGAACTTTCATCTCGAGTTCTATGCAGTCAACGCCCGCGGCGACCTCGGCGCGGCTTCTTTCTATCCCGGCCGGTACGCCGCGCATGATGGGCACCAGGCGGCGCTGCGCGACACGGCCCACCTGTACGAACGGATGCCTTCCTGATGCGGTTCCGCCCTGGCGTCGCCGCCGCGCTTGCCCTGTGTCTTCTCGCGCCTCCGCTGCAAGCGCAGGACAGCACCGAAGTCGATCTGACCGATCCGCTGGCGGAAGACACCACCTGGACCAACACGGACGTTCCATGGCTCCTGAGCTACTTCCCGTACATAACCGGCCTCTCCAACGACGGTCCGCTCCTCGCGTTCCGGATGCGCTACTGGAAGCCGGCCCCGTACGAGGATCGCGTCACGTCAAAGGCGGCGGTCGAGCTCAACCTCGGGATGGGCTATCGGGGTAGCCGGTTCATCTCGGTCACGGCCACCGTGCCGCGCCTCGGCCCGCGCTGGCGCTTCTATGGGCTCGTGGCAGCCGTGCGGGAGGCCCGATTCGGCTATTACGGCCTGGGCAACGAGACGGTGAAGGACGAGTCGCTGGCTCAGGCGGGTAACGACCTGTATTACCGGGTCCGGCGGCGAACCTACCGGCTGGACACCGACCTCACGCGCCACCTCACCGGTCCCCTCCATGCGGCTGTGCTGGGCGAGCTAGTGGCGGCGAACTATACCGCGCCGGACGATCAGCCCTCGCTTTTCGCCCAGGACAACGGCCCCGTGCTGGACAACGAGGACGCCTCCCTCCGGCTCGCTCTGGTCTTCGATACCCGGGATAACGAGTACAACACCAAGCGCGGGTTGCTGCTCGAGGCCGGTGGTCAGGTGGGCGCCGGCGGGGGCAACTACCAGCGGGTGTACGGGATCGCACGTGGCTGGCTTACCCCGCGTGAAGGCACCACCCTCGCCACCCGGATTGTCGGGTCGCAGCTCTTTGGTGAGCCGACGTTCGACGCGCATTTCATCGTTCCGGGCTGGGAGCGTCCGGTGACAGTGCTCGGCGGCAACTTCTCGCACCGCGGACTCGACCTGCCACGCTTCGCGGGCTCGGGCGTCCTGTTCGGCAACTTCGAGGTGCGGCAGGAAGTGTTCGGGTTCGGCGACATCGGAGCGATTGGCCTGCTGGCATTTCTGGATGCCGGCCGCGTGTTCGAGGAAGAGAAGTTCCGACTCACGTTCGATGATCTCAAGGTCGGCGGGGGCGGCGGGATCGCGATTCGGATTCTGCGCTCCCAGATTTTCACGTTGACCATCGGCGGAGGGCCTGAGGGGATCAACATCGATCTCAACTCTGGTTGGTTTTTCTAGAGTTCCCGCCCCGCCGCTCCCAACACTTCCCGCAGCGTCGTTTCGCCCCGATCCCGCGCGTACCACTTGCGAATCTCGGGATAGAGCTCGCTCTTGGGGCGTCCGCGACGCAACTCGTCCATCACCCACTGTTGCAGCTCCCGGGGCCGGGGGCCCCAGTGCCCGATCTCCCGGAACTCCGGGTCAAGGGCAATGACGATGGGGATCGACCGCGTTCCGTTGGTGAGGTAGCGGTTCATGAGATCGGGGTTCTCGTCCCGGCGGAGCAGCCGCAGCTCGACACCGGGCGCCAGGTCGGCCAGTCGCGCGAGCACCGGCAAGGTGTTCGAGGCGTCGCCGCACCAGTCTTCCGCCAGTGCGAGCAATCGGAGCGGGGCGCCGTTCTGCGCCGCCAGGGCCCACTCGGGAACCCGGGCCAGCCGGTAGAGCCCCTCCCAAAGCCCGCGGTGCTTGAGCTCGCTCTGTCCTACGAAATCGGCGTATGGCAGCGCGGAATTCCACAGATCGGCGAAGTTCATATCAGTCCCTTGCGTCCCCACGAAGAACCCCAACCCAGGCCCCCCGGTTCCGGCTTGCCCGTGCCCGTAGATTAGCGGCATGGCGTCATCCATTCGCCGCGACGGCGAGGCAACCCGCCAGCGGCTCCTCCGCGCGGCGCTCGAGCTGTTTACGACCACTGGCTTCAGGGCCACAACCACCCCGGCGATCGCGGAGCGAGCGGGCGTGGCGGAGGGCACGATCTACCGCCACTTCCCCGGAAAGGAGCAGCTGCTCAACGAGGTGTACCGCGCCGCGCACCGATGGGCGGCGGGACTGGTGCTGGAACCGGACGGCTCGCTCCCGCCCGCGGACCGCCTGCAGCGCATCGGCCGCCGCCTGCTCGAGGGCGCCGACCGGGATCCGGCCGCGGCCAGGATGCTCCTGCTGTCGCGGGAGGAGCGGCACCTCGACGAGCGCAGCCGGGATGCCGCGCGCGAGTTCCGTGGTGCGCTGCAACAGGTGATCGCATCCGGGAAATCCGATGGCGTGATTCGGGCCGGGCCGGCGGAACTCTGGGCCGCCGTGTGGCTTCAGCTGGTGGCGTTCGCCGCCGAACGGATTGCATCGCGAGAGTGGTCTCCGGACCAGCCGCAGGTCGCGCAGGTGCTCGACGCGGCGTGGGCTGCGATCAAGGCGGCGGAGACCGGGTCGGTCCCCCAGCGAATGCTGTGAGCTCCCGCGCGCGAGGCGGTGGGCGGCTCCACTCGACCCGCCGCGCGCGTCCCGGTCCGACAGGCCGCACCAGCAGCTCGTCTCCCGCGAAATAGCCCACCGAGTCCGCCCCCCAACGGGCGGGGTCCCGTGCCTCGTCGGCGATCGGTCGCGAGGGACCGCTGTCGCTGACCGCACAGATGGTTTGCTCGCACCGGAACACGCGAGCGAAGGGCGGCTCGCCTACGAACACGCCGAGCGCCGAGTCCATCCGGTACGATTCGTCAGGCAGGACCGCACGCGGTAGGTCACTGGCGGGTGGCGCCGGGAAGGAGTAGGCGAACCGGCCCGCGCGCACGTAGAGCGTCCGCCCATCCCGCGACCAGCCGATCGCTTCGGCGCGGGCGTCGACCGGTAGCTCGAGCCGACGTTCCGCTCCGGTCAGCAGATTCATCACCCACGGCGTTCCTGGAACGGTGTCGGCGCGCCCGTCGCCCCGGAGAAACGCCACCATCAAACCGTCCGGTGACAACGCGGGGCGCGCTTCGGCCACCGGGGTGAACGTGATGGGAAAGACTTCCCCGCCGTCGCCCCGAACGCCGAAGAGATCAGCCGCTCCGCCGGGACCGTCCGCCACAAAGATGGCGTAGGTATCACGCCCAACTACCGCCTGGCGGCGAAAGGGCGAGATGGTTCCGCTGCACGACGTAAGCACAACGATCGTAAGGACGCCCGAGGCGACTTCGTACCCGCTCACCGCTCCCTGCTCACCGTTGCCTTGACGAGCCACCACCCGCCGGGATCTACCTCCACCCTGGACGGCGGCTTCGCGAACCCGCGCAGCGTCCGGCGGACGCTCCGACCGGACACGTCGATCGGGTAATCCTTCCCGTCGATTCGCAGCACCAGCGCGGGCAACCGATAGGTGCCCCACGGGGCGGGCTGGGTTTGCCGGATGTCGAGGTCGATTGCGTTGCCCTGGTGACGCCACCTGACGTCGAGAACCGGATAGCCCGGCTGGGTGAGCGCCTGGCGGAAGTACCAGTCCAGGTTCTGCTTCGCCGCGTTGCTTGCGACCTCGGCGAAATCAGTGGAGACCGCGGTCCCGTGGCGGTACTTCCGGTAGTACTCCCGCAGGGCCGCGGTGAAGGCCGAATCACCGATCATGCCGCGCAGCTGGTGCAGCACCCAGGCGCCCTTCTGATAGGCATTGTCGTTGAGGAGTGAGTCGGGCCGCGAGACGGTCGGGTCGATGACGGGGCGGCCGATCGCTTCGGACGCGAAAAGGCGATCGGCCTCGCGCCGCATCGCCACTCCGCGGGCCTGGGATCCGCCGGTATGCTCGGCCCACATCACTGCGAGATAGGTCGCGAATCCTTCGGAGAGCCAGAGATGATGCCAGTCATCCGGCGTGACGGCATCGCCGAACCACTGGTGCGCGGTCTCGTGCGCCACGGTCCGCTCGTCCAGCCGTGCGGCCCGGATCAGGCTGTCGTTGTAGAAGATGGCAGTGGCGTTCTCCATCCCGCCGAACCTGGTGGCGGCCTGCACGTGCGCCAGCGACGGGTAGGGAAACGGTCCCACCAATTGAGTGAAGTAGTCCACGATCGCGGAGGCACGCCGGAACGGACCACTCGCCGCCGCGGCCGAATCGGTCGGCGTGGTCCAGAGCGAGACCGGAATGCAGCGCGCCGCGCAGCCGGCATCACCCAACCGGTTGATCGCGAACTTGCCGGCCCCGATCACCATCGAATAGGTGGGAATCGGATCGTTCAGCCGATAGTGCCAAACCCGGTGCTCGTACGGCAGCGTGTCGATCTTCTCGAGCACGCCATTGGCGACCACCTGTACCCCGGCGGGCACCTGGACGTGAAACGCGACCGTCGCCTTGTCCGAAGGGTGGTCCTGCACCGGCAGCCAGCCGTGAGCGTGGTCGGGCCAGTTGTCGGCGAAGACACGGAGGCCACTTCGGTCGGGGCGGAACACCAGCCCCTCCCGCACCTCGCCGCGATAGCGCACGCGGGTGGAAAGCGTGTCACCCAGAGCGCCATCGTGCGGCACCGCGATGAGCTCGCCCTGGCGGCCCCACCTCGTGCGCACGAGCCGGGTATTCTCGCGGCCGTTCACCAGCACGCGGATCACCCGGAGGGTGGAGTCGAGCTGCAGCTCCACGGGATCCGACGAGGCCAACCGCCAGCTCACGTCGGTCTGCCCCAGGACATGGGTGCCGCTGTCACCCAGCAGCAGGGTCACGTCGTAATGAACCACGTCGTGGGGCAGACGGGTGGTATCGGGCCGGATTGCGAGCGGCGAGACTACCGCCGCGGTGGTCTGGAGCAGCAGCGCAGGGAGGCCCAGCATCGAGAAAAAGTAAGGCTACTTCCCGAGCCGCTTCTCGTAGAACTTCAGAATGTTGCTCCACGCGCGCTCGGGCTCGGGGCCGTCGTTGCCCTTCCGTCCGGGCTTGAGGAAGCCGTGGCCGGTTCCCGGATAGGTCGCGTACTCGAACGGCTTCCCCAGCTCCTTCATTCGCGCGGCGGTCTGCGGAAGTGACTGATTGATCCGGGCGTCGTCCTCACCATACACGCCGAGCACGGGAGCCTTGATCCGCTCCAGCCCGGATTCGGGCGTCGGCCCGTAGCACACCACGGCGGCCTTGAGCTTCGGGTTGTTGGTGGCATAGCGGAACGTCTGCCCGCCGCCCCAGCAGAAGCCGATCACGCCGATCCGGTCTGCCGCGACCGCCGGTTGCTTGCTAATCCAGGCGTAGGTGGCGTCGAGATCGGCGGTGAC